>DXHV01000029.1 GCA_019113165.1 Candidatus Desulfovibrio intestinipullorum
TTTGCTCCACCTCAAGCCCACAGAAAGTACAAGGATCCGAGATGGTGACAGCTGCTGGCCGAAAGGTTCTGCAGAAAGCCATTTTCTCGTTCTGGGAGAGAATCCCCCGTCGTAAGACGGGGGAGCTTCAAAGCCCAGGACACGTTGCAGCGCAGCAGATCCGGGGCAAGGTGGGCCGGAATGTCCCTGCAGTCCTGCAGCCGGAAGAAGATGTCCAGCTGATGGGCATTTTCCGTGCGGCTGAGGCTGCGTCCGCCCTCAAGACGCAGGAAGAGGAACTGCTCGGGCAGGATGAAGTAGTTCCTGAGCCAGGCAGCGCCGAGCGACCCGGGCAGCGGGGACATGGCCCCGGAACCGCTGGCGGCAAAGCCCTCGGCCGGATCCCGGGCGACAAGGTCCGGTACAAGGGCGTCAGGGGAAAGGGAGAGGACCGTGCCTGCGGCCTCGAGCCGGATGCGGGTGCACTTTTTGAGCAGGAGGTAGAACCACTGGCAGGCCCTGGACAATTCGTCATGCAGGTGCAGATGCAGGGTGGCCGCATCGGGACTTCTGTCTTCCAGCAGGCTGACAGCCGAGGTGACAGGCACAATGGGCATTTCCCCGGGGATGGTGTAGGTGCAGGAGGTACCGGAAACGGGAATGCTTTCCAGGGCACTTCCGGCGGCCAGCGTCTGCACGCCCTGGACCTGGGGCAGGGGCAGGAACTGGACGAGGGTCTGCGAGGGCGAGGATCTGAGCAGTTCCGGGGCCGTGATGTCCAGAAAGGTCTGGATGACCTCGGGGAAATTCTGATCCAGGCGCTCGTTGATGAGCCCGCACAAAAAGGCCGTGCCTTCCAGCAGGCGCTCGACATCGGGATCCGTGCTCCTGGTGGCCAGCAGGGGCGCTATGGCCGGATGCTCCCTTGCGTATTCTGCACCAAGTTCGCGCAGGTATTCCAGTTCTATGGCGTAATAGTTCTTCATGACTCTCTGGGCTTCCTTGGGCCTTTTGGGAGAGCGTGCCGTCTGCTGCCCTGTCGCCCGATCCGGCGGCCGGAACGGGCGACAGGGTTTGGCAAATCGATGTGCCGGAACGAGTTCTCCGATCGATGTGTCAGGGGCACATCGCCTTTCTGCTGCTTTTGTGCGACGTGCACGGCCCTGTCGGGATCCGCGATCCTTCGGCACGAAATTCGGCACGAAAAAAAGCCCTTCCTGCAGTGTGCGTGCAGAAAAGGGCCTGGATATCTGGAAGACGGATGTGTCCGGAAACGGGGCTTTTTGTGCTCTGAACGGTCCCTGTGCCCTGTCAGGTGTGTTCAGGCGGGGTTCGTCAGAAGGTGATGTTGTCCGGCATCTTGTGGATGAGCTTGCCCGTGGCATTGTGGGGCAGCTCGTCCACGAACCTGTAGAGGCGCGGCCGCTTGTAGGGAGAGAGCATGGGATGGTCCAGGCAGTACTGCTTGAGCTCGCGCTCATCGAGCGTCGGATCCGAGGCCTTGACGAGGGCCACCACAATCTGTCCGCGCTTCTGATCGGGGATGCCCAGCACGAGGCTCTCCTGCACCTTCGGGTGCTCGTTGAGGATGGCCTCCACCTGGGTGGGGTAGATGTTTTCTCCGGCCGAGACGATCATGTCGTCCTTGCGGCCCACGATGGTCACGTAGCCGTGCTCGTTCCAGGTAGCCAGATCGCCCGTGTAGAGCCAGCCGTTGCGGAACTTCTTCCTGGTGAGTTCCTCGTTGTTGTAGTAGCAGCAGGTGGACTTGGCGATGCTGGAGATGGCCACCTCTCCAACGGTCGTTCCGTCCATGGGCACCATGTCGGAAGGATCGGCCAGATCGTCTTCCACAAGGCGCACGACGCGCACATCGTCGTCTGTACAGGGGCCGCCCGCCGAGCCCGCGTGCTCGGGCAGGTCCGAAGGCCGCAGGAACGTGTTCCAGAAGGTCTCCGTGGTGCCGTAGCCATTGTTGATGTGCGGGGTCAGAAGCTGCATGAAGCGCTGACAGGGCTCGCTGTCCAGGGGCGAGCCCATGAGCACGATGCCGCGCAGGGCGGACATGTCCGTGGGCGAGCTTTCCTGCAGCCTGGCTATCATGTTGAGAACCGTGGGCACGCCGATGAGGTAGGTGATGCGGTAGCGGCTGATGTACTGCACGGCCAGCCTGGGCGTGAAGTCCCTGAGGATGACCATGCTGCCGCCGCAGTAGAGCACGGGCGTGGGGCCGCCGGCATGGAGTCCGCCCCTGTGGAACCAGGGGGTGAGGTTCATGGTCACGTCCCCGGCATTGAGGGGGAAGTGCATGAGCACGTCGTGGGCGGACAGTGTCTCGTTGAGATCGTTGATGGGCACGGCCTTGGGCAGATTGGTTGTGCCCGAGGTGAAGAAGCGCGTCGTCTCGTCAAAGATGGTGGCCGTCTTGGGCAGGGGCAGATCGTGCACGGGCTGCCCCTGCACAACGTCCCTGAAGGCCTGCACGCCTGCGGGCGGCGTGGCCGTGTTCTCGAGATCCGCCATGATGACCACGGGCGGCCTGTATTTGACAAGACGCAGGGCCTCGTCAATGAGACTGGCAAAGTCTGCATCGTAGATGAAGGCCTTTGGCCTGGAATCGTCGATGAGCAGGGCCAGTTCGCCTGCCGAGAGGCGGTAGTTGAGCGGAGCGCCCACAGCACGCAGCTTGTGCGCAGCAAGGTAGCTGAAGACAAATTCGGCCGAGTTCAGAAGGGCGTACATGATGACGTCCCCCTGCCCCACGCCGGCGCTGTGCAGGGCATGCGCCAGGCGGTTTGCGTCCTCGTTCAGGGTCCGGTACGTCCACATCCTGTCCGTGAGGGGGCAGTAGAGCGCCGGCTTGTCGGCCTTGCGCAGGACGTTGCGCTGAAAACCATGTATCCAGAGGAACTGGTGTTCAAAGGTCTGCCTGAAGGCCTGGACGTCATATGAGTGCTGCATGGGCTGCGTGGGCTGCAAGGACTACCTCCTGTTGGCCGTATCCCGTGTGAGAATGATGCTGGAGTTTTGACCGCCAAAGCCCAGGGAATTGGACATGGCCGCCCGGATGTCGGCCTGGCGGGCGGTATTGGCAATGATGTTCAGATCGCAGTCAGGATCCGGGGTCTCGTAGTTGAGTGTCGGCGGCAGAAGCCCGGTCTGCAGAGCCTTGATGCAGGCGATGATTTCCGTGATGCCGCCGGCCCCCATCATGTGCCCGGTGGCGCCCTTGGTGGAGCTCACGAGCGGCGCCTGCTCTCCTGTGCCAAAGACGGCGTGGATGGCCAGGGTCTCCACCTTGTCGCCCATGGGCGTGGAGGTGCCGTGGGCATTGAGATAGTGGATGTCCGCAGGCGCAAGGCCGGCCTTCTGCAGGGCCAGCTGCATGCACTTGGCAGCGCCCGCACCGTGGGGATCGGGCGAGGTGATGTGGTAGCCGTCCTGGGTATTGGCATAGCCTGCCAGGGTGGCATAGGAGGTGACGCCGCGTGCTTCGGCATGGCGAGCGGTTTCCAGTACCAGGGCGCCTCCGCCCTCGCCAATGACAAAGCCGTCGCGATCCCTGTCAAAGGGTCTGGAGGCCCGGGCCGGCTCCTCGTTGTTTCTGGAAAGGGCCTTGGCTGCGGCAAGGCTGGAGATGAGCACGGGCGAGAGAATGGATTCGCCGCCCACCACAAGGATGCAGTCCGCCTCGCCGCTCAGGAGCAGCATGGCCGCTGTCATGATGGCGTCGCCGCCGGAGGAGCAGGCCGTGTTCACCGTGATGCTCGGGCCGTGGAAGCCGCAGGCTATGGCCAGCAGCCCGGCCGTCATGTTGCCCAGGATCATGGGCACAAGCCTTGGCCCCACCTTGTGCAGGGAGCCTGTGGAGAGTTCGGCCTGCGTGGCTGCCAGGGTGCTCATGCCGTCCATGGCCGTGCCCATGACAATGCCGATGCGATGGGGATCCGTGACAGTGGTGAGACCTGCGTCCCTGAGCGCCTCCTGGGCCGCCACAAAGCCGTACTGCGCAAACAGGGCCATGTTGCGCTCGAGATGGCGGGGAATGAGCGCATCGGCATCAAACCCCCGGACCTCGGCCGCTATGCGGACGGGAAGCGTGTCAGTGGGAAAGCGGGTAATGGCGTCAATGCCGCAGACGCCGGAAACAAGATTGTTCCAGTAGGTGTCTGTCCCTATACCAATGGGAGTGACGGCTCCCATTCCTGTGATGACCAGTGAGCTCTCTTGCATGGGGAAGTCAGCGAAAGGCCCGGGCAGGGCCCGGGTCGGGCGATGCAACGATTAGGCCCTGTCCAGAGCCTGGGCGAGATCGTCCAGGATGTCCTGAACGTTCTCAAGACCAACGGAAAGGCGGACCATGCCGGGTTCAATGCCGCATTCCACAAGCTGGCTGTCGCTTAGCTGGCGGTGGGTGGACGAGGCAGGGTGCAGGACGCAGGTGCGGATGTCCGCCACGTGCACCTCGAGCATGATCATCTTCAGCGCGTCAATGAAGCGCGCTCCGGCATCACGGCCGCCCTTGAGGGTGAAGGAGATGACGCCGGCCGTGCCCCTGGGAAGATACTTCTGCGCCAGGGCGTGATCGGGGCTGGAGGGGAGCCCGGGATAGAGCACATGCGCGACCTTCTCGTGGCCTTCCAGGAAGGCTGCGACCTGTTCGGCATTGCGGCAGTGGGCGGCCATGCGCACGGGCAGGCTCTGCAGGCCCAGATCGAGATAGAAGGCGCCCTGGGCAGTCTGCAGACAGCCAAAGTCGCGGATGACCTGGGCTCTGGCCTTGACGATGAAGGCCTGGCGACCAAAGGCTTTTGTATAGATGGTGCCGTGGTAGCTTTCGTCCGGCTCCGTGAATTCGGGGAAGTTGCCGCAGGTCCAGTCGAAGTTGCCGCTGTCCACGATGACGCCGCCAAGCTGAATGGCATGGCCGTCCATGTACTTGGTGGTGGAGTGCACCACAATGTCGGCGCCGTACTCGAAGGGACGGCACAGGAAGGGCGTGGCAAAGGTATTGTCCACCACCAGGGGCACGTTGTGCCTGTGGGCAAGCTTCGCAAAGCGCTCTATGTCTAGGACCGTCAGGGCCGGGTTGGCCAGGGTCTCGCCCAGGACAAGTTTCGTGTTGGGGCGGAAGGCCTTGTCCAGCTCCTCGTCGCTGTCCTTCTGATTGACAAAGGTGATGTCTATGCCAAGGCGCTTGAGGGAGGTGCCGAGCAGATTGAAGGTGCCGCCGTAAATGGACGAGCTGGCAACAATGTGGTCGCCGGCTTTCGCGATGGTGACCACGGTTGTGAACACGGCAGCCTGGCCTGAGGAGGTGGCCAGGGCCGCCACGCCGCCTTCCAGGGCAGCTATCTTGCGCTCGACGGCGTCGACGGTGGGATTGGCCAGACGGGAATAGAAAAAGCCCGCAGCTTCCAGATCAAAGAGCTTGGCAACTTCATCCGTGGAGGTGTAGCGGAAGGTCGTGGACTGATAGATGGGCAGGGCCGAGGGCTCGCCGTTGGAGGGCGTATAGCCTCCGTGGATGCATTGGGATTCGATTTTCATAACGCGCCTTGCGGCTTGGACTGTATCCCCTGTTTCAGGGACAGTGAGCCGTCTCCTTAATCTGTTCTGATAAAGCTGTGCGGGCTGCAGTGCGTGGACCCGTCCTGCTCCGTCCGTACGCGTCGTTCGTCCAACAGGAATGTCTGCAGGTGATGCCTGTCTCGGGGGAGAAAGGAGCCGCCCTGAGGGCAGGGACGGGCGCGAGCGGACCTGCCCGAAAACGGTCCACTGCTACCCTGTCAAGAAAGAGGAACTATTCTTGCGAACTTGAAAGCACTCGTCAAGTTTTTTTTCTTTTTGAACGTCTTTTGCGTGTCCTCCCAGGCGTCTCTCTGATTGTGTTCCGGGGGCTTTGGGGCGTTGTCAGAACGCGCCGTTGGCCGGTTCTTCCTCGGCGCAGTCGCTCTGATCGCCGTGCAGCTTGTCCAGGGCGTGAGCCAGGGCCGGCAGGATGGCGTCCAGGTTTTCCAGCACGGCCTTGGTGCTGCCCGGCAGGTTCACGATGAGGCTGTGGTGGAGCACGCCGGCGCAGGAGCGGCTGATGGAGGCCTTGGGGGTCTTTTGCAGGCTGGCCTGCATCATGGCCTGCACAAAGCCCGGCAGCTCATAGTCGAGAATCTTTTTTGTGGCCTGTGGCGTGATGTCGCTTGGCGCAACGCCTGTGCCGCCCGTGGTCAGGATGAGGTCGTAGCCGTCAATGAGGGCCAGGTGGGTGAGCAGGGCCCTGAGCCTGTATTCGTCATCCGGCAGCAGGAACCCCTGGGCGTGCTCCACATCCATGTGGCTGCGCACTCGTGCGGCCAGGGCCGGACCGCTGCGATCCTCGCGCAGGCCCAGGCTGCCCCTGTCCGAGAGCGTGATCCAGGCGAGGGAAATGCCCTGTCTGGAGGGAATGAGGGTGATTTCGCCCACGGGCAGATCCATGCAGGCCGTGAGCAGCGGGCAGGAGAGGGTGTGCACGCCGCTGCGGGCAGGCAGAAAGACGTGCCCGGTGACCTTGAGATAGGTTTTGCCGGTGCCGTCATTGAGGCAGGTGCCCACGGGCAGGTGCGGCAGGGCGCTGGGCGGGCAGGTGCCGGGACGCTGGGGAACAATGAGATGGGCGGCGCAGCCGAAGGGAGCGGCAATGGCCAGAGGAAGCGTGGCTCCTGCGGCACAGGCGAGCAGACTGATGGTCAGCATGGCAAATCCTGGACACTAAAGGGTGAGGGAGAAAAAAGGGACGCACGAGAGGGGAAGGCAGCCTGAAGATCCCAGGGCAATGCAGGGCACGGACGGCCGTGAGGGGCAGCATACAGGGAAACGTGCGCAAGGGATATGGGCCAGCATACCTTCCCAACTAAACTCTTGCAGGAAGAAATTCAAGGGAGGGATCGGTGCCCGTGTGTCGGACATGGACCGGAAGGGACGTGCAGAAGGGACGGGTTTGGGGGAGACGGGTCCGCCCCAGCAAAAAGAAAAAGAAGAGGGCGGAAAAGGAGTCGCAAAAGGCACGCGATTCTTTTCCGCCCTGGTCCTCAGGACCTGTCTTTCAGTGTGTTGCGCCTGTTTCCTAGAAGGCAGCCTTGTAGATGGCGGCGACGGCAGCGTCGGTCATCTTGCGGGGGTTGGTGAGGCCGCAGGCGTCCTTCTGGGCATTGGCGGTCATGATCGGAATGTCGTCTTCGCTGACCGGCACGCCGTACTTGGCAGCGCAGGCGCGGATGTTGGCGGGAATTTCCACGTCGCTGGACAGGGTGCGGATGGCCTTGATGGCGAGGCG
>DXHV01000030.1 GCA_019113165.1 Candidatus Desulfovibrio intestinipullorum
TGATTCGCCAGGTCATAGTAGGAAAACCGAAACTCTGGATTCTGCTTGAGTTGTTCGATGAGCCACGCCAATCCCCGGTTGTAGGTATAACGTGAACAACCGCAAGAGCATGCACACGCCCTGGCTTGCGCACCATTTGGCTCGAGCTTGAAGAGAAAAGACTTGAAAAGAGTACCCATGACACTTCCTTAGCCAGGAATTCTGGAGAACGTCAAGGAGCAATGCGCGCCTTTCATCCCCACCCTTACGGATGGGGTATTTCGGCGCGTCTGATAAAAATGATTTTTGGAACAATGTTTTTGCAGTGCAAAAGACTTGTATCGGGCCCTTCGGAGACACCCTATTCCCCCGAAAGCATGCCCCCGAAGGGCCCTCAGGTACCTGCAGAACATGCCCCCTGAAGCCATGGGGTCCGGGCGTTGCGCCCTTCCCCCAGGACTCCTGCGCACAATCTGCAGGACATTTTGCTCTCATATGTACTCAGGGCACCCGGTCCCTCAGGATTTCCCCCGAAATCCGCGGGATCCTGGCCCCTGATGCAGGCCAAAAGCCTGCTTGAAAGCAATTTGCACTTGTCCGGCACAAAAGAGAGCAGCCTCTCTTGTGCCTGTCAGATGCATCCTAATGCATCCACAAAAGTTCCGAATACTTGGGCAGGGTCCAGTCCCTGTCGTCCACCAGGCGCTCCATGGCATCCGCGTGCAGGCGCACATCGGCCATGAGGGGCAGCAGGGTCTCCCTGGCAGCCCTGGCCCGGGCCAGGGCCTCGTCTTTTGCACTCACGGCCTCAAGGGCGGCATCGAGTTCGCCGACAAGGCGTTGCAGGGCCAGCACATGGTTGCGGATGGTGAGGGCCGATGCCAGTTCCGCCTCGGCATCAAGGCCTGCCTCTCTCGTCTTCAGGAGCAGATCGCAGGACTCGCGCTGAGCCTTCAGGCAGGGCGGCAGGACTCTGGTGCGGACCAGATCGCTCAGCACATGGGCTTCAAGGACCAGTTCCTTGGCATAGGCATCAAGCAGGATGTCCTGACGGGAGAGCATCTCGCGCTCGCTTAAAATCCCGTGCCGCAGGAAGACATTCATCACATCAGGATCCGAATAGCGCTCCAGGGCATCCACGGTATTGTTCAGATTGGGCAGGCCGCGCTTCGCGGCCTCCCTGGTCCAGCTTTCCGCATAGCCGTTGCCGTTGAAGACGACGGGCATGTGCTCTTTGAATTCCCTGGGCAGGAATTCCTGCAGGGCCTGATTGAGGCTTGCTCCGGCGGAGACGGCAGCCTCCAGCTGGGTGGCAATGTCGTCCAGGGCGCAGGCCACGGCGGCATTGAGGGCAATGTTGACCGGCGCAATGGACTGGGAGGAGCCCACGGCCCTGAACTCGAACTTGTTGCCAGTGAAGGCAAAGGGGCTTGTCCTGTTGCGGTCGGAAAGATCCACGGGCAGGGGCGGCAGGCTGGAGACGCCGATTTCCAGAACGCTGCTCTTGTGGCTGCGCAGGGGCTTGCCGCTGATGATGCTCTCTATGACTTCGTTGAGCTGATCGCCCAGATAGACGGAGATGATGGCCGGCGGCGCCTCGTTGGCGCCCAGGCGGTGGTCATTGCCGGCGCCGATGGTGCCAAGCCTGAGTGCCGTGGCATGCTTGTGCACGGCCCGCAGCACGGCGGCCAGGAAGACCAGGAACTGGGCATTGTCCCTGGGCGTGGAGCCCGGGTTCAGCAGGTTGTTGCCGTCGCTGTCGGACATGGACCAGTTGTTGTGCTTGCCCGAACCGTTCACCCCGGCAAAGGGCTTTTCGTGAAGGAGGCAGACAAAGCCGTGGCGGGCGGCCAGATGGCGCATCATGTTCATGGTGAGCATGTTGTGGTCGCAGGCCATGTTGGCGTCTTCGTAGACGGGCGCTATCTCGAACTGCCCGGGCGCCACCTCGTTGTGGCGGGTCTTGGCCGGAATGCCCAGACGGAGGAGCTCGTCTTCCACGTCCTCCATGAAGCTCTGCACCCTGGACGGAATGGCGCCAAAGTAATGGTCCTCAAGCTCCTGGCCCTTGGGCGAGGGCGCGCCCAGCAGGGTGCGTCCGCAGAGCAGCAGGTCGGGGCGCAGGGCAGCAAGATTCCTGTCCACCAGGAAATATTCCTGCTCCGGCCCCACCTGGGACTGCACGGAGGTCGCCGTGGTATTGCCAAAGAGGCGCAGGATGCGCAAAGCCTGCCTGGAGAGGGCTGCCATGGAGCGCAGGAGGGGTATCTTGCGGTCCAGGGCCTCGCCCGAATAGGAGTAGAAGAAGGTCGGGATGTGCAGGGTCGCGGAATAGGGACCGGGAATCACAAAGACCGGCACCGACGGATCCCAGGCCGTGTAGCCCCTGGCCTCGAAGGTGGAACGCAGGCCGCCGGACGGGAAGGAGGAAGCGTCCGGTTCGCCGCTGATGAGCATCTTGCCGGAGAAGTCGCTGATGGCCCGGCCATCGCCCACCGGCGAGAGAAAGGCATCGTGCTTTTCGGCCGTGGTGCCTGTCATGGGCTGGAACCAGTGGGTATAGTGGGTGGCTCCCTTGGAGAGGGCCCATTCCTTCATGGCCGCAGCCACGCTGTCTGCCATGGCCGGATCCAGGCGGCCGCCGCTGTGAATGATGCGCTCGAGACTGGCGTAGACGTCCTTGGGCAGACGCTTGCGCATCTCGTCCAGGGTGAAAACGTACTCGCCAAAGATGTCGTCCGTGGTCGTGTTTTCGGCAAGGCCCCCCTGCACAGGTGCTGTGGACATGGCGGCAAAGACGGCCTCTGTTCGTGCGTGAGACATGAAGAACTCCGGTGCTGACAAAAAAGGCGGGGGACCCTTTCAGCAAAAAAATCTGTCAGCTTGAGGGCGCATGGGGCGCTTTCAGGCTGTTTGGTTCGTTGTTTTGGGACAGGTCCCCGAGGGAAGGACGCTGTCTCCTGCTTTATAGCAAGGAGCGTGCCAAACCATGCACAATTGTCCCGGTCCTCACCCTTTTCCTTCTCTTTGCCTGTGAAATCAACTGCTTGCAAAAAAGCCCCCGCCCCTTGTGCCTGTACGCCAGACAAGGGATACGGGGGTTGTGCACGCCTCGTTTTCTACATTTTTGTTATTTTTTGTCCGGGATTGACGCCGAATCTGTCCGAACCCCGCAGGCACAGCAGAGTCAAACTACTTGAATTCCTGTTTAAAAATGATTTTTTTTAAAGTTACACAAATGTCGTTTTTAGGCTCTCGCAAACAGGAACACTTTCACAAAGTGTCATTTTGCGATCTGACCGCCCTGTCTGCCGCGCCTGAAGTCCTTGTAGCTGATTTTGTACTTGCGCAGGCGCAGGCCAAGGATGCGCTGGGTCAGGCCCAGAGCTTCGGCCGCCCTGGCAATCTGACCGCCGCTGGCCTCCATGGCGTCCACGATGCAGGCCTTTTCCAGTTCATCCAGATGTTCCTGCAGCGTGCCCTGGGATCTTCGCTGGGCACCGGGTTCGCTTGTCTGCGCCTGCCCTGCATAGACATGCATGGCTGTGGGCAGATGCTGGGGCAGGATAAGGTGCTGCGTGCCCAGCACAAGCACAGCCCGTTCCATGGCGTTTTCCAGTTCCCTGATATTGCCGGGCCATCTGTAGCGCTGCAGCATGTCCATGGCGGCCAGGGAAATGCGCACATCGTCCCTGCCTGCCTGGGCGGCAAACTTCTGCACAAAGTGGTGGGCCAGGGGCAGGATGTCATCCTGACGATCGCGCAGGGGCGGCAGGACGATGGGAAAGACATTGAGCCTGTAGTAGAGATCCCTGCGAAAGGTGCCCTGCTCCACCATCTCTTCCAGGTTCCTGTTGGTGGCCGTGATGAGGCGCACATCCACATTGATGGGGACCGTGCCGCCCAGACGCTCGAAGGATCGCTCCTGCAATACGCGCAGAAGCTTGGCCTGGGCCATGAGGGAGAGCTCGCCCACCTCGTCCAGGAAGAGCGTGCCGCCGTCTGCCAGCTCGAAGCACCCCTTGCGCATGGCCACGGCGCCGGTAAAGGCGCCCTTCTCGTGGCCAAAGAGCTCGCTTTCAATGAGGCTTTCCGGCAGGGCCGCGCAGTTGATGGCCTCGAAGCGGCGATCGCCCCTGGCCGAGGCCTTGTGGATGGCCCTGGCGGCCAGTTCCTTGCCCGTGCCTGATTCGCCCTGCAGGAACACGGTGGCCTGGGACTGGCTCACCTGCAGGATCTGGGCATAGACACGCTGCATGACGTCGGAATTGCCGATAAAGCCGCTGGGCCGGCCAGGCATGGCATTGTGCTCGTCCATCTTGCGCTGGGCTTCCCAGGCCGCGTAGCCCAGCAGCATGGCAATGATGAAGAGCAGCTGTTCCTCTTCCTCGAGCTGCACTTCCTCGGCAAGGAGCCGGTCCACGGACAGGGCGCCCACCACCTGCTGATTGAGGCGTATGGGCACGCAGATGTAGGAAATATCGCTGCGGGCCAGATCCCTGGATCTGGTCCTGTTCAGAAAGCGCGGCTCTTCCGAGACTCTGGAGATGTACATGGGCTCGCCGCTCTGCACCACGTGGCCGATGATGCCCTCGCCCTGCAGATAGTGGCCGCGGGATCGCTCGGAGGGCTTGAGACCGTAGGAGGCCTCTATGCGTATCTCGCCCGTCCTGGGCGAGACCAGGGTAATGGTGCCCTGCATCATGTGCAGGCGTCCGGCCATGAGGGCCAGCACCTGATCCAGGCAGTCCTTCACGTCCGGCGTGGCACTGAGCACTCGGGCAATGTCGTAGAGCAGGGAGAGGTAGGTCACGCCCCGCGAGCCCATGGCCGTCATGGCGCCCATGATGGTCGTGTCGTTCAGGGCGCCCGTAGCGTTCTTCGCTTCTGCAGAACCTTTTGCCTGCCCCTGCAGTCCCTGCATCGCCTGGGCAAAGAGAGAGGCCTGGGCTGCGCTCTCTTCCGACCGGGCCCCTGCCTTCTCCTGCGGGCGCGCCCCGGGATGCTCTTTGGGATGCTCTTTGGGACGCTCTTCGGGACGCTCTTTCAGGCTGTCCCTGGCCCCGGCAGACTCTGTCCTGCCCTGTCTGAACGCTTTGTTCTCGTAGATCATGTTTCCCCCGATGATCCGCGCTCCGGGACTGGGTCAGATCCAGTCCCTGCATGCAAAAAGAGAAAAAAGAGCCGCATTCTACCAAAAGCCCTGTTTTTTCGGTACAATACGCTCTTTTTTCACGGGCAGGCTGTCCTGCCGCAGGGGACAGAAGGGCCAGGCCCTCCTGTCCCCTGTTCTTTCTTCTAGAAGCCGGCCCTGGTCAGCGCCTCGTCAATGTCTTCCTCGGCCAGAGTGGCCACCATGACAGCCTTGATGGTGTGCATGCGGTTGGCCGCTTCCAGGAAGGCCGCATTGCGGTCGGACTCGAAGACCTCGTCGTTCACTTCCATGCACTCCACGCCGTACTTCTGGTAGATCTGCTCGCCAATGGTCGTCTCGCGGTTGTGGAAGGCCGGCAGGCAGTGCAGGAAACGGCACTCGGGATTGCCGGTCTTGTCCATGACTTCGCCTGTCACCCTGTAGGGGGTCAGAAGCTCGATGCGCTCCTTCCATACGGAGTCGGGCTCGCCCATGGACACCCACACGTCCGAATAGAGGAAATCGCAGCCCTCGACGCCCTTGTCCACGTCTTCGGTGCGTTCGATGACGGCGCCGGACCGGGCGGCCTGTTCCTGTGCCAGGGCAAAGACTTCGTCGCTCGTCCACAGGCTTTTTGGCGCCACGGAGCGGAAGTTCACGCCCAGCATGGCACAGCCCACCATGAGGGAGTTGCCCATGTTGTAGCGGGCGTCGCCAAGATAGGCCATGGTCAGTCCCTTGAGGGGCTTGCCCGTGCATTCGGTCATGGTGAGCATGTCGGCCAGAAGCTGGGTGGGATGCCATTCATTGGTGAGGCCGTTCCACACCGGCACACTGGCGTACTGGGCCAGACGCTCCACAATGTCCTGACCAAAGCCGCGGTACTCTATGCCGTCAAAGAAGCCGCTTAAGACCCTGGCTGTGTCGGCCATGCTTTCCTTCTTGCCGACCTGGGATCCCGTGGGCCCCAGGTAGGTCACATGGGCACCCTGATCATGGGCTGCCACCTCGAAGGAGCAGCGGGTTCTGGTGGAATCCTTCTCGAAGAGCAGGGCTATGTTGAGGCCCTTCATGAGCTGCGGCTCCCTGCGGGCCTTCTTGGCGGCCTTGAGCCTGGCAGCAAGGGTGATCAGGTATTCAAGGTCTGCAGGAGCAAAATCGAGTTCCTTGAGAAAATTTTTCCTGTACAGCCTGTTCATATGGGCAACGTCCTCCCCGAAAAAACACAGTGTCCGCACAGGCCACGGGGGGAATGCACACAGGGATGCCGTGCTGCGGGACACGATAGGAATCAAAAAGAAAGGGAAAAAGCCAGTTTACCGTCTTCGGTCCGGGAATGCAAGACCGTTGCGAAAATTGTCACGCAAGCTGTTCCTGTCACCAGGGCTCGGCGGGATGCCCTGACAGCACGGAGCCAGGGCACGCCCTGTCAGCGTGCCCGTCTCAGATCGCCCGGCGCTTCAGGCGCGCCTTGCGCTCTTCCATGAGAAAGCGGCCGGTCACGGAGGCCGGATCGGCCACAATGCCTTCCGGCGTACCGCTTGCTATGATGCGGCCGCCGCGCTCGCCGCCTCCTGGGCCCATGTCGATGACGTAGTCTGCGGCCAGGATGAAGTCGGTATTGTGCTCGATGACCACGACCGTGGCGCCCTTGTCCACCAGGGCATGGAGCACGCTGATGAGCTTGCCCACCTCGTGCATGTGCAGGCCCGTGGTGGGCTCGTCCAGGATGTAGAAGGTGCCGGGCAGGCTGCGCTTGCCAAGCTCGCGGGATATCTTGATGCGCTGGGCCTCGCCGCCGGAGAGGGTGGTGGCTGCCTGGCCAAGCTGTATGTAGCCAAGGCCCACGTCCTCCAGCACGCCCAGGCGCCGCTCCAGAGAGGGGTAGCTGGCAAAGAAGGTGCGCGCCTGGCTCACGGTGAGCTCCAGCACTTCGGAGATGTTGAGGCCCTTGTAGCGCACCTGTAGGGTCTCGTGATTGTAGCGCTTGCCGTGGCAGACATCGCAGGTCACGTAGACGTCGGGCAGAAAGTGCATCTCCACCTGTATCTGGCCGTCGCCCCGGCAGGTTTCGCAGCGCCCGCCGCGCACGTTGAAGCTGAAGCGGCCGGCCGTGTAGCCCTTGCGCCGGGCATCGGGCGTCATGGCAAAGATCTGGCGGATTTCGTCAAAGATCTTGGTATAGGTGGCCGGATTGGAGCGCGGCGTGCGGCCGATGGGCGTCTGATCGATGGCCACCACCCGCTCAATCCCCTCGGCGCCGCTCAATCCTTCAATGGTGCCGGGATTGTCCACTCGCAGGCCCAGCTTCAGGCACAGATGCTTGTAGAGCGTGTCCACCACAAGGGAGCTCTTGCCGGAGCCGGACACACCGGTCACGCAGGTGAGCACGCCCAGGGGAAAGACCACGTCCATGCCCTGCAGATTGTTGGTGGTCACCCTGTGCAGCACAAGCTCGCCCCTGCCTTCCCGCCTGGCCTCGGGCATGGGCACGCTCATGTCGCCGCGCAGGTATTGTGCGGTCAGAGTCGTGCTGTGCAAAAGCTCGGGCACCGTGCCGGCAAAGGTCACCGTGCCACCCTGCACGCCGGAGCCAGGCCCGAGTTCGATGACCGTATCGGCCTCGCAGATGGTGGCCTCGTCATGTTCCACCACAAGCACGGTATTGCCCCTGCGCTGCAGGGATCGCAATGTGCCGAGCAAGCGCTCGTTGTCGCGGGGATGCAGGCCTATGGAGGGCTCGTCCAGCACATAGGTCACGCCCACAAGGCCTGCGCCAAGCTGCGAGGCCAGGCGGATGCGCTGGGCCTCGCCGCCGGAAAGGGTGGTCATGCTTCGGGCCAGGGAGAGGTACTCAAGGCCCACGTTGCTCAGAAAGCCCAGCCTGTGGCGCAGTTCCTTGAGCAGGGGATCGGCGATGAGCGCCCAGCGGCCCTCGAAGCGGAGGCCGTCCAGCCAGGCCAGTTCCTTTTCCACGGACAGGCCGCAGAAATCGGCTATGCTGATGCCTTCCACACGCACGGCCAGGGCCGCCCTGGAAAGGCGCGCTCCGTGGCAGTCCGGGCATTCCGTGGTCTGGCGATAGCGGGCAAGCTCGTCCCGCCAGGCCTCGCCGTACTGCATGCCCTGTTCAAGCAGAGGGATGACGCCAGGCCAGCGCGCTTCGCTCACGGCCAGATTGATCGTGCCGGCAAAGTCGAAGTGCTCGGACTGATAGTCGCCCTTGGCAAAGAGGGCCACGCTGCCGCCCATCCAGTTGCGGCGCAGGCCCGGGGACTGGGCCACGGGACGGCCCTCCTCGTCCTCGCCAAAGAAGAGGGCCTGCCAGGCAGGCTCGGAAAAGTCGGCCAGGGGCGTGGACAGGGCAAAGCCGTGCCGTTTGCCCAGGGCGGCCAGGGCCTTTTTGTACTTCTCGAAGACGGCCTTGTCGGCCCAGGGCAGAAGGGCGCCCTGCTCAAGGCTTGCGCCCCTGTTGGGCACAATGAGCCGCGGCTCGAAGTAGTCCACCGTGCCAAGGCCCACGCAGCGCGGGCAGGCGCCCTGGGGGGTATTGAAGGAAAAGAGCTGCGGGCTCGGTGCCGGCATGGAAATGTGGCACACCGGGCAGGACGAGGTGGTGGAGAAGATGCGATCCCTCTTGCCCTCTTCCAGATCGAGCCTGTGCAGCACAAGCCGGCCCTCGCCTTCCCTGAGGGCCAGCTCCACGGACTCGGACAACCGGCTGCGCACGCCTTCCTTGATCACCAGGCGGTCCACCACCAGATCCAGGCTGTGCTTGCGGTTCTTGTCCAGAGCCGGCACATCGTCGATGGTATAAAAGGATCCGTCCACCCGCACCCTGGCAAAGCCGCGGGCCTTCAGCTTTTTCAGGCGATCCTGCTGCGTGCCCTTCTGCAGCTCGACCAGCGGGGCAATGATCATGATTTTCGTGCCCTCGGGCAGATCGAGGATTTCTGCCAGAATTTCGTCCGTGGAGCGGGCCTCTATGGGCCTGCCGCACTGCGGACAGAAGACTGTGCCCAGTCTGGCAAAGAAGACGCGCAGAAAGTCGTAGATTTCCGTCACCGTGCCCACGGTGGAGCGGGGATTGTGGGACGTGGAGCTCTGCTCCAGGGAAATGGCCGGGGTGAGGCCCTCGATCTTGCCCACGTCGGGCTTGTCCATCTTGGGCAGGAACTGCCTTGCGTAGGCGGACAGGGATTCCACGTAGCGGCGCTGGCCCTCGGCATAGACAATGTCAAAGGCCAGGGTGGACTTGCCGGAACCGGAGGGGCCGCAGATGACCACCAGTTCGTCCCTGGGAATGTCGAGGGAGACGCTGCGCAGATTGTGCTGCCTGGCCTCCTCTATGTGTATGCACTTGCCTGTGGGTTCCATGGGGTCTCGCATCCTTGGCACTGGGCCGCACTGCACGAAAAACGGGGAAGAACAATCCGAAAGACGGGAAGAAGATAGGACGGCAGCCTAGCGCTCCAGCCAGTCGGCAAGCTTGGCCTCGTAGGCCTCCTGCGTGTAGCGCATCTGCTCGTAGAAGCCTGCGGCCTCGCGCTGCCTGCTGGCCTCGGCCAGAATGATGGCTGCGGCCACGGAGACATTGAAGCTCTGTATCATGCCGTACATGGGGATGTAGAGCTCGCCTGTGGCAATGCTGGCCAGCTCCGGGGCCACGCCGCTGTGCTCGTTGCCAAGGATGATGGCCGTGGGCTTCGTGAAGTCCCAGCTGCGCAGGGGCCTGGCCGTGGGCGTGCAGTCCGTGACCAGGATCTGCATGCCGGAGAGGGCTGCCTGCAGCTCCTCCTTGTCGCGGTGGCGCCGTGTGGCCACCCACTTGCGTGCCGAGGCCGAGGACTTGCGGCCCAGCAGGGGAAAGGCCGTATCCGTGTAGTACAGATGCACGCTCTCCACGCCAAAGGCATCGCAGGAACGGTAGATGGCGGACACATTGTGGGGATCATGGATATTGGCAAGCACAAGGGTCAGATCGGGCTGCCTGTGCTGCAGGACTCTGGCCATCTTGTCGCGGCGTCTCTGGGTGGGATTCTTGGGCATGGAAAAAAACCTGACCTGTTGAAAAGGGGAAAGGACTGAAGAGGCCCTGCAAGTACCCACAAAGAAAAAGCCTTGTCAACAGGCCCAAAAGAGAGCGGCCGGAGCCCCCTGAAGCTGGGGGTCCGGCCTGTTCTCCGGGCCCGTTCATCCGGGCCCTTCTTTATGCAGTCGTTGCGGTCGGTTCTGCTGCTAGAAGAAGATGAAGGTGATGAGCAGGAAGATGGGCACAAGGATGCCGCACGACCACATCATGTAGCCAAAGAAGCTGGGCATGGCCACGCCGCGATCCTCGGCAATGGAGCGCACCATGAAGTTCGGGGCATTGCCGATGTAGGTATTGGCGCCCATGAACACGGCACCGGCGGAAATGGCTACCAGGGTGTCGGACATGGTGGTCATGAGGACATTGGGATCGCCGCCTGCGGTATTGAAGAAGACGACGTAGGTCGGAGCATTGTCAAGGAAGCTCGACAGGGCACCGGTGAGCCAGAAGAAGGCGGCATTGACGGGCTGTCCGTCGTGGAAGACCACGTTGATAAGGCCGGCCAGGGCGCCGTCGGTACCGGCACGCAGAATGGCAATGGCCGGAATCATGGACAGGAAGATGCCGAAGAAGAGCTTGCCCACTTCCAGGATGGGGCCCCAGGTGAAGCCGTTGAGCTCGCGGCTTTGCCTGGAGGTGAGCTTCCAGGAGGCGTAGGCAATGAGCAGGAGCACGACATCGCGGGCCACGCTGGCGCCGGCCACGGGCACACCCTTTATGGTGAAGGCCACGCCCAGGTCAATCAGGCCGGAGATAAGCACGGAGAGCACGATGCCCAGGAGCAGGAGGAGGTTGACCTTGCCTTCGAGACCCAGCTTTTCATTGGCAGCATTGGGATCGTGCGGGGGCTCGGGGCAGCCTTCCTTCCTGTAGAGGTAGGTGTCGATGGCAAAGTACAGGGCCAGGAGGATCACGGAAGCAAACACGGTCTTGACGAAGAGATGCTGCAGGGTCCAGAAGAAATCGACGCCCTTGAGGTAGCCAAGGAAGAGCGGCGGGTCGCCAAGAGGTGTCAAGGAGCCGCCGATGTTGGCCACGAGGAAGATGAAGAAGACGACCTGATGGACGCGGTACTTGCGGTGGGCATTGGCGCGCAGCAGGGGACGGATGAGCAGCATGGCTGCACCGGTGGTCCCCATCCAGCTGGCAAGCAGGGTACCCACGGCCAGAAGGCCCGTGTTCACGCGGGGCGTGCCCACGAGGGAGCCTGTGAGGCGCACGCCGCCGGCCACGGTGAAGAGGGAAAAGAGCAGCACGATGAAGGGAATGTACTCGAGCAGGATGGAGTGCAGGGCTTCATAGACGGCCGTGTCCATGCCGTAGACAAGGGCACAGGGCACAAGGAAGGCCATGCCCCAGAACACCGCCACCTTGCCGAAGTGGTGTTCCCAGAAATGGGCAAAGAACAGGGGCCCGAGGGCAATGGAGAGCAGCATGCAGGCAAAGGGAATTGCCCAGATGATGGAGAGTTCTGCGCCAGGAATGTGCGGCAGATGCTCCGCAGCCGTGGCCAGAGTGGGGAAGAGCGTCAGCACCAGCATCAACAGTCCTGACTGCAGGAAGAAACGCTTCATCAAAAACCTCCTGGAGAGAAGAGCGCCAAAAAACCTCTGGAGAAAAAATGGAGAGCTGCCCTTGAAACAAGGTCCCCCGGACCTCACGGACAACATCGGTAGTATACGGACCGGGCTCAGGATTTCCGTTTCCCTCTTCCAGGGCAGGGAAACAGGCCTGCTCACCCGCACGTCAAGGCACAATCCTGTGCAGATCCGGCCTGGCCCTTATGTCCTGGCCGCAAAGGCGCACCCAGAAAAAGGTGCACGGCACGTTCCTGCCTCAGGGCAGCATTCCCTCTGATGACAGGGGCTGTCTGTCCGGCCGGAGACACAGTGCACGATCTGCATTTGTTACTGATTGTCTGACCTTATTGGATTCAGGAAAAAAGTCAATGTCATATTCTGACAAACGGCTCGTTTCTGTCTGGCAAATGCATCATGCGAACTTTTTCACAAACTTACTCTTCACATTAAAGAAACATTTTCTTCAAGATACAATCGTTCCTCAAGAAGAATATTTTCTTTTTTCTCCCTTGCCCTCCCCATTTTCAATGCTTTTTGCAGCCAAAAATGCAGGTTGTCTGTGCAACGTTCCTATTCGTTTCCCTTTTTTTGCAGGCAAAAAGAAAGGGCAGCTGCAGGCCTTGTACAGCCTGTGCTGCCCCAAATGTCTCTTTCACGAAAAGCGGAGCGGGGGTCTGACGCTCTGGTCAGGGATCACTGTCCTCTGTTCACAATGTCTGCTGCGCCCCTTTTCCTGCAGGGCGCTTTTGTGCAAAGTGCGCCCTCAGCCCAGGAAGGAGAGCACGTGCATGTAGGAAAAGAGGATGAGCAGCAGCAGGGGCGTGACGCCCAGCAGGGTCTGCGACCAGGAAAGGCGCAGGGCTGCCCTGCAGCCCACTATGCTGCACACCACGCCCCAGATCATGCCCACCAGGGTGCCCACGCCGGGAATGAGGCTCAGGATCATGGGTGCCTGGGCATAGCAGAGCACCTGCAAAATGACGGAGAACTCCACCCGTCCCGGAGCAAGCAGGCGCCAGCACAAATAGAGTATGCCGGCAAAGATGTAGAGCTGCAGGCAGAGCATGGCGCAGCGCAACAGCAGCCAGGTCAGGAAGTTGCCCTTGCTGGAGAGCATCTCGCCCAGCTCCCTGAGCTGGGGATCGGTCGTGGTGGACAGGGGCATGATGTAGGAGAAGAAGACCAGTCCCCAGACATGTTCGATGACAGTCTGCAGGGCGCACACGGTCAGGAAGAACACGAGGGCCAGCAGGACGGGGCGCGGCTCTATGCCGGCAAAGAAGCGCTGCGGGGCAAACATGACCCTGAGGCAGGTCTGATAGAAGGCGGCCATGTATTCCTGCAGGGTGCCTGCGCACTCCCAGGGGTTGAAGCTCGTGGCCTCCTCGGCGTCCTGACGAGCGCTCTGACGATCCTGCGGGACATCCTCGACGTCCTCCTCTTCGTGCCCTGAAAAGGCATGAGAGCCTGCGGCTGTCTGCCTGTCCTCCCGGGCTTCCCGGGCCTCGGCTTGCCCGGCCCCGGACATCCGGCTGCGGTCATCCCGGGGCCCGGCAGTCTGGTCCGACGGCCTTTCCGCGGGTCGTGCAAAGGGATCCTTTGCCTGTTCGCGGACAATGGCGCCGCTGGGCAGTTCGGGATCGGCGGGCCGGTTTTCGGCAGACCGTCTGCCGTCTGCGGGCAGGCGCACGGCAGACTGCGGCTTCTCCGGGTCACGGGCCACATTCTGCTTGGAAAAGCGGAAGGTCTGGCCGCACTGGGGGCAGCGGGCCGTCAGCACACCGTCCGGGATGCGGTCGTCGGGCATGTCACGTGTATAGGAACAGTTGGGACACTGTACTTTCATCGCTTTTTCTCCAAAGCGTCTCTGACTGGGGGCAAAAGAAGGCGGTGATCGAAAAGGGACCCGGCAAGGCCTGGCTTCGTCTCCCTGTGCCGATCAAAACGGCATGCAGGGACTCGAAAGAGGCACGAGAAACGCTCAGGGCGCACAGGTCCGGCAGCGGCAGTCTACATGGACAAGGCCAAAAAGCAACAGTGCAGAGTGGGAGCGGCAGGAGGCACACCGAAGACAGGGCGGGAACAGCAGACTTGTGTGCCAGGCCCCTGTTTCAGCAGCTCGTCTCAAGACAGCGTTTGCGTATGGCCTGGCAGCACTGCCAGAGGGCCTGATCAGACAGGCGCCCTTGTGTCCCGGGCAAACCCGCAAGCCTGAGCGTGCCTGCCAGAGCCCTGGCTCGCAGGGCCTCCAGACGAATCAGCCCTTCGACAATGCGCTCTTCGACAGAGGCAAAGTCCAGCCTGCCCTGCTTGATGGCCACAAGTTCCTCCCTGCAGGCCAGGGGATAGACAAGACGCCCTGTGGTCAGAAGCTCCTCCTGCTGGCGCAGGGCCCGCACGGCATGGGAAAGGGCCTTCCAGTCCACGCCCTCGTTGCGGCGTGCCGCCTCCATGCGCTGCAGATGTCCGCACAGGGGTTTCTCCAGCCGCTCCAGCACAAGCTCAATCCTGGTTGCGCCCATGTGCTCCTGGCCAGCCAGCAGCAGGCCGCCCTCTTCGGTCAGGCTGCAGTAGTCCGGTGCAGCCGCCTGGGCAACAATTTCCCGGGCAATGTCCCGCACGCGTGTGCCTGCCGGAAAATGCGTCTCTCGCAGCAGGTGGTACACCCTGCAGAGGGCTCCCAGGCGCGTCCCTGCCAGCCCATAGGTATTGCCCTGGCCAAGGCAGTAGGAACGGCAGGCAGTCCCGCTGGCAAGGTTCAGAAACTGCAAAGGATGAGCAAAGACCTCTTGCAGGGCCGGATGCCGCACAAGGGTGCAGGCAGCATGGCTCGGCGCAAAGAGCAGATCCAGGGCTCCTGTATCGCCCCGGGGCAGCATGACGCAGAGCCAGCGCTCAAGCGGCACCAGATCCAGGTCCGTATCCGTGCTTGCATTGCGCTTTCTCTCAGGAGCCGTGGAGGCATGCAGGCATTTCTGGCGCTCTGCCTCCTCCCTGCAGGTCGCAGGCTCACGGGGCAGAAAGATGCCGCGCACATCGAGATCCGAATGGCCCGGCCAGCGTGTGCCATAGAGGGAGGAGCCGAAGAGTGTCAGAAAGAGCAGTGTGCCCTGCCCTGCCACAAGTTCTCTGGCACGGGCCACAAGATCTGCCCTTTCCGCAGCGTCCGGCACATCAGATACACCTGCTCCATCACGGCACAGGGTCTTTTGGGCTCTGTCCCATGCTTCTCTCATTGTCCATGTCCTCCCGGACCGTGTCCTGTCAGGCCCTAGCGCCCCCACAGGGCCAGCAGCGGCCCTGCCGGCATAAGCTCTTCAAGACTGATGTCCACTTCCTGGAGCACGGGCATGCGCGAGACCTGATAGGGCTGAAAATAGATGCGTATGCCAGTCCTTGTGAGCGCAAAGCTTGCGAAGTTCTCTTCCACCGGACTTGTGCCGCTGACAATGATGGCATCCAGGCCGTTGCGCACAAGCCTGCGCCTGGACTCCCTGGAGAGGATGTCCAGCGCCCTGTCCGCATCTTCGAAAATGTCCACAAGGTGCAGGCGCTGTCCGGTGAGAAAGTTGTAGCTCAAGCTCAGGATGTCATGACCAGGCCTGGCCGCTCCCGTGTGCATCCACACATCGAAGACAATGCTGGCACAGTGGGCCGAGGGGGCGTGCACCGTGTAGGAGGCATTGAGCCAGAAGACATTGTCCTCCTGCCAGAGCGGGCTCTCCAATCCCTGGCCTGACAGACCGGAAAGGCCTGTCAGGGCACTGCCGCTGGCAAAGTCCTGCTCAAAGGTCCTGGCAATGTGTTCGGCCCACAGGGCTATGTCCCTGTCCACCTGCGCAATCCCGAAGGCCGGATAGTGCAGGACAATGTCCGGCAGTCCCGCACGACCGCTGCGCTCCAGGGCCTGATCCCGGACACGGGGCGGCGTTCTGAAGTCCGTGCCAGGCACGCCGGCTCCGCTCCCCGCTTCGCTCTGGCGCACCAGCAGGAAGCGTTCGTCCGCAAGCAGGGGCGCCGCGCAGGCCTGGGAGAGCACAAGCCCCAGGATGGCAAAGAGTTCGGAAAAAAAGGCCCAGCAGAAAATGGTAAGAGCACAATGCCTGACACGCACGGGACGCATGGAAACAACCCCTGCCGGTTCTTCGGGAACCGGACAGCCGCAAAAGAAATCTTGTATATGTGTTCGCTTGAGAGGCCCTGCCAGGGGCCCCGATCGGTCCGGACAAGGCGCTTTTTCAGTCCGGCAGCAAGGGAAGAAGGCTCTATAGCAGCGCCCAACTCCTGTCAATATGCAGAACCAGACCGCTGCCGGGTGTCAGGAGCAGGCCCCGTCCTCCCCGGACGCTCCCTTGTCCTTCCCGAACTTCCCTCCGGGCTCCCCTGTGGACTCCCTTTTGGACGCCCTGCGGGGTTCCTTACCCGGTTCCTTCCTTGCCTCTCGTGCCGGCTTCTGCATGCCGTCTCCTGCCAGGGCCGTCAGGCAGGCCCGGATCTTTGCGGCCTTCTGCCGGCCAATGCCGGGAATTTTCACAAGATCGTCACAGTCTGCCTCCTGCATGCGGGCAAAGGATCCAAAGTGATCCCACAAGAGCCTGGCTGTGGCCGTGCCTATGCCGGGCAGGCGCATGAGTTCCCCGGAGAGCGCCGCACTGGCCCTGGCCCGCCTGTGCCTTGTGATGGCAAAGTGGTGGGTGGCATCGCGCACGTTCTGCAAAAAGAGGAGCTCCGGGCTCCCTTCCCTGAAGGGCAGGGGGTTGCTGCGGCCGGGCACAAAGATGCGGTCTGCCACATTGCCGGCCCTGCGGTCGGCATGGCCCTCCTCGTCCCTGGCCTTGGCAATGCCCGCTATGGGAAAGATCCCTTCCTGGCCCGCCTCCTTCAGGGCCCTGGCCACGCTGGCCACCTGGCCCCTGCCGCCGTCTATGAGCAGCAGATCCGGCCAGGGCGGTCCGCTTTCCAGCCGGCGTGCCACCCAGGCATGGAGGGTTGCGTAGTCGTCGTTGCTGTCGGGCATGTTATAGACCCGGTAGGCAGCCCGGTCCGGCTGGCCGTTGGTGTAGACCACCATGCCCACCCTGGTCTGCCGGCCCTGGGTATGGGAGACGTCCACGCATTCTATGCGTGCCAGGTCCCCTTCCAGGTGCAGCAGTCTGGCCACCCGGGCCAGGGGACCGGCCTCGCTGGCACGGGCCCTGCGCAGGGTCTCTTCCCTGGCATTGCTCTGGGCTATGTCCACAAGCCTGTTGTCTGCGGCATTCTGCGGCGCCACCAGACGCACCGGACTGCCCCGGCGATCGCCAAGGCTCTGCTCCAGAAGCTCCTTCTCCCGGAACTGGTCGCCTTTCTGTGCGGCGGCCTCTACTGCCCTGTCCGATCCGGTCCTTTCCGATCTGGACTGTTCCCCTGCGCCAGGCTGCTCAGGATCCTGCAGTGTCCCTTCTTCTGCTGTTTCCTCCAGGGGTTCCTCTTCCCTGTCCCTGGGAATCCAGGGCACGAGAATGCGGGCCGGGGGCGTGCGGTCCAGATAGAACTGACCAAGGAAGCTCAGCAGAAGCTCCGAGGCATCGTCAAAATCCAGGCCCGGCCAGAAGAAGGACTGGCCGTCCAGCACGGCGCCGTTGCGGACAAAGAGCAGACCCAGGGCAAGGCCTCCTGTATCCACATAGAGGCCCACCACATCCATGTCGCCGCCCTTGGGCAGGATCACGGCCTGGCGCTCCACCGTTTTTTCCACGGCCGCAATCTGATCGCGCAGCAGGGCCGCCGTCTCGAATTCCAGGGCGTCCGAAGCCTTGAACATCTCCTCGCGCAGCTGGGAGAGCAGAAGATCTGCCTTGCCCGAGAGCACCTCGCAGACGCGATCCACCTGGACATGGTAGTCCGCACTGGAGACCTGGCCCATGCAGGGCGCAAGACACTGGCCCATGTGATGGTAGAGGCAGGCACGTACCCTGTTGCGCAGAGCCCTGTCCGTGCAGCGGCGCAGGGGAAAGGCCCGGTGCAGAAGCTTCCAGGTCTCTCTGGCTGCCAGCGCCGAGGTAAAGGGGCCGAAGTAGCGGGCCGTGTCCCTTCTGGCATGGCGCACGATTTCCAGGCGGGGAAATTCGGCCTTCACGTCCAGCCTGAAGAGAGCATACTGCTTGTCGTCCCGCAGAAGGATGTTGTAGTGCGGCCGGTATTTCTTGATGAGGCTTGCCTCAAGCAGGAAGGCTTCCTTCTCGGTGGTGGTCGTGAGAAAGTCCACGCTCACGGCATGGGAAATCATGGCCCTGGCCTTGCGCGGGGCATCCTGGCGGAAATAGGAGAGCACGCGCCTGCGCAGCAGGCGGGCCTTGCCAACATACAGAACCTGCCCTGCTGCATCCTTGTAGAGGTAGACACCAGGGCAGGAAGGAATCGTCTGAGGATCCGGCTTTTCCATGAACTCTCGCGACTAGTGACCGGTAATACCGTATTTCTTCAGCTTGTACTGCAGGAGGCTCTTGGAGATGTTCAAAAGCTCCGCTGCCTTGACCTGCACAAGATCTGCCCGCACAAGGGCCCGGCGTATGATGGCAGCCTCTATCTTCTTCAGGGTGTCCGCAAGGTCGAGCTGCACGGGCAGAAGGTCCACAGCGCTCTTGAACTGGGATTCCTCGTCGCGGATCTCGGCTGGCAGATCCTCCTCGCCTATGACGGATCCGGGCACAAGCACCACACAGTTTTCCACAATGTTTTCCAGCTGGCGGATGTTGCCGGGCCAGTCATAGCCCGTGAGATAGTTGAGGGCCTGGGTGGAAAAGCTCTTCTGCTCGGTCATGTTGTTGTCCTGGCGGATCTTGTCCACAAAGTGGGCCACCAGCAGCGGAATATCCTCCCGGCGCTCGCGCAGGGGCTGCATGTGCATCTGCACCACGTTCACCCGGTAGTAGAGATCCTCGCGGAAAGCCCCTTCTGCCACCTTCTGCTGCAGATCTTCCGTTGTGGCCATGACAAAGCGCACATCCACGTCAATGGAGGCAGATCCGCCCACGCGCTCGAACTTCCTGTCCTGCAGGACACGCAGGAGCTTGACCTGCAGGTCCGGGGACAGGGCGGCCAGCTCGTCCAGAAAGAGGGTACCGCCGTCCGCCTGCTCTATGCGGCCCCTGCGTATGGCCGGGCTGCCGGCAGAAGACGGGGTCTCGGATCCGAAGAGCTCGCGATCTAGGGCATCGGCAGACAGGGAGGTGCAGTCCACGGCCACAAAGGGCTTTTCCTTGCGGGGACTGGCCAGATGGATGGCCCTGGCCGCCATTTCCTTGCCTGTGCCGGTCTCGCCGCTGATGAGCACCGTGGTGCGGCCCGGAGCGGCCCGTTCCACCATCTGGCGCACCTGCACGATGTTCCTGCTGCGGCCAACCAGGGTGTGCACGCCAAAGCGTTCCTGCATGGCCTCCTGCAGCAGACGGTACTGCCGGTGGGCCTTGGCCAGCTCCACGGCATTGTGGATGGAGAGGAGCAGCTCGTCATTGGAGAAGGGCTTGGTAATATAGTCGAAGGCGCCGTATTTCATGGTCTCCACGGCACTCTCAATGCTGCCAAAGGCGGTCATGATGAGCACGGGAATGTGGGGCAGCTGCTTCTTGACCTGGCGCAGGATTTCCATGCCGCTCACCCCGGGCATTTTCATGTCCGTCACCACCACGTCCACTTCGCTTTCCTGCAGGAAGGCCAGGGCCGTTTCCGGGTCATTGATGGCCGTGACGGTATAGCCCTCGTCCTCAAGCAGGGTCTGCAGAACCAGGAGGTAGTTTTTTTCGTCATCGATAACAAGTATATGTGCACTTTCAGACATACTGTTCCCCAAGAGCAAAGTGTGCTGCAAAAACGCTGCCGAACGGGCTCCTCTCTGCTCGAACGCTCAACCTGCCCGCTCTGCGCAAAGTGGCCTGTCAGGCCGCCGAGTGCTCGTCCCTGCCGCCCTGGGCAGCAGGGCTCTCCGCATCGGCATTTCCGGCACCAGTACCGCTGCCGTTCTCGACAATGGGCTGCTGCGGGGCAAGGGGCAGGATCACTTCCACCCTGGCACCACCGCTTTCCGGGTTCATGAGCCGGACGCTGCCGCCATGGGATTCTATGATGGATCGCACAATGGGCAGGCCCAGTCCCGTGCCGGCTTCCTTGGTTGTGAAGAAGGGTTCAAAGAGCTTGTCGATGATGTCGGGATCAAAGCCCGGCCCCGAGTCCGTCACGGCAATCACGGCCTTCTCTTCGCGCACGCTGGCCCTGATGTCCAGCGTGCCTTCATTCTTCATGGCCTGGCGGCCGTTGACAAAGACATTGTAGAGCGCCCTGTAGAGCAGATCCTTGTCGCCCAGGACCCACAAGGGCCCCTGGAAATGCTTTTCTATCACAATGTGATCGCGGGCAAAATCCCCTTCCACAAAGGCCAGGATCTGATTGATAACCAGCTCGAGATCCACGGGATCCTGCCGGGGCTGCCTGGGCCGTGCGTAATCCAGAAAGTCGTTCACGGTCTGCGAAAGGCGCAGGGATTCGTCGTAGATGGCCTGCAAAAGCCTGGTTGTGCCCTTGTCCGAGCTGGAGGCGGCCCGTCGCTGCAAGAGTTCCGCCGTGGAGCGGATGATGCCCAGGGGATTGCGGATCTCGTGGGCAATGCTTGCCACCACCCGGCCCATGCTGACCAGGCGCTCCGTGCTCTGCAGCTCCTTTTCCAGCTGTATGTTCTTCTGCATGCGCCACTTGAGCACGCGTTCGGCCCTGTGGATGATGATGAGCAAAAGAGTGAACATGATGACAGAGGACAGCAGGCACATGACCACAATGGCGGCCTGGAAGATGAGCACCTGCACATAGTCGGCCGTGATGTCCTGGGTGAGCTCAAGCACGCCCAGCACCGGAGAGGACCCAGTGGAATAGGCGTCTCCGCGCAGGGGGTAGAGCACGCGCAGCCTGTAGGAGCCGGGCTCCAGGGGCCAGAGCAGGGGCACCTGCCAGACCTTGACGCGGGCGATGATTTCCGGCTTGAGGAGCTCGCCCTGAAAGGCCGGGCCTATGTTGAGGGGTGCCAGGCCCTTGCGGCCTATTTCCTTGGCGTCTGTTGAATAGGCCACCACCCTGGAAAAGTCGTAGACCCTGAGCCTGGCCACGGGCAGCCCCTCTATGACAGAGCGCACCACGCTGTCCAGGCGCTCGTACTGCTGCTCCTGACGCAGGGCAATGTGGCCGTAGGTCAGAATGGTGGGCACGGCAAAGCGCTGAAAGATCTGGTTGTTCAGATTCTGGGCCAGCAGCAGGGCAAAGCCTTCCTGGCGTTCCATGAGGGTCTGCCGGGCCTGATTGGAAATAAAGAAGGAGAGGCCCAGACTTGTGAGCAGGACGACCAGCAGGGAGAGCCAGGACAGGGTGCGGGCATAGCTCAGGGAGAGGCCGTGCTCGTCACTGCCGTTGCCCTGTCCGGGTGTTTCTTTCTTTCTGCCAAACATGCTCTTCCTCCTGTCCTGCACGTCTGCCGCCCCTGCCGGGCGGCAAAAAGACAGGCGACCATCTGCCCTTCCAATACAGGGACAGGAAGGGAAGATGGTCACGCCTTGTATCTGTGTCATGCGTCACTGCGGCACGATTGGCGATCCCAATCGTGCCGGACACGGACCGCTAGAAGTCCTGACGCTGTTCTTCCTCGGCCAGGGCCGCCTTGAGGCTGGCTTCTTCCTGGGGATAGCCGGGCTTGCCCAGGCGGGCATTGGCCAGGCGCTTGCCCAGTTCCACGGCCGGCTGATCCAGGGGATTGATGCCCATGAGCCAGCCCGTGAAGACCGTGGCAGCTTCCAGCAGCATCATGAGGCGCCCGCCGGAACGCTCGCTGGCATCATCCAGGCAGATGTGCACCAGGGGCACATCGTGCATGGTCAGAGCCATGCGCGTGCCCATGGCCTCGGCCTCCAGCAGGGCGCCAAAGGGCTTGCCTGCCAGAAATTCCCAGCCTGCGGGCAGGTCGTGGGGGAAGGTGGGGCCGCCGATGCGGTTTTTGCTGGTCACAAAGAGGCAGGCCTTGTTGCGCAGGCCGTCCAGGAACATCTGGTTGACGGAGTGCTGATCCGTCACGCCCGTGGCAGGCACAGGCTGGGTGCCCAGGCCTTCCTTGCCCAGACTCTCGGCCCACAGCTGGGCAAACCAGGGACCATAGGTGGCAAAGAGGGGTTCGTAGCAGAAGAAAATCAGATCGTGGTAGCCGTATTCTTCCAGCGCCTTGGCCCAGCAGGCCAGGGCAAAGGAGGGATGGTCCTTGATGCTGGCAGGATTGTCCACCAGGGGACGGGCCACGGCGCAAGCGCCTTCCAGCAGGCCTTCCCAGTCTATGCCAAGGAAGGCGGCAGGCAGCAGGCCCACGGCAGACAGGGCGGAATAGCGGCCGCCCAGATTGTCGGGCACTTCCAGGGAGCCCAGGCCGTGGCTGCGGGCCTCTTCGCGCAGGAAGCCCTTTTCCTGATCCGTGATCACGATCATGTGATCCTTCCAGGCATCACCCAGGGATTTTTTCAGCCATGTCTTGGCCAGGAAGTACTGGGAAATGGTTTCAATGGTGCCGCCGGACTTGGAGATGGTGACCACCACGGTCTGTTCGGGATCCAGTTCCACAAACCAGTTGCCCAGGGTCACGGGGCAGACATTGTCCGCAATCCACAGTTCCTTGCCGTCCTCGCCGCCGTGACCGGGCAGATCCTGGTCCGGTGCAAAGGCTTTCTGCATGGCTCTGGCGCCCAGGGCCGAACCGCCAATGCCCAGGAGCAGCATGTGCTTGTACTTGCGGGCCTGATCGACCAGGGCAGGCATGTCCCTTTTCAGGGTCTCCACATAGCCCATGCGCAAGAAGGGCAGCAGTCCCAGATCCAGCTCCTCGGCCAGACGGTCTCCCAGTTCCCTGGCCCTTTTGGCCAGGGACAGCACATGGCTGTGACGGACGCGGGCGGTGTAGGCTTTTGACCATTCCAGATAGGCCATAATCTCCTCCGAAAAAACAATGTTTGCAAAGCCTGTGGTTACAGGAACAATCCTGCATGTATATGCTCTTGCAGACGAACAGGGAACGTGCTGTTTTTGACACTCTGCCAGAGATCTGCTGACAAATCCATGGCAAAAGAGTGGCCAAAAGCATCCCTACGCGCACAGGACTGCATCAGCTCCTGACTTCAGGCATTCCTGCCACAGCATTTCTTGTATTTCTTGCCGCTGCCGCAGGGACAGGGATCGTTGCGTCCGATCTTGGGCGTTTCATGTCGAATGGGTTCGCGCACCAGTTCCTCGCCATCGGTATAGTAGAGCCTGCCGTCCCTGGTGGCGAAATAGGAATGCTCGGCAAGCTCCCGGGTCGCGCCGTCCATGGTATAGTAGGCATAGAAATCCACATAGGGACAGTTGCGCTCCTCGGAATGACCGCTGCCCACGATGTCCAGGCGGACCCAGGATATCAGCTCACCCTGGGCCTTGAGATCCTCTATGCTGAGGCTCTCCCTGCTCTCGTCGTACTCGGAGTCCAGCACAAACTGCCACTTGCCCAGAGCGAAGGCACTGTAGCGTGCACGCACCATGGACTCTGCGTCTGCAGGCCAGGCCGTCCCCTCGTGATACGGGGCACAGCATTCCGCATAGGTCTTGCCGCTGCCGCAGGGGCAGAGATCCGTTTCCTTTACCTCAGTCACCATAAGACGCTCCTTGATGTCGATATCCAGTCGGACAGATGCCCGGATATCCAAATATATGTGCCGAACAGGGACAGGTCAGGGGGATCCGGGGAGATCCTCCGGGGGTTCTTCCGGGGCGGATCAGCGCCCTTCCCGTTCGTTGTGCCCGTTCTGCCCCTCTGCTGCAGGCTGTGCTGCGCTCTGTCTCCCGGCTTCACCTTGTCCGTCCGCTTCGTGCACCGGGCCTGTTTTGGACGTGCTCTCAGGCCCGGCCGTGCCTTCCGCCCGGGGGGATCGTTGCGCAGCGCTGAACCCCTTCTGCAGCAGGGGCGCAAAAAGTCCGCGGCGCAGGGGCTTTGCTTCCGGAACCACATGTTCCCAGAAGGCAATGAAGGATCCTGCCTTTGGCAGGCCGTGGCCTGCGTTGACAAAGAGCCCTTCGCTTATGCCGTTTTTCTCCTTGTCATAAATGACCTTGCCAAGCTTCTGCATGTCATCGTCATAGACCACGAAGGACTTGCCCTCAATGGCCCGCTTGCCAGTCACGGCAAAGACCCTGAAAAGATCTCCCTCGGGCTGGACCTTGATGATTTCGGCAAGCCCCATGTCCGCCAAAAGGGCACTGCACCTGCGGCCAAGGAAAAAGCAGCCTGAGCCGGTCCCAATGCCCAGGGCTGCCAGGATGCCTGCCAGGATGAAGGGGTTCCAGCCGGTCCAGCGCCGGACAAGGGAAAGCGACTGCCGGTCCTGCTCGCTCTCGTCCCTGGCCACACTGATGGTATAGGTCTGAAAGCTCGAGGACGGCTGGCCTTCCAGGCCCACGGCCAGGGCATAGGTGCCGCTGGGCGCCGTTTCGCTCACATGGACGCTGCCGCGCCACATGCCGGTTCCAAACCAGTAGCTTGTGAAGAAGCCGTGAAATTCAAAGGACAGGGGCGCATCCTTCGGTATGGGAAAGGCCCGCATGTCACTGGCAACGGCCGGAGCGCTGCCAATGGGACCGGAGACAGCTTCCGTGGTCCCGGCCAGCATTTCCAGGCGGTAGCTGCCGCCACCGCGCATGTGGGAAAGAAGACCGTCAATGAGCACGGCAAAGGCGAGCACCAGTACAATGGCCGCAAACAGGCCGGCACTGCGCTGTCTGGCCCTGCCCTGGCTGTAGAGCATCCAGTCGTTGGTCTGGGACAGGGGAGAAGATGTGGCAGACATGGGGCAGATCCTTGGAAAAAGAGAGGCTGACAGAAAAAGAGGGCCGACAGGGATGGGGACAAACCCGACGGGCACAAGAATAGTGCGCTTGGGCGGCCTTTTGCAAGAGAGGAGCCGGGATGGGGGCCGCAGGGCACGTTCCCGCTCCATGGATCAAAAAAAGAACTGTTCTTTTCCGCGCACGCGAGGAAAAAGCGGGAAAAGAACAGTTCTCTGGAAGGCACTCTTGCAGTTTGTGATTCTGCAATCAGGCGTGCCGGGAAGGTCGTGCAATGGCAAAGGAAGGGGCAAGGGAGGGGTCGGCCACACGCCAGCGCATAAGGGCGCTCTTCCTGTGTCCCGGAAGCCGGACCAGGCCCTCGTCGGCATCGGCAAGACGTCTGCGCACAAGGTCGGCAAGCTGTCTTGCGCCCATCCAGGTCAGAATGGTGATACCGAAGAACCACTGGCAGAAGACACTCAGGGCTTCGGCAGGATGCAGAAAGGACTGATACATGGCCACGCAGACGGCTGCGAGCATGATCACATTGGCGCCAATCCGTATTCCCGCCAGCCACACGGTTCGTTTGTAGGCATTGCTGGCCACAGGGTACCTCCTCGCTTGCGGTTCCCCGAAGGTACGCCTTCGGGGAACCTGCAGACAGATGTTCTACTTCTTGAAGATGTTGGTCTTGCTCACGTTCATGAAGCGCAGGGCCTGATGCTTGGCATTTTCCTTGTAGTAAATGCGGCATTCGTCGCCGGCTTCCCAGGTGCTCGGAGGCAGTTCGAGGTATTCGGCAGGAACCTTGAAGGTCACGATTTCTTCGAGGCGCCTGGAGTACTCGGTCACAGTGCCCTCATCCTTGTTGATGATGGGGAAGGTGTGGCCTTCGACCTTGGGATTGTGAGGCTTGATGTTCTTCTGGATGTCGGTGTACTCGACATTCAGGGTTTCCAGCTTGCCATCGTGGAAGATGATGACCTGGCCCTTTTCGGGGAGCAGCTGCACACGGCCGCCGGGAACGGGTTCGGGTCCGATTTCCTCAGGATCGGCAGGCATGGTGTACTCAATCACGCCGCCGGTGTAGGACGGATTTTTCACGTCATGGTTGACGTCAAGCACGAGGGTGAACTTGCCGGATTTGGCATCGTAGGCTACGCAGCGACCCTGTTCGACCTGGCCGAACTCGCAGGCTGCCAAACCAAGGCACAGGACGAAGAGTGCCAAAATCTTGAAATACGTTCTCATGGTGTCCTCCTAGTTCTGGGCAGCACGCCGCTTTTCAGCCAGTTCCTGCTTGGCACCCTGAACCATCTTCACGGTGATGTACACGGAGATGGCGGTCACGAAACCGAGCACGATAACCGTGGAGACACCATTGATGAAACCGGAGTAGTTGGGGAAGTAGGGCTGGATAAGCTTCAGGACAACGGAGCACAGGCAGCCGAGGACGGCCAGGCCGAAGGCGGTGCGGATGCCGTAGCCCTTGATGTACTTGGTGGCAACGGCGCCAATCTGGGCACCAACGGCAGCACCAATGAGCATGATGAGGGCGGCAACAAGTTCGGTACGTCCCTTCAGGGTGTAGGTGGCAGCGCCGTACAGGCCGGAGATGGCCACTTCAAAGAGGTCGGTACCGACAGCGATGTGGGTCGGGCAGCCAACGAGGTACACGAGGGCGGGCATGCGGATGAGGCCGCCGCCGATGCCGAGGATGCCGGCCAGCACGCCGGTGAGGAAGGACACAAGGATGGGCAGCCAGGCAGAGCAGTAGATGCCGGCCTGATGGAAGTGCACCATGGGGGGAATCTTGATGGCATGCAGACGGGAGGCCCAGTCAATGCCGGTTTCCTTTTCGCCCAGAGTTTCGCCTCTGGCAGCGGCCTCGCGTTCCTTTCTCTTGCGCAGGGCCACGTCATGGAAGACCATCCAGGCCATGAGGATGAGGAGGACGACGTACAGCCAGCGCACAACCTGGTCAACGCTGCCAAGACGTTCGAGCTGCATGACTATCTGGGCGCCGATTTCCACGCCGACCACGGTACCGACAAGCATTGTCAGGCCGAGCTTGTAGTCAACGTTGCCAAAACGGCCATGTCTCATGGTGGAAATCAGGGATTTGCCGGCCATGTGAGCCACGTCGGTACCAATGGCGAAGGCCATGGGGAAACCAAGAATGTTCAGGCCGGGGGTCACCATCCAGGCACCGCCCATGCCGAAGAAGCCACCAATAATGCCGACGCCCAGACCCAGAATGATCAGACCGGGCCAGAACACCGTACAGCCAGAAATGGGCATCAAAACATACAACCAGTCCATAGGATCCTCCCTCGCCTACTCAGCAGCTTTCCGGTGCTTGAGGTCGATACCAATATGATTCATGACCAGGTCGGCCAGCATGCCGAAGACGCAGCCGGTGATCGGAATGATGATGATGGTCAGAATCATGAAGTACAGATGACTGTCATTGTACATCTGTGCCCACCACAGGAGGATGCCGTCCAGGCGTCTGGTATCGGCAACGATAACCACGTTTGCCGCAGCCTTCTTGGCGGCCAGGGCGATCGAGGGGGCCAGGACCAGCATGGTGACCATGCAGCCCACAAACCATGCAGAGAGTTTTCTCAGCTTCGACATGACTCACTCCTTGTCAAAATCAGTTCTGAGACAGAAAGCGAAGTTGAAGTGAACGTTTCGTTTCGCAAGCCACAGAGCCTAAAGCATAATCCGTGCCATTGCGCGATTTTGCGCGATTGTCACGGTCACGACACCGGGGGGATTGTGAAAAAAGTTGCAATATCTCCTGATACATGGTACCCAAAACCAAGCAGTCGTCCTTCCGGAGTGTCCGCATGTCGCAATTGCACTTTTCGCCCAGGATTTTTCGCAATCCCTTCCCCAACCCGCTGGCCAATGCCGGCCTTTTGCGGCGCATGCTTATCCTGTGCCTGCCCATTCCCCTGATAGCTCTTGCACTTCTTTTCACATACAGCCATCACGATGTGGAAAGCACGCTGGATCGCGCAATTGCGCGCAATTCGGGGATTGCCGCGCAAGCCATGGGTTTTGCATTCTCGCAAATCCTGCAGGAAACGCGCAATCAGATCGCAGCCCTTTCTGCGGGATCCAGCAACCTGGTCGAGTTCCAGCGCAGGCTCCTGCGACGTCTGCAGGCCCTCAATCAGCTGGGGGACACGCGCTTTTGCGAGGCAGCCTTCGTGGGCCTGGGGGAAAAGGCCAGCGAGCGCTATCTGTGGATCAATTACCACGGCTCCCTCACCTCCATTCCTGCCGAGCAGGCCGAGGCCATGAGCAACTCGCCGCTCAACCTGCCCAGACGGCAGCCCGTGGAGCATGAGGTGGTCCTCTCCTCGCCCACGGAAATCACCTATTCCTTTCTGACACCGGGCAAGGACGACATTCAGACCCAGGTCACCCTGCAGGTCCTGCGCTTTACCACGCCCGTCATTCTGACGGACGGTTCCTTTACGGGCTATCTCGTCCTCTCCATCAATCTCGACTATCTGAAGACGATGATCGCCAACTTTGCCAGGTCCACGCATTCTGCGGAAGAGGTCCCCTTTGTCGTCTTCGTGGATCATGACGGCTGGATGCTCTTTCAGACCGAGGGCTCCATTGCCGGGCAGCCTGCCGGCCAGTCAGCAGGAAACAACGGCCATGCGGGCATAGACAGCGTGCGCTCCGGGCTGCGCGGCGATTTCGGACGAGCCGGCTTCAGCCAGGCCTTCCGGCCAAGTGCCGATTTCTACAGCTACTGGACCATGATGAACAACATCCAGAAGAACTCGGCCGGCCAGTTTGCCACCAAGGAAATCGTCTGGAGCAAGGGCAGCCTGGTCTTCGAGACCGTCAGCTATGCCCCGGTGACCTATGCCTCGGGCAAAAGCGGCACCAATGAGGTCATAGGCGGCATTGTGGTCCTGGATCCCACCTTTGCCGCCAGCAAGCAGGGCACTCTTCTGCTGCGCAACTATGCCATGACGGCGGGCATCTCCCTGCTTGTGCTCACCCTGAGCATCCTCTTCATCGTCTCCAGTCTGCGCAAATCCCTGAAGGTGCTGCGCCATGACGTGGACACTGCCAGTCAGCAGAGCCAGGCAGCGCCCCTGCCCGTGCGCGACGAACCGGGAGAAGTGACCTCCCTGCGCCGCAGTGTCAACAGCATTCTGGAGCAGCTGCGCAGCCTGCAGGACGAACGGGATGTGGAAGACAGCCTCATCACGGCGCGCATGGAGCTGGAAGCCGTCCCGAACATGCCGAAGGACATTCCCGAGTTCAAGGACGGCATCATCGGCGTGAGCCGGGAAATCTCGCTCCTGCGTCAGAACATTCTGCGGGCTGCCAAGGTCCAGGCCGATGTCCTTGTGCTGGGCGAGACGGGCACGGGCAAGGAACTGGTGAGCAGTGCCGTGCATGCCCTCTCCGATCACAGGGACGGGCCCTTCATCACCATCAACTGCGGTGCCCTGGACGAGGGCCTGCTCATGGACTCCCTCTTCGGGCACGTGAAGGGGGCCTATACGGAAGCCAAGCAGGGCCGCAAGGGCGCCTTCCTCACGGCCGAGGGCGGCACCCTCATGCTGGACGAGATAGGCACGGCCTCGCTCAAGGTGCAGCAGGCCCTGCTGCGGGCCCTGTCCGACCGCTGCATCTATCCTCTGGGCAGCGATCAGAGCATTCCCTTCAATACCAGGGTCATTGCCGCCACCAATGCCGATCTGGTGGAGGAAATCAAGAAGGGCACCTTCCGCGAGGACCTCTATTTCCGTCTGGCCGTCATCACCATTCACACGCCGCCGCTCAGACAGCACAAGGTGGACATTCCCTATCTGGTCATGTCCTTCCTGCAGGAAGCCTGTGCCCTGTCCTCGCGCCCTGTGCCCGGCATCAGCAAGGGCGCCCTGAGCCAGCTCATGCACTACCACTGGCCAGGCAACGTGCGCGAACTGCGCAATACCATCTTCCGCACGGCCGCCTTCTGTACAGGGGATCTCATCCTGCCACGGCATCTGTCTCTTGGCACGGACAAGAACAGCATCAAGTCCCAGGAACGTGCCAGAGCAGCGGCTGCCGCTGCCAGGGGCTATGAAGACGTGCTGCCCGAAGACATGATGGACCGGCACAGGGACGCAGGAGCCCAGGGGACCGCGTCCGGCAACGAACACGCTCCTGTCCCGGAGGAAAGCTCCACGGACAAAAAGCCCCGGGCAGACGCGGACCAGCTGGCGGCAGGCTCCGACGGTCAGAAGAACACTGCTGGAACCGGGGAGCAAACTGCCCGTTCGGAGCGGTCCTCCTCTTTTGAGCATCCCGATCGCTCCGACCAATCCCGGGGGCAGGGATCGGCAGCCGAAACGGACGCACGAAAAAAGCCAGGCAAGGCAGACAGGGGCCATGCCCTGCCCTCCCGCATCATTACACTGCTGCCCAGGCTCAGGGAGCTTGGCACCTTCTCGCGCCAGGAGTACCAGGACCTTGCCGGCATCTCCATGCGCACGGCCCAGTACGATCTGCAGGAACTCATCACGGCAGGCTATCTCGAACGCAAGGGAAGCGGCCCCTCCCTGCGCTATGTCTGCAGGCCGGATGCCCCCATGGAAGTCCAGGGAGCACCATCGGAAAGAACGGCATCCGAAAACGATCCTGCCGAATGGGAGGCCCCTGCCGGCAATAATCGCAGGGCAGACCAGGCAGACAGGGAGGAACGTCTGTAGCCCCGAACCCCGAGCTGCCACAGTGCAAAAAGGAAAACGCCCGCCAGTGTCCCGTACCAGGAGACAACAGCGGGCGTTTTCTGCAACCCTTGTGCGCGTCCGTCTCTGCCGACACAGCAGGGAAGTTCCCTGCCAGGGGACACGGAAACGTCTTGCCGGAACTAGCCTTCCATCTTCTTTCCGCGCTCGTTGGCCGCAAAGACGGCTTCGGCCAGCTTGCCGGACAGCCCGTCGGCAGCCATGCGGTTCACGCCGGCAATGGTCAGCCCGGCCGGAGAGCAGACATTGTCCCTGAGGGCCATGAGATGGGTGGAGGCATTGCCTGCGGCAAGGGCCGCGCAGCCTTCAAACAGGGCCTCGACCATGCTCCGTGCCTGGGCATGCTGGAAGCCCAGGGTCACTCCGGCCATGACCATGCCTTCCATCAGATCGAAGACATAGGCAGGACCTGCCCCTATCAGGGCCGAGAAGGCGGTAAACTGGCTCTCCGGCATTTCCAGGCACAGGCCGAGATCCGAGAAAATCTCCATCAGATCGGCCTTTTCCTTCACACCCGTCTTCTTGTCGCAGCACAGGGCAAAGACGCCCTTGCCCACCATGGCCGGCGTATTGGGCATGCAGCGGGCAATGGGGCAGCGGGCCTTGCAGGCAGCGCGCAGTGTCTTCAGGCTCACGCCTGCCGCAATGGACACAAGCACCCTGCCCTTGAGCAGATCCGCATCCAGGGAGGCAATGACGGCCTCCACCTGATAGGGTTTGACGGCCAGGATGAGGTACTTGCAGGCGGCAAGGACCTCGTTGGCATTGTCCCTGGCCTCCACGCCGAGTTCCTGAAGAGGCTCCATGCGGGACATGGTTCTGGTATAACCGCTCAGTGCGTACTTGCCCGTCCTGGCCAGCCCGGCCAGAATGGCCCCGCCCATATTGCCGCAGCCTATGCAGCCCACGGCCACCTTGTTTTCTGCCATAGAATGTTCTCCCCAAAAAAAAGGCCATGCCCTCTCGCATCAGGAGGAAGGCATGGCCTGTGTCGAGAAAAAAAACGACTAGTTGTTCCTGATTGCCTGCAGGCTGGGCAGTCCCTTGACTATCTGCAGGGCCATGCGCAGCTGATTGTCCTGGGCAAGCTGCTCCTTCATCTGCTGATCCTCGCTCTTCCTGGCCTTGGATCCCTCTTCGGAGCCCTTGTTCTCGAGATGGCGGTTCAGATCGGCTTCACGAAGCAGGAAGCGGGACTCGTTGTCCGTCTTGGCCGGCATTTCAAAGGGAATCTCGATGTCCGGCACAACGCCTTCTGCCTGGATGGACCTGTTGTCCGGCGTGTAGTAGAGGGCCACGGTCAGCTTGAGGCCTGAGCCGTCCGCAAGGGGAATGATGTTCTGCACGGAGCCCTTGCCAAAGGAACGCTCGCCCACAATGACGGCGCGGTGGTGATCCTTGAGGGCACCGGCCACGATTTCCGACGCCGAGGCAGAGCCCGCATTGATGAGCACCACCATGGGCGCCTTCACGTCTGTGGGCTGGCTTTCTGCCGCATAGACCCGTTCGGTCACGTCGCTGCGGCCCTTGATGGACACAATGGTGCCGCTCTTGAGGAAGAGGTCCGAAACGCTCACGGCCTGGCTCAGCAGGCCGCCGGGATTGTTGCGCAGGTCAAGGACAATGCCGCGCAGGCCGCCATGGGCCTTTGCTTCCCTGGCCGCGTCTTCCAGGACGGACAGAAGCTCGTCTGTGGTCTTTTCCGAGAAGCGGGTCACGCGGATCCAGTAGTAGCCGTCCTCGAACTTCTTGCTCTTCACGCTGACAATGGGAATGGCGCCGCGCACAAGGCTCAGCGTCACGGGTTCCCTGCCATTGGTGTGCAGGATGGACAGTTCCACCTTGGTGTTCTTGGGGCCGCGAATGCGGGAGACCACATCCTGCAGAGTCATTTCCTGCGTGGACTGCCCGTCAATGGTCAGGATGATGTCCCCTGTCTTCATGCCTGCCTTGAAGGCCGGGGTGTCCTCAATGGGCGTCACCACCGTGACCTGACCGTTCTCCATGGAGATTTCCACGCCGATGCCAAAGAACTCGCCGGAGGTAGTTTCCTGCATTTCCTTGTATTCCTCGGCATTGAGGAAGGAGGAATGGGGATCAAGGCCCTGCAGCATGCCCTTGATGGCGCCATTGACAAGCTCTGCCTGGCCTATGTCCTCGACATAGGAACGCTCGACAATGTCAAGTATCTGCCCGAAGCGGCGCAGGGCATCAAACTTACTCAGTGGTTGCTTTTTCTCGGCAGGAGTCTGTTTCTCCTGGGCCGGTGCCGCCGTCACGGGACCAGCCATGCTGCATCCGCATCCGGCTATTAACAACAGGGTCAGGGCATACCCTGCAAGATTGTGGCGCATGGAACGTTCCTCCAGAATAGGATGGGGGCAATGTGCCTCTTTTCCCCGGAAAAGGCAATGACAAGGCCCCTTTGGGGAAAAGAAAAAGGAGTGCCTTCAGAAACTTCCTGAAAAGCACTCCTCATGATGCATGAGTTCAAGCCGGAAGGATCACACCCTGCAATGCGGGGCTTCCTCCGTTCCGTCCATGCGCAAAACTAGTCAACCTTGACGAAGGTGGAACCCTTGGCGCCACAGACAGGACAGGCACCTTCGAAGGGTCCTTCATGGGTGTAGCCGCAGACAGGGCAGATGTAGTAGTCACCGGTGAAGGTGCTGGCGCCTTCGATGGCTTTCTTGTACAGATTGGCATGCACTTCTTCCACCTTGTTGGCGAAATCGAAGTACCTGGCGACCTTGGCATTGCCTTCGGCCTGGGCTTCCTTGATCATTTCAGGATACATCTTGGTGAATTCGTAGGTTTCGCCTTCGAGAGCGTCCTTCAGATTGGCAGCGGTGTCACCGATCTTGCCGGCATTGCGCAGATGGGCATGGGCATGGATGGTTTCGGCGGCAGCAGCGGCACGGAACAGCTTGGCGATCTGAGCCTTGCCTTCCTTGTCGGCAACGGCAGCGTAGGCGAGGTATTTGCGGTTGGCCTGGGATTCACCGGCAAAGGCGGCCATCAGATTTTCCTGGGTCTTGCTCATGGAAAAACTCCTTCGAGAATTGAGGGCAGATTGAAAGAGGGCAGCTTGCGCTGTTCCCTTATTGATAATGAATATTATTTAAGCACTTTCC
>DXHV01000031.1 GCA_019113165.1 Candidatus Desulfovibrio intestinipullorum
GTGGGCCCCTCAGGCAGCGGCAAGACCCTGCTTGCCAAGACCCTGGCAAGAGTGCTCAACGTGCCCTTTGCCATTGCCGATGCGACCACGCTGACCGAGGCAGGCTATGTGGGCGAGGACGTGGAAAACGTGCTTGTCCAGCTGCTGCAGAACGCGGACTACGACATCGAGGCCGCCAGCCGGGGCATTATCTACATTGACGAAATCGACAAGATTTCCCGCAAGAGCGAAAGTGCCTCCATTACCCGCGACGTGTCCGGCGAGGGCGTGCAGCAGGCCCTGCTCAAGATTGTGGAAGGCACCCTGGCCAACATTCCTCCCAAGGGCGGACGCAAGCATCCCCAGCAGGAATTCCTGCGCCTTGATACCACCAACATCCTCTTTATCGTGGGCGGCGCCTTTATTGGCCTGGACAAGATCGTGGAAAGCCGCATGAGCGGTTCGGTCATGGGCTTTGGCGCCAAGGTCCGTTCCTCCAAGGAAATGCCCCTTTCCGAGCTTCTGGAAAAGATTCAGCCCCAGGATCTCGTCAAGTTCGGCCTTATCCCCGAATTCGTGGGCCGTATCCCCGTGGTCACTCATGTGGACGATCTCGACGAGGAAAGCCTTATCCGCGTGCTCACCGAACCCAAGAACGCCCTGGTCAAGCAGTATCAGAAGCTCTTCGAGCTGGAAAAGGTGCGTCTGGAATTCACGCCCGAGGCCCTGCGCGCCATTGCCAGACAGGCTCTGGAACGCAAGACCGGTGCCCGCGGCCTGCGCAATGTCATTGAGCACACCATGCTCGACATCATGTACCGCCTGCCCTCCATGTCTGATGTGACGGAGTGCGTCATCACCGATGCCGTCATAGAGAAAGGTGAGGAACCCAAGCTCGTGCGCGGGGAAAAGGCCTAGGCAGACAGTTCCGAAAAGAAGACAAAGCCCACAAAAAAACTCCCGTCCCTGAATCAGGGGGACGGGAGTTTTTTTGTGGGCTTGTGTCTTTGCCTGGGGATTTGCAGGGGGCACAGGGGCATTCGGGCCGAGTGCAGGGCTCCTTGCGGGTCAGAAGTCTAATCCCTGAGGAAGATGCGCACCGAGGCGGGCTTGGGCGGCAGAATGCTCATGCCGTCCGGTATGCGGTAGTGCAGGGGGACTTCCACCTTTTCGCCGGGCTTCAGATCCATGGGCGGAAGGACGCTGACGCTCAGGCCATTCAGGTAGGAAGCGCTTCTGGCCAGGGCCTCGGGCACTTCCACGGAGAGCTTCACCTCGCTTGGCTCAATCCTGTAGCGGCCTGGCTTTTCAGAGGAAATGCCTATGTGGTAGCTCCGTTCGGTCACAGTGCGGCGGCTTGTAATGGTATAGGAGACGCGCACGTTCTTGGGCGTGACAGTCACAAGGCCTGGCGAATCCAGGGGCAGGGTCTGACTCACGGTCGTACCCGCTGCCTTGGGATCCAGGACAATGGGCAGGCGCAGGCTGGTGATTTCGGAAATGACGCTTTCAGGGCCCCACAGGGTGACAGAGGAGGGCTCCACGCTCACCTTTTCCACCGTGAGGGCTCCGCTGCGCAGGGGCGAGGTGATCACGGGCTGCACGGGCACGGCTCGCTCCACGATGACGTCCGCCTTGACCACAATACGAGGCGGCTGCACGTCAAGGAGCTCGAAGGCCCGGTAGTAGCCTGCCAGGCGCTCCGTGGTCAGGGGCACGATGGTGACGCCCTTCTTGATGAGGGAGAGGTCTATCTGCTGATTGAGGTGCTGGGTATTGAGCGAACGCAGCAGGGTTTCCGGACCGCGCATGCGCACGGTGATCTTGTTGATGAGACCGTCCGTGACAATGAGGTTCTTGGGAATGCCCGTGTAGTCTATGCTGACGTCAAACTGCGCCTCTATGCGGTCCCGTACGCTGACCGTGTACCACATGGCCGTGGCAATGACGACGGAGATGAGGATGGAGACAATGTGCGGGGTGATGGATTTCTTCTTGCTAGAGAAGCTCATTGAGTGCGCTCCTCAGTTTGTTCGAGTTCAGATTGCGGGTCAGGATGCCCTTGCGGGCCAGGGAAATCTCGCCGCGTTCCTCGCTGACCACGACCACGGTGGCATCGCTTTCCTCGGTGATGCCCAGGGCTGCCCTGTGGCGTGTGCCGAAGGCCTGTCCCTTGACCTCGGCCAGAGGCAGGATACAGGCTGCAGCCGCAATGCGGGCATGGCTGATGATGACGGCGCCGTCGTGCAGGGGCGCCTTGGGATAGAAGATGTTCTTGAGCAGCTGGCGGGAGAGTTTGGCATCAATGGAGACGCCCTCGCGCTTGATCATGTCATCCAGACGCATGTTGCCCTCGATGACAATGAGAGCGCCAATGCGGGCCTTGGCCATGTCCTCGCAGGCACAGACCACTTCCTCCATGCCCGAGGCCTTGATGGATTTTCCCCTGAAAAAGGAGGTGGCGCCCATTTCCCCAAGCGCGTGCCGTATGTCCTGCTGGAAGATGACCACGATGACCAGGAAGAGAGAGGAGAAGACGTGGTCCAGCAGCCAGGTCAGGGTATAGAAGCCGAAAATCTTGCTGATGGTAAAGAGAATGGCGAGAAAGAAGAAGCCTGTCAGGACCGCCAGGGCTCGGGAACCGCGCAGAAGCTGGATGACCTGGTAGAGCAGAAAACTGACAAGAGCTATGTCGAGGATGTCTCTCCAGTCCACAAAGAGGTGATCAAGCATGGGGAAAGCCTCGGGAAAGTGCGTGAACAAGCCTGAGGGTGCGGGTGGTTTCTGCCACATGGTGCACCCTGTGCCAGTGATAGCCTCTGGTACAGGTCAGCGCCGTGGCCACCTGGGTGGCACAGGCCCGATCATCGGTGGGAAGCTGCAGGAGATCGCCGAAGACGGATTTCATGGAGCAGGCCATGAGCGAAGGGCGTCCAAGATGGGCCCAGGCTTCGGGATGGGCCATGAGGGCCAGGTTGTGCTCCATGCGCTTGCCGAAGCCTATGCCGGGGTCGAGCACGACCCTGTTTTCCGGCACACCGGCGCGGACAAGGCGTGCAAGTTTTTGTTCAAAGAAGTCCGCCACTTCCTGCACGACATGCGTATACGTCGGGTGATCCTGCATGTTCTCTGGCCGGCCCTGGCAGTGCATGAGCACATAGCCCGGCCTGTACTGGACAAGGACATCGAGCAGTTCCGGATCAAAGCTGCACGCAGAGATGTCGTTGACAATCTGCACCCCGTGGTCGAGCACACAGGCGGCCGTCTTCGCATGGTAGGTGTCCACGGAGAGCGTGGCCTGAGGCGCCCTGGCTCGTATGCCGTCAATGACGGGCAAAAGTCGCTCAAGCTCCGTTTCAGGGCTGACAGGCTCTGCGCCGGGACGGGAGGATTCCGCCCCAAGGTCGATGATGTCCGCGCCCTCTTCAAGAAGGCGCAGGGCCCTGGCCACGGCGTCCTCTGCAGCCTCGCACCGGCTTTTGGCAAAGAAGGAATCCGGGGTCAGGTTGACAATGCCCAGGATTCCTGCAGGGCCTGCATGTTCAAGAGGACCTGTGGAAGTGTGCCAGCACGGCTCGGCTGTGTCAGTCATGTGGTCGACCTCCGGGAAGAATGCGCAGAAGTGGGGACAGGCTCGCTGGACGAGGCCTGGGCAGGGCGGGGCTTCTGAGTGCAGAAAACGGCAGCCCGCCGGCTGGCGGACTGCCCTGCAGTGTCCTGGTGCCCAAAGGGGCCTTTAGGCCTTGTCCTGATCCTTGTTTTTGTCCGCAGGCCGTGCCGTCTCTTCGGGCTCGAAAGTAAAGTCTGCGGTCGTGTCCTCTGCCGACGGATTCCGGGCCGGCTTCTCGGCTGCAGCGTCGCTCTGTGTCCCTTGCGCAGGGGCTGCGGGCGCAGCATCCTGGTCAGGTGCAGCTTGCTGAGCAGACGCTGTCTCGGAGGAGGCAGTGCCTGTGGCGGAGCCGTCGTCGCTCGTGCCGGAACCTACATGGTCCTCGGGCAGGGGCGGCAGTTCCTTTCCTTCCAGCAGGAGGTCGAGATCGTCGCCGGAGATGGTCTCGCGTTCGATAAGGGCCTTTGCTATGTGGTGCAGAACATCGATGTTCTCGGTCAGCAGGGTACGGCAGCGGTCATGAGCTTCCTCTATGAGGCGCTTGACCTCGGCGTCCACAATCTGGGCCGTGTCCTCGCTGTAGTTCTTGTTCTGCACCCACTCGCGGCCGATGAAGACTTCCTGGCCGCTTTCGCCAATGGCAATGGTGCCGACGACGTCGCTCATGCCCCATTCGCAGACCATCTTGCGGGCAATATTGGTGATGCGTTCGATGTCATTGGAGGCACCGGTGGTGTAGTCCTCGAAGATGAGTTCCTCGGCCACCCGGCCGCCAATCATGATCACCATGTTGTTGCGCAGGAAATCCCTGGAATAGCCGTGCCTGTCCTCTTCGGGCAGCTGCATGGTCACGCCCAGGGCCTGGCCTCTGGGGATGATGCTCACCTTGTGCACGGGGTCGGAGCCAGGCAGGAGTTTGGCGGCCAGGGCGTGACCGCCCTCGTGATAGGCCGTGATGCGCTTTTCCTCGTCGGACAGGATGAGGCTGCGGCGTTCGCGCCCCATGATGATCTTGTCCTTGGCGTACTCGAAGTCGCGCATGAGCAGCTGATCCCGGCCCGTGCGGGCTGCCTGCAGGGCCGCCTCGTTGACCAGGTTTTCCAGATCGGCTCCGGAGAAGCCGGGTGTGCCGCTGGCAATGACGTCCAGGTTCACATCCCTGGCCAGGGGCGTCTTCTTGGTATGGATGAGCAGAATCTGCTTGCGGCCCGGACGATCGGGGGTGGCCACCACGACCTGACGGTCAAAGCGGCCCGGACGCAGCAGGGCCGGGTCCAGAACGTCGGGACGGTTGGTGGCCGCAATGAGGATGACGCCTTCGTTGGACTCGAAGCCGTCCATTTCCACAAGCAGCTGGTTCAGGGTCTGTTCGCGTTCGTCATTGCCGCCGCCAAGGCCAGCGCCACGCTTGCGGCCCACGGCATCGATTTCGTCAATGAAGATGATGCAGGGCGCGTTCTTCTTGCCCTGCTCGAAGAGGTCGCGCACGCGGGAGGCGCCCACGCCCACAAACATTTCCACAAAGTCCGATCCGGAGATGGAAAAGAAGGGCACGCCGGCCTCGCCGGCCACGGCCCGGGAGAGCAGGGTCTTGCCTGTGCCGGGAGGGCCCACCAGGAGGACGCCCTTGGGAATGCGTCCGCCAAGGCGGGTAAACTTCTTTGGATTGGAGAGGAATTCCACCACTTCCTGCAGCTCGTCCTTGGCTTCGTCCACGCCGGCCACGTCGGCAAAGGTGACGCGCTGCTTTTCGTTCTGGTTGAGCAGCTTGGCCTTGGAACGGCCAAAGGACATGGTCTTGCTGCCCCCGCCGCCCTGCATCTGGCGCACGGCAAAGAACCATATGGCTATGAGCAGGAGCATGGGGAACCAGGAGGCAAGGACAGAAATGTACCAGGGCTGGTTGTCCAGCGGCTCGGCCTTGACCTCAACCTTCTTTTCCAGCAGCAGGGGGACAAGCTTGTCGTCCCTGGGAATGAAGGTGTAGATGGTCTGGCCGTCCGTGGTCGTGGCCGTCAGGTCCTGGCCCTGTATGGTCACGGCGGAAATCTGTCCGCTCTCCACGCGGGACAGCAGGTCGGAATAGGAAATCGACTGCTTGTTCTGCTGTGGTTGCTGGAACATGTTGAACAGCATCATCATGCCCAGAATGATGACAGCCCACACTACCATGTTGCGTGAGAACTGATTCAATGTATCTCAACCTCCGAGAGGGAATGTGGCATGGAAAGGATATATGGATAGGGATGCAGGGAGAGGAGAATGCGCGAGTTGTGCGCTCCTTGTGTCCCTCCCTGGCGGGAGCCAGAGGGCAGCCCCTGGCAGCCTGCCAGGCGCTTTTCGGGAGAGCTTGCGGGGCACATTCCTCACGAATCAACTAAACTTTTACAGAAAGAAATTCAAGATCAATCTGCAAATGAGCGACCTGTCTTCTGCATGCGAATGCAGTCTGTACAGGGTGGTTTTTGTTCATAAAGAGAAAGAATATGTCTTGAACAAAGAATCCCCTTGCAGCATGCAGGACAGCTCAATCAATAAAAATTGTCATGAACAAACGGAACTGAAGCATAAATTTCAGGAAAAGAGAGGAAAAATTTTCCTGAAAGGTCAAAATTTGCACGAAAAAGCATGCTCTCCCCTGGAAAAGAAGCTGGAGACGCTCTGCCCTTTTGCAGGGACAGGCCTCCTGGACAGGGGGACTGGCCTGTGTCTCGCACAAGATTCCGTCCTGCGGGATGTATCATTCAGGGGGCGGCGTCTGCTCCTTATGAAGAGGACTGCCAGCTGTCTGCTGCCTGGCCCCTTGGGGAGTGGAAGGGCCGGCACAGGACAAAAAGTGTGTCGCAGGCAAAAAAAGTCAAGTGTGCAGCCCTGTTCAGGTCCCAAGGCAGCCCTTCGGGGCAGGGTTCTTTTTGGGGGGCTCTTCTTGCTTTTTTGCAGGCAGGCCTCTAAGTTACCTCCACGATTTCCGGGCAGTGCCCATGCCGGAAGCGGCCTGGTGCTGCCCTGCCTGGTGCTGTCCTGGAAGCGCAGTAGAGAGATTCGCATGGACCGGGCCGTTTGCAGGGCCCGGGGCCTTGTCCGTGTGCCCGTTCCCCAAACCCTTTACCTCACCTATCAATGAGCATGAACACGTCAGCACAGGCAAAGAAGCTTTTGATCGTCGATGACAGCGAAATCACCCGCGAGATACTCAAGAATACCTTTGCTCCCTACTACGCCATAGACGAGGCGGAAAACGGAGAGACCGGACTGGAAAAGATTCTGGCCTGCCCCGAGGCCTACTGTGCCGTGCTGCTGGATGTGGTCATGCCGGGCAAAAGCGGACTTGATGTGCTGCACATCCTGCACGAGCGCGGACTGACAGCCCAGATTCCCGTGTTCCTCATTACCAGCGAGGTCAGCAATGACGTCATGCGCGAAACCTTTGCCCTGGGGGTCATGGACGTCATAGGCAAGCCCTTTGTGGCCTATGTGCTGACACGACGCGTGCAGTCCGTTGTGGAGCTGTTCGAGACCAGAAAGAACCTCTCCAACCGGGTGGTGCAGCAGGCGCGCAGGCTCTCCCGGCAGGAGACGCAGATAATGGAGCTGCAGAACGGCCTCATTGCCTCCCTGTCCACAGCCATCGAATTCCGCAACGGCGAGTCCGGCGAGCATGTTCAGCGCATTCACGACATCACCCTCTACATGCTGACGAAGACGGGCTTCAGCCAGTACATCTCCCAGGAAGATGCCACCTATATTGCCCTTGCCTCCATCATGCACGACGTGGGCAAGATTGCCATTCCCGATGCCATCCTGAACAAGCCCGGGCGCCTGACAGCCGAAGAATACGAGATCATGAAGACCCACACCATTCAGGGCGCCCGCCTGCTTGAGAAAATCCCCCAGCTGCGCCAGCACAGGGCCTATCAGTATGCCCACGACATTGCCCTGCACCATCACGAGCGCTGGGACGGTCGGGGCTACCCGGACGGCCTCAAGGGCGACGAATGCTCCATTGCGGCCCAGATTGTCTCTCTGGCCGACGTCTACGATGCCCTGCTCAGCAAGCGGGTCTACAAGGATGCCGTGGCGCCAGGGAAAGCCCTGGACATGATTGCCAACAACGAGTGCGGTGTCTTCAATCCGAAGCTTCTGGAAGAATTTTTCGCCATCGAGGCCGATCTGCGCACAAGGATCTTCAGACCACAGTAGGACGCAGGAAACGACTGCAGCAAGAAAGTGTCCATGTACAAGGCAAAAGAACGATTTCTGGAACAGATATCAGGAACCCGTCTCCTGCTGAAGACGCCCCGACATCCGGACACAGGGGAGGCAGGGCCAGTGCAGCCCTGTTCTGCACTGCCCTGTTCAGGGCCCTTGTGTATACTTTTTGCCCCGGAAACCAGCCGGCAGGGCGGCACTTGTCAAAAAACTTGACTCTCTTTTGCAGTACAGAAAAAAAAACTTCGGGCAAAGGGGCCGCACGATCGAGTTTGGCACGCTTTATGCTATACCATGGTGCAGGAGACAGGGTCTCCCAAAAAACGCTCCATCAGGGCACTTTCTCAAGCAACCTTCCATTCACTATATAAGGATATGTACCATGACACTCAGCAAAAAAGCTCTTCTTGTTCCGGCACTCGCTCTTTGTCTTTTCTGCGGCGCAGCCAGTTCGGCCGAAGCCTGGCGTGGCGGCCCCTGCTACGGATACGGTGCCGGTCCCGGCTATGACTGCCCTGCAGGCCCCGGCTACGGCCCGGGCTACGGCTGGCACCACCGCGGCCACGGCTGGCATGGCGCAGGCCCCTGCTGGGATGGGGACGGTCCTCGCGGATTCCGCGGACATCACGGCTATGGCATGCGCTACCAGGCCCTGAGCCCTGAACAGCAGAAGACCTTCGACAAGCTGGTGGACGAGTTCCAGAGCCAGTCCCGTCCCCTGCGCGACAAGATGTTCATCAAGCGTGCCGAACTGCGTGCCCTTGAACAGGCCGCCAATCCCGACATCAAGGCCATAGACAGGACGGCCCAGGAGCTTGTGGATCTGCGCAATCAGGTGCGCGACCTGCATGACAAGCTGGTGCAGAACATGAGAGACGCCGGTCTCTACAAATAGTAGCAAGCGTTAAGAAGCTTCAGGCGTGAAGCTTCAGGCTGCAGAACGTGTCCCCCTGTGCGAGGTATGCCTCGCGCAGGGGGACAGTGCGTTTGGGGCACACAAGCCTTGCATGCTGTATATCCTCTTTGGCGGTACCGGAACGGCTGCCAGATGACTCCAATCGGAATGTACCGTGAAAAATACCGAAAATGTGCGGTATGCAAGGAGGTATGCCGAGACTGCGAGAGACGGCAGTAGACACTTGAGGAAATAAAAAAAGCAGCCTTTGTAGACTGTTAGAGTCAGACAAAGGCTGCTGTCTATTTTTGATGGCGGAGGAGGTGGGATTCGAACCCACGTGCCCTATCACTAGGACAACTCGATTTCGAGTCGAGCTCGTTACGGCCACTTCGATACTCCTCCGCAAGAGTATCTTTTGTGCAGATGGCCCTATAGAAAACATGCGCCGATGCATCCTTGTGCAGGATGGATCGGCGCATTGAAATTTCTGGCGTCTCCAAGCGGATTTGAACCGCTCTTAGCGACGTGAGAGGCCGCTGTCCTAACCGGATAGACGATGGAGACGTGCCGCAGAAGTGTTTCTAAGGAAAAGCACTTCTTCTGTCAATAAAAATCTTTCAGATTGCCCAAAAAAGTCTTGCCTGTTGCACGTTCGTCACCTTCTGCAGGGACCAGTGCTGACCGGCGCAGCGGAAACGACAGCCCACAAGGGTCGTGATTCTGGGGACTTCTGAGTGGATACTTTGATGAATTAGGCGTTGGGGCGGATGGTCAGAACCGGAACTTCGGAGTTCTTCACAACCTTTTCGGCAACGGAGCCAAACAGAATGCGGTCAATGCCCTTGCGACCATGGGTGCCCATGATGATGAGGTCAACGTTGTCCTTCTTGGCCTTGCCCAGAATTTCGTCGGAAGCATAGCCGACCATGACTTCACCAGTAGCCTTGATTCCTTCAAAGTGCTGGGCAACAAAGGCATTCATGCTGGCCTGGGCGCCGCTGACGATTTCGCCAACAAAGGAATGAATGTCACTCTGAGGAACCTTGAATCCGGTGTACTGGCTCAAGGTGGGGGCCACGTAGACGACTTCAACTTCTGCGTCACACTTGGAGGCGAAGAGAGCCGCGTACTCGGCAACCTGAGCACTATGGTCGGACAGATCGACAGCACAGAGAATCTTCTTGATGGTTACTGCCATGGTTTTCTCCAACAAAGCGTTAAAATGTTATGCCGCCGGAGGAATCGCCGGAACGACTCCCATGTCAGAGGCAGCAGTGAGAGCCGGATAGAAGTTTTATACCCTACCAAAAAGATAAGTTCAACAGGCCAAAGCGCAAGGGTCTGCTACTATTTTTGGGCAGGAACTGAAGTTTGGGGACGGACGGCCTTCCCTGATGCTTTATTTGCAGAAAAAAACACTACAAATCAAAGAGATGTGGATGCTGCATAAAGCGTTCCGTTTTCTTTCCGCGTTTCAGGAACGCACTGCATTTTTTGCAGGGGGCTTATCGGGGCTCTTCACAAGAATCCCCTGCCTGGAAGGGATTCTGGGCAGGTTTCAGCTCCACAGATGCCGTATTTCCTCCCTGCGGGATTCCAGCATTCTGCTCACGCCCATGGGCACAAGGTAGTCTATGCAGCGTCCGAGCAGCCAGCGCTCGCGGATGAGCGAGGCACTGACCTCCAGCCAGGGCAGGGGCTGGAAGATGATGCGGCCACAGGAGCCCTCCATGCACAGGCCGTTGGCCGTCAGGGGCGTGCCAAGCCTTGTGTCCGGCCACATGTGCTGCGTGTCCCAGATGAACTGTTCCGGGCGGTAGAAGCCCCTGGGCGCAACGACCAGGGTGCAGCGCCTGGGGATATCCAGACCGTGGTACCAGCCTGGCAGCTGCACGTAGTCCTGGCTGCCCAGCACAAAGAAGATCTCCTTGCCGGGCTCGCGTTCCTGATAGAGGCCCAGGGTGTCCCAGGTATAGGAGGGGCTTTCCCGCTCTCCTTCCAGGGGATTGCATCTGAGCCAGGGATAGGGCGCCACGGCCTCGCCAATGAGTTCGACGCGAACGGAGAAGGGCAGGACATACTGCTCCAGCTTGTGCGGCGGATGGGCGGTCGGCAAGATGTCCACCCGTTCCAGCAGGGGGCCGAAGGCTTCGTGGATTTCTATGGCCAGACGGAGGTGTCCGACATGCAGGGGATTAAAGCTCCCGCCAAGGACTGCTATAGCGTTCATTAGTGATACGGCGTGTCTGTGTGGAGTGAACGTGTGCGGAGCAGGAGGAACGTGCCTACTGGCGGACCTGTCCCTGGCCCAGAACGACAAACTTGGTGGTGGTCAGTTCCAGGACGCCCATGGGCCCATAGGCATGGAGCTTGGAGGTGGAAATGCCGATTTCGGCTCCGAGTCCCAGCTGGCCGCCGTCATTGAAGCGGGTGGAGACATTGACACCGACCATGGAGGCATCGGCTTCACGGACAAAGCGCTGGGCATGGGCATAGTCGTTGGTGACAATGACATCCGTGTGGTTGGAATTGTAGCGGGCAATGTGGGTCAGGGCCTCGTCCAGATCCTTCACCACGCAGACACTCAGGATGAGATCGTGGAATTCCATGCCGAGGTCGCCTTCCTCCTGGGGTCTGGCCGTGGCGCCGAGCAGGGGGAGGGAGCGGGGGCAGGCCCTGAATTCCACGCCGGCCTGGCCAAGCCTGTCGGCCACCATGGGCAGGAAGGCTGCCGCCACATCCTCGTGCACAAGCAGGCATTCCAGGGCATTGCAGACGCCGGGACGCTGCACCTTGCCATTGTAGACAATGTCCAGGGCCATGTTCAGGTCGGCGGAGGCGTCCACAAAGGCATGGCACACGCCCTTGTAGTGCTTAAGCACAGGCATGGTGGCCTGTTCTGTCACAGCGCGGACCAGACCCTCGCCGCCGCGGGGGATGATGACGTCAATGTCTTCGTCCAGGTGGCAGAGTTCCGTGACCAGGGCGTGATCCGTGGACTGCACAAGCTGGGCCGCGTCTGCCGGAAGGCCGGCATCGCTCAGGGCCTGCTGCAGCAGGGAGGCCAGATAGCGGTTGGAATTGAGGGCCTCGCGGCCGCCGCGCAGAATCACGGCATTACCGGCCTTGAGACAGAGGATGGCGGCGTCCACCGTCACATTGGGCCTGGCCTCGTAGATCATGGCAATGACGCCCAGGGGTACGCGCATCCTGCCAACCAGCAGGCCGTTGGGACGCTGCCACTGCCGCTCCATGGCGCCAATGGGATCCGGCATTTCGGCCACTTCCAGACAGGCCTTGTGCATGTCCTCGACAATGGCAGGCGTCAGGGTCAGCCGGTTCAGGCGCGGACCGTCCAGGCCGAGCTCCCGGGCCTTCTCCACATCCTTGGCATTGACGGCCAGGATGTCCTTTCTGTGATCCATGAGCAGGCGGGCCAGATTCTGGAGAAAGAGGTTCTTGGCCGAGGGCGAGGCCGATGCAAGAAGCCTGGAGGCAGCACGTGCCTTGCGTCCCATTTCCTTGGCAATATGTGCAGACATGAGGAACTCCAATGTGGGGGTGGCCGGCCTGAAGCCTGAAGCCTGAATGAAGGTGGAAGAGCCGGTGTGCCTGTGGCCCCTGCTGCGGTGTGCAGCTGTTTGCGGGAACAGGGGAGGTGCGCGCAGGCAGGTCCGGACGACAGGTGAAGCGTGCCTTTTTCCGGGGCCTTTGTCCAGCAGGCAGCGCTCCTGGTCTGTCCGGAGCAGAACTGAAGGGATTGATCCCATGGACAGCTCTCGGCCAGCTCCCCGGCAGATCTCCAGATCTGCAGACTATGGAAAAAAGCGGCCGCACTGGGTATACTCTGCCCGAGAAATGCAGCCCTTTTTGCAGGGGCTCGGACAACTGCAGAGGACAGGACCCTGGATTAGGACAGGACCGTGCGGGACCGTGCCGGATTGTGTGCCGGCCGTCGCCACCGTGCGCCCCGCCATCCGGCGCCCTGTCTCTTTTGCAGCCTGTGCCCCGACAACCGAGGGGCCACAGCCCAAGAGAAGACATCATCTGCCCCGGGACCCGGTGCGGCCCATGGGGGGTGGTGCAGGGGATCGGATTGTGCTCAAGTCGCTGGCAAGTGTTCTGACCAACCTCATTCATATACGCGAGACGCAGGATCATCAGAAGGTCTTCACGCACTTTCTGCTGGTCCTGGTCGTGGAGATTGCCGTCTTTTCGGCCCTCTTTCACTGGATCATGCTCTACGAGGGCCGGGAATACTCCATTATCACGGGGGTTTACTGGACCTTTACCGTCATGTCTACCCTCGGATTCGGGGACATTACCTTTACCTCCGATCTCGGCAGGATTTTTTCCATCATTGTCCTTGTCTCAGGCATTGTCTTCTTCCTGATCCTTCTGCCCTTTACCTTTATCCAGCACTTCTACCTGCCCTGGATGGAGCGGCAGAAAAAGGAAATGGTGCCCAGACGCCTGCCCGATTCCATCAGGGGCCATGTCCTCATTGCCGGCACCAATCCCATTGCCCTCAACCTGTCCGAGACCCTGATGCGCTACGACATGAAGGCCTATCTTTTGTGCTCGGACATGCAGACAGCCCTGCAGCTCTTGAGCCAGGGCTACAAGGCCGTGCTCGGCGAACACGACGACAAGGAAACCTACAGCAAGCTCCATGCCGAGACCGCCGCCTCCCTGGTGGTCATGGATACGGACATACGCAGCGCCAACATCGTCTTCTCTGCCCACGAAGCAGCCCCCGAGCTGCCCATCGTGGCCGGGGTGGAGAGCCTGGAAGCAAGGGACATCCTGCGCATGGCAGGCTGCAGCCGCTGCTTCCACTTTTACAGCCTGCTTGGCGAGGCCCTGGCAAGAAGGGTTATTCACCCAAGCCACCGGGTCAGCGTGCTCGGCCACTTCGGGCGCCTGGTCATCGCCGAGGCGCCGGTCATGCGCACGCCCCTGGCCGGCAAGACCCTGCTTGAGAGCGGCATACGCCACGACACCGGTGTCAGCGTGGTGGGCGTCTGGGAACGCGGCGCCTTCAGCCTGCCAAGGCCCGACACCACCTTCGGCCGCAGCACCGTGCTCATGGTGGCCGGTACGGAAGAGCAGGTGCGGGCCTTCAACAGCCTGCTCAGCAGCACGGATCAGGACATGGACGCAAGGCAGCCTGCCACCATCATCATAGGTGGCGGCAGGGTGGGACTGGCCGTGGCCCGCAGCCTGTCCCGACGCGGCATCAATGCCCTCATCGTGGACCGCAAGCAGAACATCGATGCCGGATCCACGCCCGTCGTCTGCGGCGATGCCTCGGATCTCAGCCTCATGGAAAAGGCCGGCATCCGTACCACGCCCACCATCATTGTGACCACCCATGACGATGACGCCAATATCTATCTGACCATCTACTGCCGCAGTCTGCGGCCCGATGTGCAGATCATCAGCCGGGCCTCTCTGGACCGCAACGTGAACGGCCTGCATCTGGCAGGAGCAGACCTTGTCCTCTCCCTGGCCTCGCTGGTCAGCGCCACGGTCATCAACCTGCTCTCGCCCAACAGGCTGCTCATGCTCAACGAGCGCCTCTCCGTCTTCCGCTCCACCGTCAGCGAGAATCTGGCTGGCATGAGCCTGGCCCGGAGCGGCATACGCGGCAATACCCGCTGCAGCGTCCTGGCCGTGCACTGTCCGGACGGCACCTCCCACATCAACCCGGAGGCCGGCTACGTGCTTGCCAGGGGCGACACCATCTACCTTATTGGCGACAACCACGCCCAGACCCTCTACCGCAAGTACTATGGCATAGACACGGACGTGGAGGCAGGGGAACTGCGCAAGGAGCCGCAGTGGAAGTCTGTAGTATAATAAGAATATATGGATAACCAGATATAATCATATACGAATAAACAGAACTGTTTGGAATATCAGCACATCTCAGGGCTGAACAAAAGCCGGGGAGCAGGCATTGTGCTTTGCGGCGGATAGCGCTACGTTGCGCCGCACGACAGTACACTGTTCCCCCGGGTGTACTGATGCACATCGGCATCCTGTGAGCCGACCAGATACAACAGTTCTTCAAGGAAGAGTTTGCAGCACGCAGCTTCAGTGTCCTTGTGGTGACGTTCGTTTGAGGAGTAACAGCATCTTATGGCTATGAATGATTATCTTAAGAAGATTCTCCTGAGCAGGGTCTATGACGTGGCCGTCGAAACGCCTCTGGAGCAGGCTGAAATACTGTCCAGGCGTCTTGACAATGTCGTTCTGCTCAAAAGGGAGGACACGCAGCCCGTCTTTTCCTTCAAGCTGCGCGGCGCATACAACAAGATGGCTCAGCTGAGCAGGGAAGAACTGGACCGGGGCGTCATTGCGGCCTCTGCCGGCAACCATGCCCAGGGCGTGGCCCTGTCTGCCAGGCATCTGGGCTGCAAGGCCACCATTGTCATGCCCGAGACCAGCCCCGGCATCAAGGTGCATGCCGTGGAGCGCCTGGGCGGCAAGGTGGTGCTTTCCGGCGAGTCTTTCAGCGACTGTGCCCAGAAAACGAAGGAACTCATCAAGGAGACTGGCGCCGTCTTCATTCCGCCCTTTGACGACGAGGACGTGATTGCCGGCCAGGGCACCATTGCCATGGAAATCCTGCGCCAGAACCCCGGTCCCCTGGATGCCGTCTTTGTGCCCATTGGCGGCGGCGGTCTGGCCGCCGGTGTCGGCGTCTACATCAAGCAGCTGCGTCCCGAGGTGAAGGTCATTGGCGTCGAGCCCGTGGACTCCGACGACATGCGTCGTTCCATTGCGGCCGGCCGTCCCGTGGAAATGCGCGAGGTGGGCCTCTTTGCCGACGGCGTGGCCGTGAAGCTCGTGGGCGAGAAGACCTTCGAGATCTGCCGCGACTGCCTGGACGACATCGTGCTGGTGGACACCGATGCCATCTGCAGCGCCATCAAGGACATTTTCGAGGACACGAGAGTCGTGGCCGAACCGGCCGGCGCCCTCTCTCTGGCCGGCCTCAAGGCCTATGCTGCCGAGCACGATCTGCACGGCAAGCGTCTGGCCGCCATTGTCAGCGGTGCCAACATGAATTTTGACCGCCTGGGCTATGTCACCGACCGTGCCGCCATCGGTTCGGACAGCGAGGCCCTCATTGCCGTCGACATCCCTGAAAAGATCGGTTCCTTCAGGACCCTGATCCACAGCATTGGCAAGCGCAACATCACCGAAGTCTGCACCCGTTTCTCCGACCCGCAGTGCGGCCATGTCCTGCTTGGCCTCTCCCTGTCCTCAGCCGGTGAAAAGCAGACCATCATCGAGGACCTGAGAAAGCAGGGCTTCGGCGTGGTGGACATGAGCGACAACGAGCTCGCCAAGCTGCACATCCGCCATCTGGTCGGCGGCAATGCACCGCTCATCAAAAACGAGAAGCTCTACCGCTTCATCTTCCCCGAGCATCCCGGCGCCCTGCTCAACTTCATCGATGCCATGCACATGAACTTCAACATTACCCTCTTCCAGTACCGCTACCATGGCGCCGACTTTGGTCGCGTGCTGGTGGGCATTGATGTGCCCCCGGAGAAGGCGGTTGCCTTCCAGGACTTCCTGGACCGCGTGCGTCTCATGGGCTACCCCTACGTGGACGAGACGAGCAACGAGGCCTACCGTCTCTTCCTGGGCTGGCACGAGATGTAGAAGTCTGCTGCTGACGCGATGACGGCATGACTTGATGACGCCATGTCGCGACGATGCACAGGCTCGACAAAGGCAAAAGGGCGGTACGCTGCAGCAACCTGCAGCGTACCGCCCTCTCTGTTTTCTGAAGAGTGCCTGTCAGGCCCTGGAACCGGGCCTAGAACCGGCCCACGGCCCGCAGCAAAATGAGCAGCACGGGCAGAAGGGCCAGAAAGAGCATGTTGCGTCTCGGCCGGACAAAGATGAAGGCCCAGCAGGCGAGGGAGCCTGCGGTCACAAGGAAGGGCCCAAAGCGCATGAGGGCCGAGGTAAAGCCCGACCCTAAGGCCGCTACCGAACTGAAGGCCAGAAAGCCCGCGTCCAGCAGCTGGAAGGTGGCGCCTGCCAGGGCAAAGGCTGCGCACATGCGAAAGGCCGTGCTCTCCACATCGCTCAAGGGCAGCGTTTCCGGGACAGTGCCGGGAATGACTTCCTGCCTGCGGTTTTCGCGCTCCACCTGCTTCTGTTCCCTGGAAAGGCCAGGCAGCTGCAAAAAGAGGGAGAAGACGGCAATGCCGCCTGCGGGCATGAGGGCGGCACAGCTCTGCCGCCAGCTGTGCTTGAGCAGGACCTGGAAGACCGTTTCCTGTGTCATCTGCTCAGGCAGGCCCAGGAAGGGCCAGTTGCGCAGGATGATGGCGGCAAAGAAGCAGGCAAAGGCGACAAGGGCGGCTGCAGAGGCGGCCAGGGCCTTCTTGTCCATGGCCTTAAGGGTGTCCTCGTCCATGGAGAAGGCGGCCGTGCGAAAGATGGGCCGTGCAAACAGGGCACAGATGCCGAGGCACAGGCCTCCGAGCGCCCAGGACGCAAGGCTCGTGCATGTGGCGCGCCAGGGCAGGGAGAAGGGATCGAAGGGCACGGGCACAAGCTTGTCCATGCTGGCCGGTATGGCCTGCAGGGACACAAAGCCGTGTCCGGCAATGTCCACGGCGCCAAAGAAGGCCGTGACAAGGGCAATATGGAGAAAGAGCTGGCCTGTGCGGCCCATGGCCTCGCGCTGTCTCCTGCGACCGAGCAGCAGGCAGAGAAGGACCATGACCGGAAGGACAACCGTCACTTCCGTGGCGACGGAAAGAAGGGAAGCTGCGGCCTGCCAGATGGGCAGCCAGAAGGGTGTCTGCATACAAAGCCTTGGTTGAACATGAATGGGAGCACGAAGGGACAGGGCGCAGGGCCCCTTGTCCTTCTCGTGCTATCTGCGGCGCAGGCGGAGGATGAGCCGCTCGCCCTGCGGCGTGCCCAGATAGCGGAAGAGCTTGTCTGCGGCCCCGTCGAACTTGGCTGTGTCAAGCAGGGGCGCAAAGGCTTCCTTCCAGTCCTCCGGGCTCTTGCCGTCCCTGGGATGCAGGGCGGCACAGAAGAACTGGGCTATGGCCAGATAGCGGGAGGGCTTGCTGATGTCGTCGCCCTTCAGGCCCAGGGGCAGCCCTGATCCGTCCAGGCGTTCGTACATGCCGGCAATGGTGCTCTGCACGGGCAGGCCCGCTATGTCCAGATTGCCCAGGGAAAGCCCCAGGGTGGCAGGAATGTGGCGGCCCTGTTCTTCCTTTTGGACAGCCTTTCCGGCCACGCGGGGGATGTTGGTGAGCAGGCAGAGCTTGCCTGCGGTGGAGAGCAGGCGTGCGGTGGCAGCGCTCTTGTCGCCGTCCAGCTGGGCCGTGAGCACGGCCACCTCGCCAATGAGGGTGGAAAGACGGCCTGCATAGGGATCCAGACTGAAGAGGACGCGGTGCAGGGTGCCGGCTGTCTGCTCTATGAGCGTGTCCGCACGCTCCCTAGCCGCCACGCGCTCGCTGATATCCCTGTAGACGACCAGCAGGCCGGCCAGATAGCCTTCCTCGTCCACATAGGGCGAGGCATGGACAAGATAGCTGTGCTCCCCGTCCTTGAGGTCGAGCTTCATGGTGCTCGTGGAAAGCGTCGGGCTGGCCCAGATCTTGCCCGCATGCTGGGCAAGGTCGCCTGCCAGGGTGGCCGGCAGTTCCTTGAGCGTCGTATCCATCAGCAGGGCCGGGCTCTTCTTGCCCGCAAGCCTGGCAAAGGAGGTGTTGGCAAAGAGGATGTTGTTGTCAAAGTCGATGCAGACAAGGCCCAGGGCTTCCTCCCTGTCCAGGACATCCAGGAACTGCTGTTGCTGCAGCCTGTCCGTGGCATCCCTTTTGACCGTCCTGAGGACGCTCTGTTCCTTGTGCCGGAAGACAAGGAAGAGGAAGACAAAGAGGGCGAGCAGCAGGGCGCAGGCCAGGCCTGCTGCCTGCAGAAGGGAGATGTTCTCGTCGCTTTCCTGCAGGGCTCTGGCCGCAGGCTGCGGCAGGCCTGTGAGCAGAAAGAGGGAGGTGGACAGAAGGCGCTTGCCAAGGCAGTAGGTGTCCTGCTGCTGGCCTGGAATGCGGCGCAGGGCAAAGGGGATGCCGTCTTCCGTGCTCGTCCAGCCTTCCAGGGGCACCTTGTGGGCCGACTTCGCGTTCAGCACGACCAGGGTGCGGTCGGGCTGGGCCTCGAGCACAAGGCTCTGCACCCCGCTTTCCGGGTTCAGGGCTGCCTGCATGCGTTCCATGCAGTCGCCCAGATCAATGGTGACCAGCAGGATGCCCACATTGTAGGTCAGGATGCTGCGCTTGTCCGTGAGCACCATGGGCACGGCAATGTCCACGCAGAGCTTGCCTGCGTTCATGTAAGCAGGCTGGGAGAGGGTACGGCTGGCAGAGCCTGCCATGTTCGTGGCAAGCTGCCTGCCGCTGTTCTCTATGCGCTCGTTGATGAACTCCGTGCCCAGGCAGGGCGCCCCCTCGCGGGAAAAGAGGGTGATGGACAGGAAGTTGTAGCGCGTGGCCATCTCGGCCAGATCCTTGCGTATGCTTTCGGACTCAGAGGCAAAGGATCGCAGCTTTTCCATTTCCTCCGGCGTGCGGCGTGCCGTGAGCAGGGCGAGCATGGACTGGCGCTCGTTGGACGTGCCGCACAGGGTCTGCAGGACGTCGGAAGCCAGGTTCATGCCGCTCACCTTGTCGATGAAGACACTGAAGCGGCTGTTGTCGGCCAGCGTGCCCAGGGCGGCCTCGAGGTCGCGGGTCCAGGAGCGCGCCAGCACGCTCTGGCCCTTGTCCAGTTCGCTGATGACCCTGGTGAGATAGGTGGTACTGCTGACCAGAGACTGCTGCCACAGGGCCGTGATGCCGGCAATGGTGGCAAGGCCGGTCAGAAGAAAGGCTCCCGCAAGGAGTGGCCAGGATGTATGTCTGTATGCTGCCATAGGGAAATGCCGTGGGATGAGTGTTCCTGCCGCGATCAGCGTTCGGTCAGGGCGTTCTGCTTGGCCTTGAGAATGGGCTTCATCAGGTACTGCAATATGGTCTTCTTGCCGATGAGGATGTCGGCCTGCACAATCATGCCGGGAATGATGGGCAGGATTTCGTTGTTGTGCTCAAGGTAGGTCTTGCTCGTGCGAATCTTGACAAGGTAGTAGAACTCGCCCTGCTTGCCTTCTATGGTATCGGCACTGATTTGTTCGAGCTTGCCTTCCAGGCCGCCGTAGATGGAGAAGTCGTAGGCCGTGACCTTTACCATGACGTTCTGCCCGGGCCGCAGGAAGGCCACATCCTGGGGACGGACCCTGGCTTCCACCAGCAGGGTGTCGTCCAGGGGCACAATGTCCATGATGGGTTCGCCGGGCTTGACGACACCGCCAATGGTATTGATGTAGATCTGCTTGATGATGCCGCGCACGGGCGAGCGCACGTCGGTACGCGTCACGCGGTCGCCACCGGCAGCCAGGGTTTCCTGCAGGGTGGTGAGCTCCACGCGGCGCTTGTTGATTTCCTCGGTGATGCCGGCCCGGAATTCGGCCGTATGGGACTCTATGCGGTGCTTTGCTTCGGCTGCGGCCGCCTGGGCCTTGGAGATGGTGGCATCCAGCATGTCCACCTGGCCCTGCAGTTCCACCACCTTCTGTTCCATGCCAAGGTACTCCAGGCGGGAGAAGTTGTTGCGGCTCACCAGGGCCTTGGCGGCATCACGCTGCTGTCTGGAAAGCGCCAGGCTCTGAATGAGCTGTTCCCTGTGCGTGGTCTGTTCCTGGACCTCGCGCTCCCTCTGGGCGGCCTGGCTGCGCAGCACGTCCTCGTCCACCCTGAAGCGCTCCCTGCGCGACCGCCAGACGCTTTCCTGGTCGGCAATAATCTGCTGGGCCTGCTGCAGCATGGCCGGATCCACCTCGCGTCCGAAGTATTCCACGGACCAGGTATAGAGATCCTTGGGAAAGACGGGCTCCGTGTTCTTGAGTTCCGCTTCCAGGCGGATGAGGGCAAAGACGTTGTCCATGCTGCGCTGCATGGCATCGCGGTAGGAGCTCGCGGCCATCTCGTTGTCGATCTGGGCCAGCACGTCGCCCTTTTGCACGGTATTGCCGTCACGGACCAGCATGGCCCGCAAAATGCCGCCTTCCAGGTTGGAGATGGTTTGCGTGCTCTGCGAGCCCACCACACTGCCTTCGGAATGGGTCACCTCGTCGATCTTGGAGAAGGCGGCCCAGATGATGAGAATGGTGAAGAAGACGGCAATGGTCAGGGAGAGCACGCGGGCACCAATTTTTGGCCTGCGCGAGTAGGCAGCGTCCACGTCGCCCGCATAGCGGATGTCGTCGGGAGTGAGGCCCTGCAGGGGCGCGTCCAGGGCCGCAAAGAGGCCCTGTCCCTGCATGGTCATGCTGCGGGCGCCCACCTCCTGCTGTCTTTTGCCGGTCACAAGGTCGCCCAGCTGGGAGAGGAGGGAGCGATCGGGCGTCTGTTCGCTGGGCCCCTTTTTGAGAATGGATTTGAGGAAGGAGAGAAAGCCCGCCACATTGGAGGAGTTCTCCTGGACTGGAGCGCCCTGGGCAAAGCCTTCCTGCGGCCGTGGCGCCTGCAGGGGGCGCCTGGTGGGCAGGTGCTGGGCCTGAGCCTGGGCACGAGCCTGCACAAGAGGCACGGGCGGTGCGGCAGGCGGCTGACTGCCGGCCTGTCCCATACCCTGGCTGGCCTGGGCTGCCTGGGCGGCCGCAAAGATGCTGGCAACAGGAGTCCCTGTATTCGTTGCGGCTGCAGGGGGTGTCTCGTCTGTGCGGGGGACTGCAGGCAGCTGGCCGTCTGCACTGTCGCCCGAGCCTGTGGCCCCTGTGGCGGCATCGCCTGCCTGGCTGTCTGCGACAGGCACAAAAGCCTGAGTCGTCCGATCGGCCGAGCCTGTTTCGTCTGCCAGGGCCCTGGCCTGACGGGTGTCAGGCCGTGCGCCGGGGCCAGCTTCCGGGCCGTCCGTGTCGTCCTCGGCCACATGGGCCGTCAGCACGCCCGTGGAGGTGATGGCCGTGTCCTGTTCGTCCGATCTGTTCTGCCCGGGTCGGTTCTGCCCGGGCAGCACGAACTTCTTTTCCCTGGCCAGTCTGGTCAGACGGGCTGCGGAGCCGGCACCGCGTATGCCCCTGTATTCCGGGGGCAGCTGGGCCGTGGCCTGTTCCTGTTCGGGATGTTGGTCTTGCGTTGTCATGGCGAACTACTTCCCCTGGGGCTGTGCGGCTTGTTTGGGGCGGAAGAGATCGCACGCATCTCTTGGACCGTCGTAGACAATGCGCCCTTCCTTCATGATGATGAGGCGCTCCACAAGGCGCAGCATGCTCAGACGGTGGGTGACCAGGATGAGCGTCCTGCCCCGGGCCACCTGGTAGAGCCTGCGCTGCAGCTGGCGCTCCGAGTCCGTGTCCATGTTGCTCGTGGGCTCGTCCAGGATGAGTACTTCCGGATCGTGCACAAGGGCTCGGGCCAGGGCCACGGACTGGCGCTGGCCGCCGGAAAGCTCCTTGCCCTGTTCGCCCACCTGGGCCGCAAAGCCTGCGGGATTGTTGCGCAGAAAGTCGCTGACACCGGCCACGGTGGCAGCCCGCAGAATGAGGTGGTCATTGATGGTGGGATCGCCCAGGGCAATGTTGTCGCGGATGCTGCCATAGAAGAGCACCACGTCCTGGGGAAGCACGCCGACCCGGCTGCGCAGCTCCGATGTGGCAAACTGGCGTATGTCCACGCCGCCAAACTTCACGGCGCCTTCCTTGGGCTGGTAGAGGCCGGTGAGGAGCTTGGCAAGGGTGCTCTTGCCGGAGCCCATGGTGCCAATGATGCCCACATGCTCGCCTGGTTCAATGTGCAGGCTCACCCGATCGAGCGCCAGGCGCTTTTCCCTGGGGTAGGCAAAGCTCACGTTTTCCATGGTAAAGGAAGGCCTGAGCAGCCCGAAGTCCAGGGGGGTGCGGTGGGCCTCGTTTTCCGAGGGCAGGGCCATGAGCAGGTCCAGGGCCTTGAGGGCCACCTGCGAGTTCTGCACTCTGGTCAGCAGGGAGGCTATCTGCATGAGGGGCGCCATGGTTCGGCCGAGCAGGATGTTGGCGCCAATGAGCGCGCCCATGGTCATGAGGCCTTCCTCTATGCGGTAGACGCCCCAGATGATGAGAATGACGGACACGAACTGCGTGACCAGCAGGGAGGCGTTGACAGCCAGGTTGTTGTACTTGCGCGAATCCGAGTTCGACTTGGCCGACAGGCCGACCACGGCCTCCCAGAGGCGCTGCATGCGGCTTTCCGCCTGGCAGGACTTGATGGTTTCAAGGCCGTTGACGATTTCCACAAGCAGGGCGTTCTTCTGCATGTTCTGCTTGTAGGAGGCCTCGGCACAGCGCCTGGAAAAGCCCTGTATGACCAGCCCCAGGCCCACGAGCACGGGGATGGCGCAGATGGGCAGAAGGCACATGGGGCCTGCTATGATGCCTATGAAGATGATGAAGACGGCCAGGAAGGGCACGTCAATGCAGGCCAGCAGGGTAGAGGAACTGAAGAAGTCCCGCAGCTGATCGAACTCGCGCAGATTGTTGGTCAGGGCGCCGGTGGACTCGGGCTTGGCATCCAGGCGCATGCCCAGCACCTTGTTCACCAGGGTGCTCGAGAGCACCACGTCGGCATTGCGGCCGGCCACGTCCACGAAGTAGACGCGCATGGTGCGCAGCAGAAAGTCGAAGACATAGGCGATGAGCACGCCTATGGCCAGCACCCACAGGGTTTCCATGGCCGCATTGGGCACCACCCTGTCGTACACGTTCATGACAAAGAGGGGGGTGGCCACGGCAATGAGATTGGTGATCACGCTGGCCAGGGCCACATGGCGGTAGATGGGCGCATAGTAGCTCAAGACGTCCCAGAACCAGCGCTTGCCTTTTGATATGGTGAAGCTCTCGGTGCGCTCGTCGGGCTTGCTCTCCACAGAGGCAAAGAGGGCATAGCCCGAATAGTCGGCCCGAAGTTCCTCGAGCTGTATGTTCTGGGCAGTGTTCTCCGTTTCCGGGAAGATGACCTGGGCGCGCTCTCCGCTCTTGCTCACCAGCACGCAGGCGCGGTCATTGCTCAAAAGCAGGATGCAGGGCAGGGTGAGGGAAGGAATGTCCTCAAGACGCGGCCTGTAGAGAATGCGGCCGGAGAGCCCGGCCTTGCGGGCAACACGCAGGCAGGCCTCAGGGGTGACATGACTGCCGTTGAGGCCTGCCATGAGAAACTGCGGCGAGACAATGACACCCTTGAGACGAAGCAGCAGGGCCATGCAGCGCAGGATGCCTGGCATGAAGTCCACATCGGAAGGACGCAGGGGTTCTGTGACAAGCTCACGGGGAGACATGGGGCCATCGGGCTTGCGGCCGGCCTCGTGGGCCTTGCGCAGCATGGCAGCCGCCGTGCCGTCCAGTCCATGGGGCCTTGTTTCTGCACTCCCCTGTGTGTCCCCGGCTTGCGCAGTCGAGCGTCCCCGACCTGCCTGCGCAGGGGCTGATGTGTCCTGACGACCGGCCACGGACTGCGCACGGGCCTGCCCCTTGTCTTTGGCGTGCACCGTTCCCCTGGAAGCAGGGATGGTTCCCTGTGGAGCAGGCTTTTGGCTGGCAGAGGCTGCGGAAGCGGCCCTGATCGCTGTCAAGGGTGTGGCCTGCGTCCCCTGAGCTTGTCCGCCAGCCTGGCTGCCTGTCCTGGCTGCTGTCTGGACGGTTTTGTGTCCTGGGGTCTGGCCAGGCTCATGTCTGGTGACGGAAATTTTCGGGCCCTGCCTGGACTGGGCTGGCTGCACAGCCGCTTTTCCGGATGCCTGGGCAGGAGCCGCAGGCCGTATGCTTATTTTCGGGGCTGCTGTCCGTGTCTCGGGCGCTCCACTGTCCGCAGGCACGCTCCTTGGGAGGGGCGTGCCGGAAGACTGGGACAGGTTTTGGGGGGCACCGGTCCTCGCCTGAACACTGGCCTGTCTGGCCGAAGAGGGCTCCGTAGGGCGTGCAGGAGCGGACTCGTTTGAGATCGCGCCTGTGGGCGAAGTGGTGGCTGACGGAGCAGTCTGTGTGGTGGTCGCTGTGTCGCTGCTGTTTTTTTCAAGATCCGACATTTCAAGATCCGATAGAGAGGAGCCTGAAGGAACGAGGGGATGCGGCCTGCAGGCAAGAACGTGGAGACAGGGAAGAGGAGACTGGAATGACAGGCACGGGGAAGGCGGAATCCGGCCTGTCCGGCCTTTTGAAGGCAGAAACTCCGGTTTGCAGGAACGCCTGACCTGCTGAAAGAAATAGGCATTTTGACACCCCCCGTCAAATGAGAACGGCCAGGCGTGTCAGAGCGAAAAAGAGGGAGAGAACAAGTAGGTAGGTCCGAATGTGCAGGGAGGACACAGACAGGGGCGCAGAGTACGCCCCGGCACACGAGACTTTTTGAGGGCCGGCAAGAAAGAAGGGGGCACTGCCCGTCAAGGCAGTGCCCCCTCACAAGTTCCAGGGCGGGGGAGGAAGCCTCTCCCCTCCCTGTTCAGTCACAAGGACCTATTCTTCTTCGCCCCACTTGATGAAGCCGGGGGTCACATCGGTCATGCAGTTGACGATGAGTTCCACCAGGCCGCCGTAGGCAAAGCTGTTCTTGGTGTACAGGTCGTTTTCTTCCAGGATGTCGCGGATCTGGCCCTTGCAGTTGGAGCAGGGAGCACAGATGTACTTCTTGGTTTCGGGTCCGAGGCAGTCCTTGAAGGCTTCGCTGATCTGCCAGAACTTCTTGCGACCGGCAATGTTGCCGCGCCAGACGTTCATGTTGTTGCGGGTGATGATGGCAAAGCCGGAACCACCGCCGCAGCAGTAGTTGTTGACGCCGTTGCAGGGCATTTCCCTGAACTGGGGAGCAATGGCGCGCAGGATTTCGCGCTGGGGCTCCACAACGCCCATGAGACGGACGATGTTGCAGGGGTCATGCAGGGTCACGGGGAAGTTGTTGCGGGAAGGATCGAGCTTCAGGCGGCCTTCCTTGATGATGTCGCGCAGGGTGACGTAGCAGGGTTCCCTGGGAACCTGCAGGTCGTAGGGCACCACGCGGTCGGCAATGACGGTCAGGGCCTTGGTGGCATGGCCGCATTCGCCGATGACGATCTTCTTGACGCCGAGTTCCTTGGCAGCCTGCATGTGCTGGATGGCAATACGGGCGGTCTGGGCATCGTCGTAGAAGACGCCGTAGTTCACGCCGTCGTAGCCCACCATCTTGCTGGACATGGTCCAGGAGAGGCCGGCAGCGTTGAAGATGAGAGAGAAGCAGGCCACGTTTTCGGGCCAGGCCATGACTTCACCGGCATTGTGGATGAGCAGGATGTCGGCGTCCTTCTTGTCGAAGGGCGTCTCGATGCCCACACCGGTGATTTCGGTGTAGTCTTCATCGATGAATTCGACATTTTCCTTGACGATGTCGGGGGTCATGCCTGTGGAGGAACCGCGTTCCATCTGCAGTTCGGTGCCCTTCTTGTGCAGTTCCTGGGGAGCAAAGCCCATTTCCTGGCTGAAGAGCTTGCGGATTTCGCGGGCGATGAGACCGTTGTCCACGCCGATGGGGCAGACCTGGGCGCAGCGGCGGCACAGGTTGCAGCGGTAGGCCATTTCACCCAGACGCACGACGGTCTTCCAGTTCAGGGGCATGTCACCGTAGCGCAGTTTGGCCAGGGGTTCTTTCTTGATATACTGATGGTAGATGCGGCGGAAGATTTCCGAACGGAAGTTCGGGCGGTACATGGGGTTGCCGCCGCTCATTTCGTACAGATGACAGGCCTCGGAACAGGAGTTGCACTGGGCGCAGCAATCCATGCTGGCTTCCAGCATGTTCACGAAGGTCCAGTTGTTTTCCTTGCTGAAGAGCTTGCGCATGCCGGAGAGGAACTTGTTCACGAGCTCCTCTTCTTCCAGGGCATTCTTGGGGCGGGGAATGTTGAGAACGGAGACGCCGTCCAGAAGGTCGCAGCAGTAGTCTTCCTTCATCTTGTCGGAGAAGGGCGCACAGGGACGCTTCTCGACGTCAAGGGGAAGATCCGGAATATCGTTGAGGTCGTATTCGATGAGCTGGCCTTCAACAGTGGAAACGTCGGTCAGTTTAAGATTTTTGTTCATAGATCGGACACCTTGCTACTTTTCGCCTTTTTCATTTGCCGGATAGCCACTGGTGGCAATGTCAACCCAGTTCTTGTCTTCCTGGTTGGGATTCATGTGCGGGCCAGCCCAGGTCACCTTGTACTGCAGGGCTTCCATGATCTTTTCCTGGCGCTTCTTGCTTGTGCAGGTGGCCACGTCTTCCCAGCGGATGTCATGGTAGAAGAAGTACTTGAGCAGGATATGGCTCATGAAGGTGATGGGGATCCAGAGCATCAGGAAGAAGCCGATGACCATGTGCAGCACAAAGCCGCCGCTGCCCAGGGACACGAAGTTGAAGGTCAGGGCATTGTAGACGAAGTCGCTGGCAAGGGCTGCAAAGGACTCGTTGGAGATCCAGGTGATGAAGCCGGTGAGACCAAAGAAGGCAAAAATGCCAAGGTCGAAGTAATGTTCGGGAGTGGAGAAGGTGCGCAGGCCGGGATCACTCAGACGGCGCATGATGAGGCCGACGCCGCCACCGATGAGGCACAGGCAGCCCACGATGGACATGATGTTGATGAGACCGTACACAAGCCAGAGGAAGGTGCTTGTTGCGGGATCCATGCCGCACATGCGCAGGATGGCCACCAGGATGAGGATGATGGCGCCGCCCATCAGCATGTACAGGCCCAGATGGAAGGGATAGGTGCGGTACCACAGGGGGCGGTTGTGCTTGAAGGTGGCTTCAAGGAAGAGCACTTCCATAAGCAGGGCAGCAAGGTCGCCCAGATGGTAGGCGTGGTGCTTCTTGTCCCACCACTCCGTTTCTTCCATGTAGCTGCCGCCGTGTTTGGCACGAGGGCCTTCATGCGGAATGGGGTAGAGTTCCCAGCGGATGTGTGTCGGCGTCGAGGTTATGTATTTCCTGATTTTGATGAACGCCGTGGCTGCACAGCCGAGGAGGGCGAGGTACCCCAGCAAGTAAAAAAGTGTAATCATGCATCTACTCCGATTTAGGCGCCAGGCGCCCGGATTTATCCGCGTGAAGCGTCCTTCGCCTTCTCACGCGGGCCGCAGGCCAATCCTGCCCAGTGCAATGCAAAAAAAGGACTTGAAATGAACAGGTTGGATAGTTCCAATGCTAGCTGATTTTTTGAAGAAAGCAAAGAGCCAAAAGCCTTGAGGTGCACACAAATGCACTGGTTGAACCAATGCATGCCTGGAATCTCTCCTGCAGAAGTCTGCAGAATGAGGCTTTTTTTTTATGAAACAGCGTCCTTGAGCACAAGGTCTGAAAAAACAGGGCCGTACCATGCTCTTCACAAAGACGCTTTCATACCCTGAAATCCGGGCAAAGGCAAAAGGTATTTCTGGCCATGCAGGCCGCTTTGGGGCACGTTCGTTACGGAAGGCCCTGCCGAATCTGTCGGTTTTTCCCTATCCTTTGCTCAGAACAAAAAAAGAGGGCCGGTTCCGCTGAAACTGCAGCGGAACCGGCCCGAAGTCTCTGTCCAAGAATGCCCGTCAGGCTTGTCTGCCCGGACTAGACGGACCTGTACAGGGGCTCGGCTTCAAGCTCTTCAAGGAACTTGTCCGGCTTTTCCTTCTGATCGGGCACCTTGATTTCCGTATTGATGTACTGGCGCAGGCCGGTACCGGCAGGAATGAGGCGGCCGACGATGACGTTTTCCTTGAGGCCTGCCAGATGGTCCACCTTGCCCTTGAGGGAGGCTTCGGTGAGCACCTTGGTGGTTTCCTGGAAGGAAGCGGCCGAGATGAAGGAGGAGGTGGTCAGGGAGGCCTGGGTGATGCCAAGCACCATGGGCTCTGCGGTGGCAGGCTTGCGGCCCTCGGCAATGGCCTTCTGGTTGATGGCCCTGAATTCGGCCTTGTCCACCTGCTCGCCTTCGAGCAGGCTCGTGCCGCCGGAATCAAGGACGCTGACCTTGCGGAGCATCTGGCGCACAATGGTTTCAAAGTGCTTGTCGTCGATGCTCACGCCCTGGAAGCGGTAGATATCCTGGATTTCATTCACAAGATAGCTGGCCAGGTACTTCTCGCCCTTGGTGCGCAGGATGTCGTGCAGTTCGGGGCTGCCTTCGGTCAGCGGATCGCCGGCTTCCACAAAGTCGCCGTCCGCAGCCGTGATGTGCTTGCCTCTGGGCACCAGGTATTCCCTGGGATCGCCGTATTCGGGCGTCACAATCAGGCGGCGCTTGCCCTTGCTTTCGCCGGCATAGGTGACAATGCCGGTGATTTCGGAAACAACGGCCATGTCCTTGGGCTTGCGGACCTCGAAGAGTTCGGCCACGCGGGGAAGACCACCCACGATATCCTTGGTCTTGGAGGTTTCACGGGGACGACGGGCAATGGTCTGGCCCTGCTGAACCACGTCGCCGTCCTTGACCATAACGATGGCGCCGGCAGGCAGGGAGTAGGTCGCTTCGGTCTCGGTGGTGCCGTGACGACGCTTCTTCTTCTCCCTGGTTTCGGGATCCACGATGGAGATGGAGGGCTTGTAGGCCGTGGTACGGAATTCCATGACCGTGAGGGCTATGTTGTTGTTGGTCTCGTCGACCTTTTCCTGCACGGTCTTGCCTTCGATGAGGTCGTTGAACTGGACCACGCCGCCTTCTTCGACAATGAAGGGTTCGTAGAAGGGTTCCCAGACGGCCAGGACATCGCCCTTGGCCACTTCCTGGCCTTCGTGCACCAGGATGCGGGCACCGGAAGGAATGTTTTCCTTCTGGATTTCGCGCTGCTGGGCGTCCACGATGACAAACTGTCCGCTCTTGCCGATGACGACAAGTTCGCCGTCGGGGTTCTTGACCGTGTGCATGTGGTTGAGCATGACGCGGCCGGGATTCATGGCCTCGATCTTGCTGCGTTCGATGGTGCTCGATGCCGTACCGCCGATGTGGAAGGTACGCATGGTGAGCTGGGTGCCGGGCTCGCCGATGGACTGGGCGGCAATGATGCCCACGGCTTCGCCGATGTTCACCATGTGACCGCGGGCGAGATCCCGTCCGTAGCAGCAGGCGCACACGCCGTGCTCGGCAGAGCAGGTGAGGGGCGAGCGGACGGTGATGGAGGTCACGGCATGCTCGTCCAGCAGCTTTGCGTCCTCTTCCTCGATGAGCTTGTTGGCAGGAAGGATTTCTTCCTGGGTCACGGGATCGAGCACAGGGTAGAGGAGCACGCGGCCAAGGGCACGCTGGGACACGCGGGTGCGGACTTCGCCGCCCTCGGTGATGTCGGTGAGCTCAATGCCGTCCACGGTATTGCAGTCGTACTGGGAAACCACCACATCCTGCACCACGTCCACCAGACGTCTGGTCAGGTAACCGGAGTTTGCGGTCTTCAGGGCCGTGTCGGCCAGACCCTTGCGGGCGCCGTGCGTGGAGGTGAAGTACTGCAGCACGGAGAGACCCTCACGGAAGGAGGCCGTGATGGGGGTTTCGATGATTTCGCCGTTCGGCTTGGCCATGAGGCCGCGCATGCCGGCGAGCTGGCGCATCTGGTCCTGGTTGCCTCGAGCACCCGAGTTCGACATCATGTAGATGGGGTTGAAGCTCACGTCGATGACCTTCTCGCCCGTCTTGGGATCGATGCGTTCCTCGTGGCTGATTTCCTTGTTCATCTCCTTGGAGACGTTCTGGGTGGCCTGGGTCCAGACGTCGACGACCTTGTTGTACTTTTCGGTCTTGGTGATGATACCGTCGCGGTACTGGCCTTCGATGTCGTCCACTTCCTTCTGGCTGCGGGTCAGGATCTCTTCCTTGCGTCTGGGCACAAGCATGTCCTTGAGGCCGATGGAGATGCCGGAACGGGTGGCGTACTCATAGCCCATGTTCTTGATGCGGTCGCACAGGAGAACCGTGGCCTTGGTGCCGCAGGTCTTGTAGGTGGCGTCCACGAGCTTGGCAATGTTCTTCTTGGTGAGCACGAGGTTCACGTGCTTGAAGGGCATGCCCTTGGGCAGGATGTTGCCCACCAGCACGCGGCCGGGCGTGGTCTCGTAGATCTCGCCGTCGTCCATGCGCACCTTGATGATGGCCTGCAGACTGACAATGCCCTGGTCGTAGGCGCTTTCCACTTCCCAGGGACCGCAGAAGGTCATGCCTTCGCCGGGCTCGAAGCGCTTGGCGCTCGTCATGTAGTAGAGGCCAAGCACCATGTCCTGGGAAGGAACGATGATGGGGCCGCCGTTGGCGGGAGAGAGAATGTTGTTGGTGCTCATCATGAGCACGCGGCATTCAATCTGTGCCTCCACGGACAGAGGAATGTGCACGGCCATCTGGTCGCCGTCGAAGTCGGCATTGTAGGCCGTGCAGACGAGCGGATGCAGACGGATGGCCTTGCCTTCCACGAGCAGGGGCTCGAAGGCCTGGATGCCCAGCCTGTGCAGCGTAGGAGCACGGTTGAGCATGACAGGGTATTCCTTCACCACGTCGGCGAGGATATCCCACACTTCCGTCTCTTCGCGCTCCACCATCTTCTTGGCACTCTTGATGGTGGTGGCAAGGCCCCTCTTTTCCAGTTCGGAATAGATGAAGGGCTTGAAGAGTTCGAGGGCCATCTTCTTGGGCAGGCCGCACTGATGGAGCTTCAGATAGGGGCCCACGCAGATGACCGAACGGCCGGAGTAGTCCACGCGCTTGCCGAGCAGGTTCTGACGGAAGCGGCCCTGCTTGCCCTTGATCATGTCGGACAGGGACTTGAGGGGACGGCCATTGGTGCCGGCAATGGCACGACCGCGGCGGCCGTTGTCGAAGAGCGCGTCCACGGCTTCCTGCAGCATGCGCTTTTCGTTGCGGATGATGATCTCGGGGGCGCCGAGTTCCATCAGGCGCTTGAGGCGGTTGTTGCGGTTGATGACGCGGCGGTAGAGGTCATTGAGGTCCGAGGTGGCAAAGCGGCCGCCGTCCAGGGGGACCAGGGGACGCAGTTCCGGCGGAATGACGGGAATGACTTCCATGATCATCCACTCGGGACGGTTCTCGGATTCAATGAAGGCCTCGACGATCTTGAGGCGCTTGGTGATCTTCTTTTTCTTGGTCTGGCTCTTGGTCTCGTCGCCTTCCCTGTGCAGTTCGTCGCGCAGGGCCAGCAGATCGATTTCCTCGAGCAGGGAGCGGATGGCTTCGGCGCCCATGCCGACCCTGATGCAGTCCTCGCTGCCGTAGTGATCGATGATCTGCAGGTACTGATCCTCGGAGATGACCTGGCGCTTGGCCAGGGTGGTCTGGCCGGGATCGAGCACGATGTAGCTGTCAAAATAGAGCACCTTCTCCAGATCATTCATGGTCATGTCGAGGAGGGTGCCTATCTTGGAGGGCAGGGTCTTCAGAAACCAGATGTGGGCAACGGGCGCGGCCAGTTCGATGTGGCCCATGCGTTCGCGGCGCACCTTGGAGGCAATGACTTCGACACCGCACTTTTCGCACACGATGCCGCGGTGCTTCATGCGCTTGTACTTGCCGCAGTTGCACTCGTAGTCCTTCACGGGGCCAAAGATGCGGGCGCAGAACAGGCCGTCGCGCTCGGGCTTGAAGGTGCGGTAGTTGATGGTCTCGGGCTTCTTGACTTCGCCGTAGGACCATTCGCGTATGGCTTCCGGAGACGCGATGGAAATCTGTATGGCCTTCAGGTTGCGCACATTGGTGAGATTGCCCGAAGTTCCCCGGTTGGAATAGAGATCGTCCATGCTCATAATGCTGTATATTCCTTGCTCTGCAGGCTCGTATGTGTCTGCAGACGTAGCCTGGAGGGTGAGCTTAAAAGAGGGGCATGCAGGAGGAGGGGAAAGAAGGGAAAAGGAGACGCCGCATCACGAAAAGGGGGCAGGAGCCCCTTTTTCGTGATGCAGTGCGTTTCTAGCGCTCGTTGAAGGGCACAAGGCCCAGCGGACGGGTGCGCTTCTTGCTTTCTTCCTGATGCAGGGTCACGTTGAGACCCAGACTCATCAATTCCTTGACAAGGACGTTGAAGGATTCGGGCAGACCTGCTTCCAGGAAGTTGTCGCCCTTCACGATCTTCTCGTACATCTTGACTCGGCCGGTCACGTCGTCGGACTTGATGGTGAGGAACTCCTGCAGAAGGTAGGAGGCACCATAGGCTTCAAGTCCCCAGACTTCCATTTCACCGAGACGCTGGCCGCCGAACTGGGCCTTGCCGCCCAGAGGCTGCTGCGTCACCAGCGAGTAGGGGCCGGTGGAGCGGGCATGTATCTTTTCATCGACCAGGTGGTGGAGCTTGAGCATGTACATGACGCCCACGGTGACCCTGTTCTTGAAGGGTTCGCCTGTGCGGCCGTCATAGAGGGTGGTCTTGCCGTCGTTGTTCAGTCCGGCACGTTCCATCCAGCCCCAGATCTCTTCTTCCGTGGCACCGTCGAAGACGGGTGTCCTGGTGGTGATGCCCTTTCTGAGCCTGCGCACCGATGCGGCAAATTCCTCGTCATCCATGGAATCGATCAGCTGGCTGATTTCCTCGGAATTGAAGGCGGACTTGACCTCGTTGCGCACCACTTCCATGGCCTTGCCGGAATCCACCAGCTCGGCGAGCTGGCGGCCCAGTTCCTTGGCGCCCCAGCCCAGGTGCGTTTCCATGATCTGGCCGATGTTCATTCGCGAAGGCACGCCCAGGGGATTGAGGACGATGTCCACGGGTCTGCCGTCGGCAAAGAAGGGCATGTCCTCCTCGGGAAGGATCATGGACACGACACCCTTGTTGCCGTGACGGCCGGCCATCTTGTCACCAACGGAGAGCTTGCGCTTGATGGCCACGTAGACCTTGACCATGCGGATCACGCCGGGCGGCAGATCGTCGCCTTCGGTGACCTTTTCCCGCTTGGAGTCGTAGATGCCCTTGATGTACTCAAGCTGGCGATCGTAGTCCTCCAGGATGGCGGCCACCTGATCGTTCACCTCGCGGCTCTTGAAGAGACCGGCGAACTTCTTCACGGGAATGAGGGGCAGATGGGCCTCGGTCAGGGAGGCGCCGGCATCGATAACCACCTCGCCGCTCCGTCTGGAGTTCAGGATGGACTGGTTGACCTGCTTGCCCACCACGAATTCGGCCAGACGCTCGCGGGTGCGGTTGCCGATGATGCGAATGTGATCGTCTTCCTTCTGATCCAGGATGGCGGTTTCGTACTTCTCGATGTCCAGGGTACGGGCATCCTTTTCGCCGGAGCGGCGGTTGAAGACCTTCACGTCAATGACAGTGCCTTCCACTCCCGGGGGGACCTTGAGGGATGTGTTCTTCACGTCCCTGGCCTTCTCGCCGAAGATGGCGCGCAAGAGCTTTTCCTCAGGGGTGAGCTGCGTCTCGCCCTTGGGGGTAATCTTGCCCACCAGGATGTCGTCGGTCTTCACCGGAGCACCGATGCGGATGATGCCGCTGTCGTCGAGATTGCGCAGCATGTCCTCGCTGACGTTGGGAATGTCGCGGGTAATCTCTTCGGGTCCGAGCTTGGTGTCGCGGGCCACGACCTCGAATTCCTCGATGTGGATGGAGGTGAAGGTGTCTTCCTTCACGGTCTTCTCGGAAATGAGGATGGCGTCTTCGTAGTTGTAGCCGCACCAGGGCATGAAGGCCACGGTGAGGTTCTTGCCCAGGGCCAGGGTACCGTCGTCAATGCCCGGGCCGTCGGCAAGCACGTCGCCCTTGTGGACTCTCTGTCCGGGCATGCAGGTGGCTTTCTGGCCAAAGCAGGTGTTCTGGTTGGACTTGTGGAACTTGAGCAGGTCGTAGGCACGCACGCCGCCGCTGCGCGGATAGATGTCGCCTTCGTAGGCCACCACGATGCGATCGGCATCGGCATACTGCACCACGCCGTCGGCAGGAGCCACGATGCAGGCACCGCTGTCCCTGGCCACGGTCACTTCCATGCCGGTCCCCACGATGGGCAGCTCGGATCGGAGCAGGGGCACGGCCTGACGCTGCATGTTGGAGCCCATGAGGGCGCGGTTGGCGTCATCGTGTTCAAGGAAGGGAATGAGGGCAGCGGAGATGGAGACCATCTGGCCGGGCGCCACGTCCATGAGGGTGACTTCTTCCCTGGGGGCAACGGTCACTTCGCCCCTGGCACGCACGGTGAGCACTTCGTCCGTGAGACGGCCCTCGGCATCGGTGGCCGCATTGGCCTGGGCCACGACCTGGGTGCCTGTTTCGCGGGTGGCGTCAAGGCTGACGATTTCGTCGGTCTTGCAGCAGTCGCGGATCACGCGGTAGGGCGTTTCGATGAAGCCGAAGTCGTTCACCCTGGCATAGGTGGTCAGGGAGACGATGAGGCCGATGTTCGGACCTTCAGGCGTTTCGATGGGGCAGATGCGGCCGTAGTGCGAGGTGTGCACGTCGCGCACTTCGAAGCCCGCACGCTCTCTGGTGAGGCCGCCGGGACCAAGAGCCGAGAGACGGCGCTTGTGGGTGACTTCGGAGAGGGCATTGGTCTGGTCCATGAACTGGGAGAGCTGGCTTGTGCCGAAGAACTCCTTGAGGACCGCAGCCACGGGCTTGGGGTTGATGAGGTCATGGGGCATGAGGGTGGAGATTTCCTGCACGCTCATGCGCTCCTTGATGGCGCGTTCCATGCGCACAAGGCCGATGCGGTACTGGTTTTCCACCAGTTCGCCCACCAGGCGCACGCGGCGGTTGCCCAGATGGTCGATGTCATCCGGCGGGCCGCTGCTGTCCTTGAGCTTGCACAGCTCGAAGATGGCCTTGAGAATGTCGTTGTCCGTCAGGGTACGGCTGGGCACCATGTTGCCGTGGCCGTCGTCCGTGCAGGACTCCTCTTCCGTGAGATTGAGGCGCTGGTTGAGCTTGTAGCGGCCCACGGGGGACAGATCGTAGTAGTCCAGGTTGCGGAAGATGTTGCCGAAGAACTGGGCGGCAATTTCCGGAGTGGGCGGAGAGGAGGGACGCAGGCGTCTGTAGATCTCCTCCTGGGCCTTGGTCTGATCGGCAGCCTTGTCCTGCACCAGGGTGTCGCGGATGCTGGAGGAGACGTTGGGGCCCTTGGTGTGCAGAAGGCTTATGCTCTTCACGCCCGCCTTGCGCAGCATGTTCAGAAGCTCGGGGGTCACTTCGTCCGTGGCCTGGGCCAGGACTTCGCCCGTGTTGGGATCGGCGATGTCGTCGCCAAGGAACATGCCCTCGATGAGGTCGGGGCGCACTTCGATGGCCGAGAGGCCGGAATTGCAGATGGTACGCCACTGCCTCTTGGTGATGGTCTTGCCGGCAGAGGAGATGAGCGTGCCGTCGGGTCCGTGGATGTCGGCGTAGGCCGGTTCCTTGCGGTAGAATTTGTCGACGTATTCGGGCTTGATGGCCCAGAACAGGGCGTTGGGGGCATAGACGCCCTTGTCCTGCAGATCCTCGGGGACGCTGAGATAGTAGGTCTCGCGATCCTCGCGGGGATAGAAGTAGTCCAGAATATCCGTCTTGCTCATGCCCATGGCCTTGAACAGGATGGTGGCGGGCATCTTGCGGCGGCGGTCTATGCGCACATAGAGGATATCCTTGTGATCAAAGTCGAAGTCCAGCCAGGACCCGCGCATGGGAATGATGCGGCAGGAATAGAGGACCTTTCTCGATGCGTGGGTCTTGCCACCATCGTGCTCGAAAATGATACCGGGCGAGCGCTGCAGCTGATTGACGATAACGCGCTCGGTGCCGTTGACAATGAAGGTACCCTTTTCGGTCATCAGGGGCAGGGTGCCAAAATAGATGTCCTGCTCCTTCATGTCGCGCAGGGTGCGTTCTCCGCTGGTGTCGTCCACATCATAGACGACGAGGCGCACCTTGATACGCAGGGGAGCCTCGTAGGTCAGGCCCTTGGAGATGCATTCGGCCTGATCGTACTTGGGCTCCTGAATTTCATAGCTTTCGAATTCCAGCGACGCGGTCTTGTTGAAGTCCACGATGGGGAAAACAGTGCGGAAAACACCCTCCAGACCGACGTCGGGGAGACGTTCAGCGGCAGGAACGCCTTCCTGAAGAAATTTGGAATAGGAGTCGATCTGCAGTGTGAGCAAGTGCGGGATAGGTGTGGTAACCTTGATCTTACCGAACTGCTTTATGAGCTGTCCCATGCGATGATCCTCGAAGGTGGGTTGTGCGTCCTAACGTTAGGGAAGCGCTGACGGCGAGGGGAAGGGGGAGGGGAAAAGGAAAAAACGGCGCAAGCAAGCTACCCCTTGTCCGGGGGACAAGGAGAAGATTGGCGTCGTAGGCAGCTAAGTGCTGGGGCGTGGCGAGGATGGGCGAACAAGGATGGGAGGTGTCCTGAACGTTCACTAGACGGATTAAGTTATATACCCCAGAACTCCCAAAAGAACAACAGGGAAAAAGAGGCAAAAAAAGTGGGGGTAGCTGCGGGCCGCCCCCACTTTCCAAAACTTTCTGCTGCGAAAGTTACTTCACTTCCACAGTGGCACCAGCGTCGGCCAGCTGCTTGCGAGCGGCTTCGGCGTCGTCCTTGGACACAGCTTCCTTGATGGTGGAAGGCAGGTTGTCAACCTTGTCCTTGGCTTCCTTCAGGCCCAGGGAGGTCAGGGCGCGCACGGCCTTGATGACGGCGATCTTGTTGGCGCCGCAGTCCTTCAGGATAACGTCGAATTCGGTCTTTTCTTCTTCAGCGGGAGCAGCTTCGGCAGGAGCAGCGGCGGCAACGGCCACGGCGGGAGCGGCAGCGGACACACCGAACTTCTCTTCGAGTTCCTTGATCAGGGCAGAGAGTTCGAGGACGGTCATATTGGAAATAAATTCAATGACTTCTTCTTTAGTAACGGCCATGGTGATATCTCCTTGGGAAATCTTTGGCTTGAATTGAGAGGGCGATTAAGCGGCTTCGTTGGACTTCTTCTCTTCGATAGCCTTGAGGGCGTAGAGCAGGCCACGCACCACATTGGCGAAGAGGGAAACGAAGTTGGTAGGCACGGCGTTCATGGTGGCAAGCAGCTGAGCAAGCAGCTGTTCACGTCCGGGCAGTTTGGCCAGAGCTTCAACATCGTCGGCAGTCATGATTTTGCCGTCAATGCTGCCGCAGCGGATGGTGAAGGTTTTGCTTGTCTTGGCAAATTTGCTGAGCGCCTTGGCTACCGCAACGGGATCGTCGAATCCGAGGGCAAGGGCGGTGTTGTCATGAAATTCATTCTTGATGACATCATGCTTGCCGTCCGTGAGGGCGATACGACCCAGAGTGTTCTTGACGACGTGGTATTCGCCGCCAGCGTTACGCAGTTCCACTCTCAGGTTTGTCGACTCCTCCACGGTCATGCCCTTGAATTCGGTCATGACAGCGAGAGAAGCTACGTCGGCCTTGGCCTTGATACCTTCGATAATCGCTGCTTTTTCAGACCTATTCACGTGATTCTCCACACGTTCGGGTTGCCAGAGGGGAAGCCGAGCCGACGTCTAGGCAGGAATTACATGTTCCGCATGCACGGAACACAACCGGCTGTCTTCGACTCGATTTCCTGAAACCATTACCAGAGCGGGGCAAAAGCCCCGCCATTGAAGGCTGCTATTCGGCAGTACCTTCAAGAAATTTCTTGACCTGGGACATGTCCACCTTGAAGCCGGGGCCCATGGTCGTGGAAACGGACATGGACACAAGGTAGTTGCCCTTGGCAGCAGAGGGCTTGAGGCGGACGACGGTCTCGAGCAGGGCCTTGAGGTTGCCCAGGATCTTTTCGGGGCCAAAGCTCACCTTGCCCAGGGGGGCGTGCAGCACGCCGGCCTTGTCAACGCGGAAGTCCACGCGACCGGCCTTCAGTTCGCTGACAGCCTTGGCGACGTCAAAGGTGACCGTGCCGGTCTTGGCATTGGGCATGAGACCGCGGGGGCCGAGCAGACGGCCGATGCGGCCCACCAGGGCCATGACGTCGGGAGTGGCGACAGCGGCATCGAATTCCAGGAAGCCTTCGTCCTTGATCTTGTCGACCAGGTCCTCGGCGCCCACGATGTCGGCGCCGGCATTGCGGGCTTCGGCCTGCTTTTCGCCCTTGCAGAAGACGGCCACGCGCACGGTCTTGCCCAGTCCGTTGGGCAGGGTCACGGCGCCGCGCACCATCTGATCGGAATATTTGGGATCGACGCCAAGGCAGATGGCCACGTCGACAGTTTCATCAAATTTTGCAAAGGAGGCAGCCAGAGACTTGCTCACGGCTTCCTGCACGCTGAAACGATCCTCGGGACGGATGTCCTTGCGGGCGTTCTTCAAATTTTTGCCATGCTTGGGCATTGTTGCTTTCCTTTGGGGTATCTCCTGCCCTGCGCAGCTGTGTGCGGGTGGGCAGTGCAATTGATAACGAGGACAAGGTGTCCAAAGGGACTACTTGACGTCAACACCCATGCTGCGGGCGGTGCCTTCAATGCTTCTCATGGCAGCCTCGAGGCTGGCGGCATTGAGATCAGGCATCTTCAGCTTGGCGATTTCCTCGACCTGGGCCTTGCTCAGAACGCCGACCTTGTTGCGGTTCGGCACGCCGGAAGCCTTGTCGAGCTTCAGGGCCTTCATGATGAGCACGGAGGCAGGCGGAGTCTTGGTGATGAAGGTAAAGGAACGGTCGGCATACACGGTGATGATCACGGGGATGATCATGCCTTTCTGATCCTGGGTGCGGGCATTGAATTCCTTGCAGAAGCCCATGATGTTCAGACCGTGCTGGCCGAGTGCAGGACCCACTGGCGGAGAGGGATTGGCTGCTCCGGCAGGGATTTGCAGCTTGACTTTGGCAACAATTTTCTTGGCCATGAGAATATATCCTTCAGAAATACAAAAGAGGAAGGTCCTCTGCTGATCTTATCCCTTGGAAACCTGGACAAAGTCGAGTTCCACAGGCGTCTGGCGGCCAAAGATGGACACGGAGACGCGCAGCTTGCCCTTGTCGTAGTTGACGTCGTCCACCACACCGTTGAAGCCGGAGAAGGGACCGTCCATGATGCGGACTTCCTCGCCCCTGTCAAAGCTGAACTTGGGACGAGGGGCATCCAGACTGGTTTCCACTCTGGAAAGGATGTTGGCTACTTCTTCATCCTTCATCGGGGCAGGACGGTTCTTGCCGCCGATGAAGCCTGTCACTTTGGGGATGGACTGGACAAGATTCCAGGAATGGTCTGTCATGGTCATGTGGATCATGACATAGCCCGGATAGAGCTTCTTGGTGGTTGTCCTCTTGGTACCGGACTTGGACAGTTCGATAACCTTTTCCGTGGGGACAATGCAGTCGAGAATATCGCCCTTGTCCTGCCCTGTCCTGATGAGTTCTTTGACCGTCTTCTCTACACGCTGTTCGAATCCCGAGTAGGTATGCAGGAGATACCAGCGAGGACGCTGCAAGCCAGCTTCAGCACGTTCTTCTTCGTCATTACTGATGATGATTTCGTCGTCCATGTGCATTTAAGAGAGGAAGGATTTGATTATTGAGGACAGGCCGAGATCAACGAGGCCGAGAATCAGTGCCATGACAGCCACAAAGCCGAGAACTGCAAAGGTAGCTTTGCGAGTTTCGGCTATGGTGGGCCACGTCACCTTGCGCAGCTCGGCTCGAGAATCTTCAACGTAGCGTATAAATCGCTGCACTACGTTGGGTTTCTGTTCTGGTTCCTGCGCTTTTTTAGACGGTGCGGTCTTGTTAGCCATGGCAAATACTCAAGGGTGAAAAAAATGGCAGGGCAGGAGGGATTCGAACCCCCAACTTGCGGTTTTGGAGACCGCCGCTCTAGCCGTTAGAGCTACTGCCCTGCACTGCCCAGGCAAATTGCTTTGCCTGGGAAGAGAATATGATTATCTGACTTCGCGATGAACCGTGTGGCGCTTATCCCAAGGACAATACTTCTTGCGCTCGAGGCGTTCGGTCGTATTCTTCTTGTTCTTCACGGAAACGTAGTTCTTACGTTTGCACTCGGTGCATGCGAGGGTAATATTGACTCGCATAGTTTACTCGATGATTTCGGTCACCACGCCGGAACCCACGGTATGACCACCTTCGCGGATAGCGAAGCGGAGGCCCTGGGCCATGGCGATGGGAGCAATGAGTTCAACGGTGAAGACGCTGTTGTCGCCGGGCATCACCATTTCCACACCCTCGGCCAGCTGGATGACACCAGTGATGTCGGTGGTACGGAAGTAGAACTGGGGACGATAACCGGAGAAGAAGGGAGTATGACGGCCGCCTTCTTCCTTGGAGAGCACGTACACCTGAGCCTTGAACTTCTTGTGAGGCGTGATGGACTTGGGAGCAGCGAGAACCTGGCCGCGTTCCACTTCGTCACGCTTGGTGCCGCGGAGGAGAGCGCCGATGTTGTCACCAGCTTCGCCCTGATCCAGCTGCTTGCGGAACATTTCCACGCCGGTGCAGGTGGTCTTTTGGGTGGGCTTGATACCAACGATTTCGACTTCGTCGCCGACCTTGATGACGCCCTGTTCCACACGACCGGTGACCACGGTACCGCGGCCGGAGATGGAGAACACGTCTTCGATGGGCATCAGGAAGGGCTTGTCGAGTTCACGCTTGGGCTCGGGGATGTATTCGTCCACGGCGTCAAGCAGCTCGAAGATGGGCTTCACGTTGGGGTCGTCCAGAGACTCGGCATTCAGAGCCTGCAGGGCGGAACCCTTGATGATCGGAATGTCGTCGCCGGGGTAGGAGTAGGAAGAGAGCAGTTCGCGCACTTCCATTTCCACGAGTTCGAGCAGTTCGGGGTCGTCCACGAGGTCGCACTTGTTCAGGAAGACCACGATGGCGGGCACGCCGACCTGACGAGCGAGCAGGATGTGCTCACGAGTCTGGGGCATGGGACCGTCGGTGGCAGCCACGACCAGGATGGCACCGTCCATCTGGGCAGCACCGGTGATCATGTTCTTGATGTAGTCAGCGTGACCGGGGCAGTCCACGTGAGCGTAGTGACGCTTCTCGGTTTCGTATTCGACGTGGGCGGTGGCGATGGTTATACCACGAGCCTTTTCTTCGGGAGCCTTGTCGATTTCATCGTAGGAAATGAAGCTGCCAGAGCTCTTCAGGCTGGCAACCTTGGTGATGGCTGCAGTCAGCGTGGTTTTGCCATGGTCAATGTGGCCAATGGTGCCGATATTCACGTGGGGCTTAGTGCGGACGTACTTTTCCTTGCCCATGAGAAGTCTCCCTGGATGAAGAATTTGATTTTGAGTTTTATCCGATCAAACAAACACCCCGCACGTGGCGAGCAGGCCTTTGCGGAGGTTTGCAGTTCAGTCCCTGTCTACCAGGGAACATCTTGGCAAAAAGAAGGAGGTGGACTGGGATGATGACGGATGAGGTGGGTGGAGCGGGAAACGGGATTCGAACCCGCAACCCTCAGCTTGGAAGGCTGATGCTCTAGCCGTTGAGCTATTCCCGCATTCAGGCGACGGATCGCGTTTCCTGTCCATGAAAAGGAAGGACTTCTACCACACCGTAGTTCACCGACTTCAAGTCTCCTACAGCCAAGGCAGTATGCAAATGGCCCCCTGTGATAAGGGGTGGTGGTGGGGGGTGGATTCGAACCACCGAAGTCACTGACGACAGATTTACAGTCTGTTCCCTTTGGCCGCTCGGGAACCCCACCACGATGCAGTTGTATTTTTCTGGCTTGCTTTGAAGCGTTGCTCTATCAGACTTTTGTCCGATTTGCAAAGCAATCCATTATAATCAGTATGGAGCTGGCGATGGGAATCGAACCTACAACCTGCTGATTAC
>DXHV01000032.1 GCA_019113165.1 Candidatus Desulfovibrio intestinipullorum
ACTTCGTCCCTCCGTGATCGGATGCAAAAATCGCATCAGCTCATCAGCCATGGGAACAGAAACAGGCAGCAGGGCGCCTGCTTACCCCACTCTTACGAATGGGGCATGCGCAGGCGAGTTAGCTCGGTCAATGCGCTTGTGCACAGAGACTACTCTCTCAGTGCTCCAGTACGACTCTTCGTCTTCGACAACCGCATTGAAATCATCAGTCCCGGGCATCTTCCAGGCAATCGTACCCTGGAAAACATTCGGGCCGGCATCTCCTCTTTGCGCAATCCCATTCTGGCTTCCTTTGTGGCCAAGGGCCTTCTGCCCTACCATGGCCTGGGAACAGGCATACGCAGGGCCCTTGCCGCCTGGCCGGACATCGAGTTCCGTGATGACAGGGACGGCAGGTTCTTCACGGCCGTTGTCCACAGACACACACAGACTGCCTGTCCCTCCCCGGCTGGCCAGGAGCAGGTGGAGAAGCGTTCGAAAAAGGAGGCTTTTCCGGCTTATGGCAGTTCGGAAGAAAATTCGGAGAACCCGTCTTCCACTGCGGAGAACACCTCGCCCCTGATCCGTACCCATCCAGAGCCCGGCCAGAGTCCGGCAAAGGGTGGCCACTGGGAGCTTCTCGGACAGGACGAGCCTGAAGTCTGATCCTCGAAACTCCCTCCTGAGCACGAAGGCAGCTTCAGGTCCTCAGGGATCAGGCTCTGTCTTCTGCCGGCAGGCCCTGTTCAAGGAGCGCGCAAATGTGCTGCCATTCCTGCGGGGTATTGGCATTGGCAAGGGACAGCTCTTCCCTGGGCGTGCAGGCAACGGCCTGCCAGTGTTCGGCCGGAACGGCCCTGCGCAGGGAATAGTCCCCGCTTGTCATGGCCTGTTCCAGAAAGGCAATGGCCTCCACGCTCCAGAGAGCGACCAGGGGATGAAGCCAGCCCCGGGCATCCTGCAGGGCCGTCACAAGGGCCTCTGGATGCTGCTCCCGATGCTCCACAAGGCGTGTCAGAAGGCCTGGCACAAGCAGGGGCACATCACAGGAAAGAACAAGACAGCCCTGGCAGTGTTCCTCCCTGGCCACCTGAAGGGATGTGTAGAGGCCGCCCATGGGGCCGATTTCCTCTGTCCTGTCCAGAATGAGGCGCACCGGGATCCCGTGTGCCCTGGCAAAGCTGTCGGCCAGGGCTGCACAAGGCTCCTTGCTGCGCACGGAAACAAGAAGCTGCGGGACAAGGAACTGCGGGACAAGACCTGCCACAAGTCCCAGCAGATGCTCAAGCACTGTCCCCCTGCCCGGAAGCTGCAGGGTGGCCTTGTCCTGCCCCATGCGCGAGGAGCGGCCTCCGGCCAGCAGAACGCCCATGAGATCTCTGTTGTGTGCCCACGCTCTTCCCTGCACAGGGCGCTCCTGATCCGGCCTCTCCGTGTCCTCTTTCATGCTCTGCTCCCTTTTCCCTTGCCTGCCTGTCCCTGCAATCGGCACCACCCACGCGGCCGCACCCCAGGGATCCTGACCCAAAAGGTACAGAAAAAGCGCCCGGACCGCAAAGAAAATCCTGCCCTGTCCTGCCTCATGGCCCGTTTCCGGGACCTGTCTGCCGCTTGCCGTTGCTGACTTGACAGCTCAACGTCACACACTACAATGCCCGGCAGGCATGGTACGAGCGCGTCTCCCAAACATGAGCAGAGGCACGCTCCCGGGAAGCCGGTGCAATTCCGGCACGGACCCCGCCGCCGTAATCGGAGACAATGTCTGCAGCAAGGCCACTGCCCCTGGATATTGGGATGGGAAGGCGCAGACAGAGGATGACCCGTAAGTCGGAAGACCGACCTGCCTCCTGCTTCTTTGCCGCACCCACGGGTCCTTTTTGGGTTGTTGCTCTTCTCCGACCGGGCTCCATATCCCGGCCGGGTTCGACTTCTGTCCTGCCGGCCACGGCCGGACAGCCCCCTCCTGCGGGTGCCTCACGACTGTTTTTCTGTCCCTTTCAGGAGACCTTTCATGAGACAACCCCGGCTTCTCTGCTCCCTTCTTCTCACTCTTGTTCTGGCCTGCCAGTTCTGTCTGGCGAGCCTGGCCCAGGCGGCCCAGCCCTCGGGCATTGTCCTGGTGGCCTTCGGCACCAGCGTGGACGCTGCCCGCTCCTCCCTGCAGGCCGTGGAAGCGGCCTATGCAAAAGCCTACCCGGGCACGCCCCTCATCTGGGCCTATACCTCGGACACAATCCGCACAAAACTTGCCAGAGAGGGCCAGAAGGTCTTCTCGGTCCGCGAAGCGCTGGATGAGTGCGCACGACTTGGCATTGTGGATGTGCGTGTCCAGAGCCTGCACATTACCCCGGGCGAGGAATTCTCCCAGCTGCAGCGCCTGCTTGTGCGCTATGTGACCCTTTATCCCACGCGCTTTGACCATGTGTGGCTCGGCCACCCTCTGCTTGAATCGAGCCGCGATCTGGAAGACGTCCTCTGTGCCGTCATGGACAGCCTGCCGGCCACGCGCACGGCCCGCGATGCCGTGGTGCTCATGGCCCATGGCAACAGCAGGGGCCCTGGCGATCTGACTCTCGCCTGCGTGGCCACGGCCTTCAACACAAGCGATCCCAGAGTCTTTCTTGCCACCGTGGAGGGCGCCAACGGCTTTGCCGAGCTTGTGCCCGTGCTGGAAGACCAGCACCCGGCCAGGGTCTATCTGCAGCCCTTCATGCTCGTGGCAGGCGACCATGCCCGAAACGATCTGGCAGGAGAGGACAGCTCAAGCTGGGCCTCGCAGCTCAAAGCCCGCGGCCTTGCGGTGGAAGCCTGTCTCACGGGTCTTGGTACCCTGCCAGGCATACAGCACATCTTTGTGCGCCATACGGCCGAAACAACAGACGATCTGGTCCATCCGGCCAAGACCTTCTGAGACGCCCCTGCTGCTCCCAAAAGGCGCAGCCCTGTGCGTGCAGCGCCCGTACAGGCCAAGGCGGCTTCCCTGCTCTCCTCCCATCTGTCCGCACGTCATCCGCACGTCGTCCGCACGTCATCCACTCATCGGACAATTCCTCTCTTGCCCCTTCTCACAAGGCCAGGGCCCGGGACAGGGCTCGGGCAGGCTTTTTTCGACAAGGAATCTCCCCCATGCAACCAGGCACAACAGGAACCCTCTACGGCATTGGCATCGGACCTGGCGATCCGGAACTTCTGACCCTCAAGGCCGCACGACTGCTCAGGACCTGCCCTGTCATCTTCACGGTCATCTCGGCCCATGTGGAGGACAGCACCTCCGAGACCGTGGTCCGCTCCCAGCATCCCCGGGGCCGCATTGTCCGCCTTGTGTTCAGCATGTCCATGAACAGGGAGGAGCGCTGTCGTCAGGTGCAGGAAAATGCCCGCCTCATTGCCGAAGAACTGGGCAAGGGCCAGGACTGCGCCTACACAACCCTGGGCGACACCCTCTCCTATTCCACCTTTGGCTCCGTCCTGCCCCTGGTGCGCGAGATCCTGCCCGACCTTCGCGTGGAGATTGTGCCCGGCATCACCTCCTGGAGCGCCCTGGCTGCCAGGGCAGGCCAGGTGCTGGCCGAACGGAAGGAGCGCCTGACCATCATCCCCTCCTTCACGAAGGACATGGCCGGCACGCTGACCTTCGAGCCCGGCACCTCCACCATCCTTCTGAAGACCTACCGCACCAGGGACCTTCTTCTGCAGCGCGTGCAGGAAGAACAGGCAAAGGATTCCTCCCTGGACGTCCTCTACGGAGAAAACCTGACGCAATCCGGGGAATTTCTCTCCAGGGATCCTGAGGCCATAGCCAGACGTCCCGAAAACTACCTCTCGCTCATGCTGGTGCGCAAGAAGGCCGCCGGCACGACCAGGAACTGAACGGAGCTCTGCCCTTGGCTGCCAAGGTGTCCCCTGCACAGCGCCGTCACCACAGGAGCAGACCGCCCTGGACAAGGCCTGTCTGGTGCGTCTGGCTCGTTGTGGCCATGCTTCTTTCCTGCTGGCTCACCATCCATATGCCAGGGACAGGGCACATGCGCGCTGCACGCCCGGAAACAGCAAGACCGGAAACAGCCAGTGTCCTGAACCAGACGGCAACGGGACAGGCGCCCCGCAGGGACGCCCTGCCAGAACCGGCCACACTGGTTCCGGCCACACAGGCGACCGGGAAAACCAGGCCTTGCGACCAGCAGGCACAGGCCACACAAAAGGTCCCCCGGGCGCACGGTTCCCAGGATGCCCTTGCCCGCCTCGCGCACAGGGCCGGCCTCTTTGCCAGGCTTTTCTGCTTTGTGGGTCTGGGCGCCCTGCTGGGCAGCCTCATCGAGGGGCGCCGCTGGTACCGCTTTCTGGCCTCGTCCCTGGGTCGTCTCACAAGCATGGCACGACTGCCGCACATTGTGGGCCTGGCCCTGCCCACGGCCCTTGTGTCCTGCCCTGCGGCCGACAGCATGCTGGTGGCAAGCCATGCCAGGGGAGAAATCGGCAGGGGCGCGCTCATTGCCGGAGGCATGATCAACAGCTATCTTGCCCATGTCTCCCATTCCATGCGCGTGCTCTATCCGGTGGTGGCCGCCATTGGCCTGCCGGGCCTCCTCTACTTTGGCATACAGTTTGCGGGCGGCGCCCTCATCATTGCCTGCGTGCTTGTCTGGAACAGGCTGCACAGCCCGGTGCCAGAGGATCATGCCAATGCCCTGCCGGCCGCCCAGGCCCTGCAGCCTGTCCTGCCCTGGCGCACCTGCCTGGCCACGGGTCTTGTGCGGGCAGGGAGCCTTCTCTTCAGGCTGGCCTGCGTGTCCGTGCCCCTGATTCTTGCCATGGAATGGCTCTTGCGCTCAGGGTCCCTGGACTTCTGGGATCAGCTGGTGCCGGCCACAGTGAGCCGCTTTGTGCCGGAGGAACTGCTCACCATCATGGCGGCCCAGCTGGGCGGCCTCATCCAGTCGGCCACGGTCTCGGCCTCCCTGGCAGCCCAGGGTCTCATCACGGGACCGCAGATTCTGCTGGCCATGCTCATTTCCAGTGCCGTGGGCAATCCCGTGCGCACCCTGCGTCGCAACCTGCCCACAGCCCTTGGCATCTTTCCCATGCCCCTGGCCTGCATCATTGTTCTGGGCATGCAGTTTTCCAGACTCCTTGTTACCATTTGTGCCGCAGCCCTGCTCATTGTCTGGATGCAGGTACAGGAGGGTTTGTTCTGATGACGCACGACGATTGCCAGCCAGATGCACATTCCGCAGCCCAAAACGCTGCAGCCGGGACTCCTGGCACGTCTGGCAAGACAGAGCTCGCTGCCCTGCTGACCCGCATCAGCTGGGACATGCCGGGCGCCCGGGTGGAACAGGAGAGCTTTGCCCGCATTGAGGCCCTGTGCGGCCCGGTCAGGAATCGCCTGACACCCGATCAGTGGCACGTGGCACGCAGACTCATCCACACAACAGCCGATCTCTCCCTGGGTGACCAGCTGGTCTTCCGTCATGATCCAGTCCAAAGCGGCGTGCAGGCCCTGCAGCGGGGCGCGAACATTGTCTGCGACTCGCGCATGATCAGGGCAGGCCTCTCCCTGGCCCGCCTGCGCCAGTGCCATCCCAGGTACACAGAGACAAGCCTCATCTGCCATGCCGCAGACAGCGATGTGGCCCGGGAAGCGGCACAGCGCGGCTGCACCAGGGCCCTGTGTGCCATGGAAAAGACGCATGCCCTGGGCGAGCTGGAGGGGGCTCTGGTGCTCATTGGCAACGCGCCCCTGGCCCTGGCCAGGCTGTGCCGCTTCATCCTGGAAGAACAGGTGCGGCCGGCCCTGGTGGTGGGCATGCCGGTGGGCTTTGTCAATGTACTGGAAGCCAAGGAGCTCCTGGCCTTCTGCCCTGTACCCCACATCGTGCTGGAAGGCCGCAGGGGCGGATCGCCCCTGGCCGTGGCCACGCTGCACGCCCTCACCGAAGTGGTGCTGGAGGAACGGACTCAGGACATGCCCTCTTCACAGGCTCCCCGGGCTGCACAGGCTTCCCGGACTTCCCAGGATCTGCAGGGGTAGGCATGGACGCGGGTCGGCTTGCCCCTGTGCCGGATCAGTGGCCCTGGTGGGACGGCACGCCAATGGAAAAAAGCCCCTTTTTGCGCTGGGGCTTTACCACCGGCGCCTGCGTGGCGGCCGTGCTCACGGCCTCTCTGCTTGAGCAGGGCTCTGCCCAGGCCTGTGATTCCATTCTCAAGCCCCTGCCGCCCCTGGCCCCTGGCCAGACCGGCTGGGTGCGGCTGCTCTTTGGCGACAACAGGTGGCGCCTGCTCCCCTTAGGGCCCCAATTGCCTCAATATCCGGGCTTTTGCGTCCTCCGCAAGAATGCCGGCGATGATCCGGACTGCACCCACGGTCTGCTCGTTGCCGGCCGCATGCAGCGGGTGCAGGAGCGGACGGACAATGCCGGGGACACTTGTTCAGGCGATGCACGGGATGTGGTCCTGCGTGTGGGCCAGGCCCTGGTTGTTGTGCACAGTCTGGAGGGCACGGGGCTCGTTACCCTGAGCGGTCTTGATGCACCAGTGGGCCACTGGGCCATCAACCTGAGCGCCCGGGAACTCATTGCCCGCAATCTGGCACGAGCCGGTCTCGATTCCGGCGTCTGGCGCGCCGACATTGCCCTGTGCGGCGGAGCTGATCTTGCTGCCAGAACCCTCAACCCCTCCCTTGGCGTGCAGGGCGGGCTCTCCATCCTGGGCACCACCGGCCTGGTGCGGCCCTTCAGCCACGAGGCCTATGCGGCCAGCCTGCGCATGAGCCTCAGGCTTGCCAGACAGCAGTCCGACTGCGTGGTCCTGGGCACAGGCACGCGCACCCTGCGGGCGGCCCGAACCTGGTGCGCTGGGCATGCGCCCCACCATCCCCTTGCCGACCTGCCTCCCGCGTCCTTTGTGGCCATTGCCGACTTTGTGCAGGAGAGCCTGGAGGCTGTCGGCACCCTGCACTTTCGCCGCCTCGTCCTTGTCTGCATGCCGGGCAAGCTCCTCAAGATAGCCGCAGGCTGTGCCAATACCCATGCCCACAAGGTGCCCCAGGCCATGGATCTGCTTGCCCGCCTTTGTGACGAACTCTTTCCTGAAGAGCGTTCCAGGGACGGGCACAGGCTTGCAGCCATTGCTGCTGCGCCCAGCATGCGCAAGGCCCTGGAAGAACTGACGCCTGCCCAGCAGGACCGGCTGCTGACCCATCTTGGCCACAGGGCCTGTGCCCGACTCAGTGCCCTTCTTCGTGAAGGCGAAGACGGCAGCAGCGCTCCCTGCCTCTGTGCCCTTTTGCTCGTCAATGTGGACGGCAGCGTGCGCCAGCTTATCCCTCCGCCTGGCTGGCAGGACTGAACCTTTGTCTGCCGGAGCGCCCGTGGCCGTTTCCTGTCCCCGCTCCTCCCTGCTCCCCCGTCCTGCTCCCTTTCTCCTCTGCTCCTTACTGGATGTGCCCCCATGCCTGTCTCGTTGTCTCCATCTGCCGGCCAGTCGCCCGATCAGCCGGCCGGCCAGTCTGTCAGCCAGCCGCCTGCGGCGTGCCAGGGGTCCCTGGAGGTCTTTTCCTGCGGCCCGGGCCTGCCCGATGCCGTGGTGCAGGCCTGCGGAAGGCTGGACCTTGTGGCCGGCACCAGGGCCCTGCTGGATCGGCTCTCCGAGCAGCTCTCAGGCCATTTTTCCGAGGAGACCGTCAAAAAAAGGCTTTTGAACACGCGGGATCTGCCAGGCGAGCTCGAGAGGCTTATAACCTGTGCCCTGGAGGGACAGCATGTGGGCCTGCTCGCCTCAGGCGATGCCCTCTACCACGGCCTTGGGGCAAGCCTCATGCGCTGTGTGCAGAAACGCTTTCCCGACTGCTTTTGCGGGGATCTGCCCTGCATCCTGTCAGAGGGAGCGAACGCTTCATCTGGCCCGTCTGACCAGTCTGGCCGGTCTGGATCCCCCGATCCGAAGCCCCTGCCCTTTTCCCTCTGCTTTCATCCAGGCCTCACGGTCTTTCAAACCCTCTGCCACCGACTGGGTCTTGCCTGGAGCGAGGCCGCCCTCTTCTGCGTGCACAGGAAGAGTGTGCCCTGGGTGCGCCTGCTGGCTGCGCCCCTGGCCATTGTCTACACAGGCCTTCCCTGGACGCCGGCCCGTCTGGCAAAGGCCCTCTGCGCCTGGGACCCGGGCTCAGGGGCACGCCACTGCCTTGTTGCCGAAAACATGGGCCGATCAGACGAGCGCCTGCAGCGCCTGACGCTCGCAGAACTTGGCACAAAAGACTTTGGCCCCACCAGCACGCTCATTCTTTTGCCTGAGGGGGCAAGAGCGCAGGCCCTGCCCCTGGGTCTGGACGACGAGCGCCTCAGCTTTGACGGCCACTGCCTCACCCACCGCCGGATACGGCCCCTGGTGCTCTCCTGCCTCAATCTGCCAGGCCACGGCGTGCTCTGGGACCTTGGGGCAGGCTCAGGGGCCGTTGGTCTGGAGGCCGCCCTTCTGCAGGACGGCCTGACTGTGCAGGCCGTGGAAAAAAATCCCCGGCGCTGTGCCCACATCCGTGCCAATGCGGCCGCCCTTGGGGTCAGCAGCCTCACCCTGACCGAAGGCGACATTGTGCAGAGTCTGCCCTCGCTGCCCGATCCGGATCGTATCTTTGTGGGCGGCGGCGGCAGGGATCTGGCCCTGATTGTCCGCCAGGGGCTGGCACGTTTGCAGAAAAGCCACCCTGACGATCCAGAGGCTGTGCTGGTGGCCACGGCCATCACCATGGAGAGCGTGGCCACCCTGACCGCCCTTGCCAGCGGGCAGGATCCTGACTGCCCCGACGCCGTTTGCCCCGACGCCGTTTGCCCAGACGCCGTTTGCACAGACGCCCTGAGCATTGACGTGAGCGAGCGCGCTCCCATGAGCCGATCTGGGGCAACCTCCTCAGGCGGCCCGCACGGCCCCTTCTTCATGAAGCCCCTGCACCGCATCCACATCTTTGTCTTCAGACCCGGTCCCGCTCCTGCCGGTTCAGGCAGCTGATCCCGCCAGGAAGCCTGCGTCCGTTTCCCTGCCCATCCCGCGCTCCCGCTTTGCATCATGTCCCAAGAGGCGTGCGCTCAGGAGGTTTTGTCATGACTGATCAGGAATTTGCTCCCCTTTGCGAGGCGCTCTTTCAGATTGCCGAGCCCGTCATCCTGCTGCTCGATCCCGACAAGGCCACAGGCCGTCCCCGGGTGCCCAGCCGGGATGCCTTCCTCACCATCTGCGACAAGGTCTACACCGGCCTGCCGTGGCGCAGCCTGCCCGTGGCCGAGGGCCGGGTCAGGGGATCCACGGCACACACGGCCTTTCAGAACTGGACCTCGCTGGGCGTGTTCCAGGTCCTGCATGCCGTGGTCCTCAGGGAACTGAACACGAGCGCCGACTATGTCCTGCAGGGCACCCTGCCGGAGAGGAAGAACACCCTCTTCCTGCCGCACCTGAAACTCGAAAGGCTCAACATTGTGCAGGCCGTCCTGGACCGCGACGAGAAGGGCTGCCTGAACAGGATTCTCGTCATCGCTACCAGGGAGGCAACGCGAACAGCCCTCAAGGTCGTGCTCGCACAGGCCCAGAAACGGGCCCATGACCTGTTCGCGCAAAAGCAGCTCAAGGTGGCGAGCTTCCGGATGTGCCTGCAGCCCGAGGCCCTGGGCGCCATGGACGAACTGCTCAATCTTGTCCTTGAACAGTCCCGCTGAAGGGGAGTCCTATGCCAGGCACACACGCTCGTCACGAGTCCGGCCAGATCCCTCATTCCGCCTCCAGTCAGGTCCCGGGTGCGCTTCCGGGCGCCCTGCAGGACAATGCTCTCGAAAACCAGGCCTGCCCGGCAAAGGAACAGGGATCGCGCCCCTTTGCCGTCACCTTTGCCGGCGCAGGCCCCGGCGCCGTGGATCTGCTCACCCTGCGCGCCCTGCAGGCCCTCAAAAATGCGGATCTTGTGCTCTACGCAGGCTCCCTGGTCAATCCGCAGCTGCTTGACCTGTGCAAGCCTGGCTGCCGGCTGGAGGACGCTTCCCGCCTCTCCCTTGCCGAGCAGGTAGCCCTGATGAGCACGCACGCCCGCAAGGGCTGGCGCGTCGTGCGCCTGCACTCAGGCGACCCCTCCCTCTACGGCGCCATCCGCGAGCAGATGACCGCCCTGGCCAGCCTCGGCATCCCTTCCGTGGTCATCCCCGGCGTCACCAGCGCTCTGGCTGCCGCCGCAAGCCTTGGCTGCGAACTCACCCTGCCCGAAGTGAGCCAGAGCGTGGTGCTCACCCGCTCACAAGGCAGAACGCCCCTGCCCGGCGCTCAGGCACCGGCAGCCTTTGCCAGGACCAGCGCCACCCTGGTCTTCTACCTGAGTGCCGGGCACTTTGCGGAGCTCAGCCATGAGCTTGTCTCTGAGGGCGGCCTTGCCCCCGACACGCCCTGCGCGGCCGTCATGCGGGTGAGCTGGCCGGACGAACGCATTGTGCGCGGCACCCTGGCCACCATTGCCGGCCAGGCAGCCCGGGCCGGCATGACGAGGCAGACGCTGCTGCTGGTGGGCGAGGCCACCCGGCCCGTGCACGCGATGCATCAGGGCACAGGCGCAGAGGACGCACAGCACAACAAGGTACAGCCCAGGGCCTCGCGCCTCTATGCGGCCGACTTTTCCCACGGCTACCGCAACACCCTTGCCTCCGAGGCCTTTACAGGCCCCATTGGCGTGCTCAGCGCCTCAGCAGACGGCCTGCGCGTGGCCAGACAGATCTGCCAGGCCCTGGGATCACAGGCCACCCTGCTGGACGGCCCGCAGGCCCTCGGGACACGCTGGCAGGACTTTGCGGGCTTTGTGTGCGTGGCAGCCACCGGGCTCATTGTCCGGCTGGCAGCGCCCCTGCTCAAAAGCAAGACGACCGATCCGGCCCTGGTCTGCCTGGACAGGGACGGCCGCTTTGTGGTGAGCCTGTGCGGCGGCCATCTGGCCGGCGCCAACCGCCTGGCCCGCCGGGTGGCCCGCATCACGCAAGGGCAGGCCGTCATCAGCACGGCCACAGACTGCGCAGGCCTTGTGGCCTTTGACGAGGCGGCAGCCAGGGAAGGCGCCCGCATCCTCAACCCTGAAGCCCTTGTGGCCCTCAACCGGGCCCTGCTGGAGGGCGAGACCATCGACTTTCACGGGCCCGCCAGCCTGTGGGAACACTACTGGCGCAACGTTCCCCATGTGCGCCTTGCTGCCGACACGGCACGGGACAGTGCGCAGGACAGTGCGCAGCCTCATGCGGCAGCCCGGCTTGCCGTGTACTGGGACGTGCCGCCCACAGACGACTCTGCAGACGACCCTTCAGAGACAGCCCTGGTGGTGCGCAGGGCCAGCCTGGTGCTTGGCGCAGGCTGCCACCGGGACGTGGACACAGAGCTCTTCTGTGCCTGCGCCCTGGACTATCTGCAAGGCGCAGGTGTCGAGCCTGAAGACATTGCCTGCGTGGCCAGCCTGACAAAAAAAGGAGAGGAACCCGCCCTGCAGGCCCTTATGCAACGGCTTGGCTGCCCCTTTGCGGGCTATGCGCCTGAAGAACTCGCCCGCGTTGAAGGAGTGGTCACCAGGTCTGCCACTGTGCACCGCTACATGGGCACGACCTCGGTGAGCGAGGCGGCGGCCCTGGCCTGCGCCCGCCGGCTTGGCGGCAGTGCCAGGCTGGTTGCTCCCAGGGAAGCGCGCCACAAGTGCATGACCTTTGCCCTAGCCCGGGTGGGCCACGGAACGCCCGTTGCCACGGACTGTCCTGCGCCGGACATGCCCGGACAGGACGATCCCTTCGCAGCCACGCCCTGCGGCCGCCTTGTCGTGGCCGGCCTGGGCTCAGGGGAGCCCGGCTCCCTGACCCTGGATGTAGCCCGGGCCCTGGAAGAGGCCGAGGTTGTGGTGGGCTACACCACCTACATGGACATGGTGCGCAGGCTCCTGGGCCCCGAAACATCCGGTCCCGGAGCATCAGACAGGGAATATCTGCAAAGCGGCATGCGCGACGAGATTGGCCGCTGCCACCTGGCCTTCGAGCGGGCCCTGCAGGGCAAAAGAGTCTGCCTGGTGTGCAGCGGTGATCCGGGCCTGCTGGCCATGGCAGGCCTTGTGCTCGAATTGAAAAGCCGCAATGCCGCCTACCGTTCCGTGCCCGTGACCATCTTGCCCGGCGTCACGGCCGCATTGCTTGCCGGCGCCCGTCTGGGCGCGCCCCTGCAAAACGGCTGCGTGCTCCTCTCCCTCTCGGATCTGCTGGTGCCGGCCAGCGAAGTACTCCGCAACGTGGCTTGCGCCCTCTCTTCGGCCCTGCCCCTGGCCGTCTACAATCCGGCCGGCAAAAAGCGGCGCATTCTGCTGCACAAGACCCTGGAACTGGCAAAACAATTGCGTGGAGACGATCTGCCCTGCGCCCTGGTGCGCGAAGCCGGCAAGCCCGCAGAAGAGGTCTGGACCGGTCTTTTGAAGGACCTGCCTCAAGATCGCGTGGACATGTCCACCCTGCTCATCCTGGGATCACACCGCAGCCGCCTGGAGGACGGCATCTTCTACGAGGCCCGCGGCTACGAAGACAAGTATGGCGACAAGTATGGCGACAGGGGGGCACCCCCGGCGGAAAAAAGCGGGGAGCACCATGCCTGACCTGAGGGCCAATCCAGTGCCTGAACAGATGCTGTTCCATGAGCCTGACCAGACCGCGCTGTCCTGTCCCGGTCTTGTGCTGGCCGCCCCGCGCTCGGGCGAGGGCAAGACCACGGCCACCCTGGCCCTGGCTCTGGGGCTGCAGGCCCTGGGGCTGTGCGTCCATGCCTGCAAGTGCGGGCCGGACTACGTGGACCCGACCTATCTTGCCCAGGCCTGCCAGGCACCCTGCCTCAATCTGGACACCTGGCTCATGGGGCCAGCCGGCGTGAGAAAAGCCTGGGCCAGGGCTGCCGAGGGGGCCGACCTGGTCCTTGTGGAAGGCGTCATGGGCCTGTGCGACGGCAGGGAGCAAGGCTCTCTTTCAGGCTCCACCCTGGATGTGGCCCGGGTGCTGCATCTGCCCGTCCTGCTGGTTCTCAATGCCCGCGGCCTTGGCAGCTCCATTGCCCCGCTGGCCGAGGGCTTTGTGCGCTTGTGCGAGCGTGTGCACGTGCCCGTGGCCGGCATCTGCGCAACCTCTGTGGGATCGGAGCGGCACAGGGCGCTCCTGGCACAAAGTCTTCTTGAGGCGCAGCTGCCGCCCCTGCTCTGCACCCTGCAGCGCAGCGAGAACGTGCAACTGCCTTCACGACAGCTTGGCCTTGTGCCAGCCGGCGAATGGGACAGGACACAAGACGTCTTTGCCCGGCTGCGTACCCTGTGTGCTCCCAAGGACCTGCAGTCCCTGGCAGAGCATGTGCGCACCCTCTGCCGGCAGGGCACACGGCCGCAGGGGAATGGAGCCCAGAGGACGTCTGCCCTGGAAATCCGTCCAGCCGAAGCTGTACATCACGAAGCAGCAGATCACGAAGCTGCTTATTCCGAAGCTGCACCGCCCAGGCCCCCTCTCCTTAAGCCCGGGAAGCGCCTGGCCCTGGCACGGGATGCGGCCTTCTGCTTCTACTACGAGGACAATTTGCAGCTTCTGCGCTCCCTTGGCTGGGAGCTTGTTCCCTTCTCGCCCCTGACAGCCCCTTCGCTGCCTGCCTGCGAGGCTCTTTATCTTGGCGGTGGCTATCCCGAGATCCATGCCAGGGAACTGGCCGCCAATGGGGGGCTGCGCCAGGACATTGCCCTGCGTGCCCTTGAAGGCCTGCCGATCTTTGCCGAGTGCGGCGGCTACATGTACCTGGCTGCCGAACTGCAGACCACGGAGGGTCAAATCTACCCCATGTGCGGAGTGCATAAGGGCCGGGCCGTCATGGGGGCGCGCCTGCGCTCTCTTGGCTACAGGCAGGTGCGCTTTACAGGGGATTTGCCCTTTGGTCTGAGCGAACATTTTGAGACAGGAACCGTGCGCGGTCACGAATTCCACTGGTCGGACATGGTGCATACGGAGATCAGGGAGACAGCGGCCCCCCTCTATGTGGCCGACGAGCCTGACAGCAGCGCCGGCAGTTCTCGCAGACTGCCGGATGCGGGCCTTGTGACGGGTCCGTACCACAATGTGCAGGCAGGCTATCTGCACGTCTATCTGCCCTCCCTGGCCTTTGCCGGAACAAAGGCACGCACAGAGCTGGCAAGGCAGGCAGACCGGAATGAAGGGGATGAAAAAGCCCCTTCCCTGCTGGTTGTGCTCAACGGACCATCCAGTGCCGGCAAGACGAGCCTGGCCGCCTGCCTGGCCAGAGCCCTGCACTCCTCTGCCTGCAGCAGGGACCACCATTCTGCCGACCCGGTTCTTGTCAGCCTGGACGCCCTGCTGGCGTCGGTCCGTCAGGGCCCTGAGCCCCCTTCTCTGGAAGCCGCCGAGCGCCTGGATCTCTGCAGAGCCCACGACTACCATGTCCGCCTTGCCAGGCTCTGCCACTCCCATCCCCTGGTGATTTGCGATCACGTCCTCTGCGGCCGCAGGGACTGGGAAGAGGATCTGCTGGCCGTGCTGGCGGACGCGGCGCTGTCCGGCACACGCACAGAGCTCATGGTCTGGGACCTGGTCTGCAGTCCCGAGTGTCTCGGGCAGCGGGAAAAAGGCCGCACAGACCGCAGGCCCGATGTGGCCCATGCCCTCAGGCAGGCACAGGGCCAGAGGGAACAGTCCCTGATTCTTCCCGGGATGGAACGGCTGCGGGCAGATGACCGTTCGACAGAGGAACTGTGCGCCCGCATTCTGCCAGCAATCAAGGCACGACTCGGGATCTGACCACAGGATCTGGCCACAGGATCAAGCAAAAGGCCCAGGCCAGACAAACACAAGACAGACAGGACCAGCGAGAACGAGAACAAGGACCGGAATCATGAGCGAACACGAAGCAGCAGCTTTCACTGGACAAGACGCAGCAGCAGACAAAAAAATGGCCTTTTTGCCGCCCCATGGCGGCGACACCCTGGCCCTGGCCCGGCGTGCCGGCCTGACTGGAGACGATGCGTGCGATTTTTCCAGCCTGCCCAGTCTGTCCGAATGCTCCGGCTTGTGCGATTTCAGCGTCAATGTCCGTCCGGACGGGCCCCCGGACTATGTGCGCCTGGCGCTTCTGCGCGCCCTCTCCGACGTGGGCCGCTACCCGTCGCCCAGGGGCGAAGAGGCGCGTCTTGCCTGCGCCAGGCGCTATCAGCTGCCCTGCGAAAGTGTGATCATAGGCAACGGCACAAGCGAGTTCTTCTTTGCCCTGGCCAGGGTCCTGAAGCAGCGGGGCTGCCCCTGCGCGGCCATCCCCGAGCCGGCCTTTGGGGAATACGCCGAGGCCTGCGAGCGGGCGGGCCTTGAAACCAGGCATCCGGCCTGCACCCTTGTGCCAACCAGGAGGCGCTATTCGTCTGCCTCGGAGCGCACCCTGCTTGACTGGGTGCTGCCCCTGGACGAGCTGGAACATCTGCCCGAACACGCGGCCCTCTTTCTGGCCAATCCCGGCAATCCGGCCGGCACCTGGCTTTCGCCAAAGGACCTTGTCCGGCTCATGGCCAGGCGCCCCGACCTTGTCTACATCCTGGACGAGGCCTTCATGCTCTATGTCTGTCCTGACGATCGCTCCTTTCTGCCCCTGCTGGCAGCCCATCTGAACAAGGACAGACACTCGCCCCTGCCTGCGGAGCTTTCCTTGTGCATTGTGCGCTCCATGACCAAGTTCCATGCCCTGCCGGGCGTGCGGGTGGGCTTTCTGGCAGCCACCCCGGATCTGGCCCAGGCCATTGACTACGAGCTGCCCTGCTGGAACGTGAACTGCCTGGCCATTGCTGCCCTCTGTGCCCTCATGGAAGAGGGGCCTGAACAAAAAAGAGACGAGCGGACAACCAGGGCCGCCAACAGACGCAGGCGCCGCGAGCTTCTGGAAGCCCTGGGCACTCTGCCCCTCACGCCCTGCCGCTCGGCAGCCAACTATCTGCTCCTACGCCTGGACAGACCCAGCCCGCAGCTTGCCGATCGCCTGCTTTCCGACTGTCACCTGGCCGTGCGCGACTGCGCCACCTATCAGGGCCTGGACGACGGCCGCTGGCTGCGGGTGGCCGTGCGCACAGAAAAGGATCAGGCACGCCTCATACGCTCCTTGCAGGCTGTCCTTGTGCCCGCATCTGCTCAAGGGGCGATCTCTGATGCCCTTGCGGACACGGCGCCCCGTTCCCTGAGGACAGGCCGCACGCCCCGCAGGGCCCGGGCCCTCATGCTGCAGGGCACGTCGTCAGGAGCCGGCAAGTCCGTTCTCACGGCCGCCCTGTGCCGCATCTTCCGGCAGGACGGCCTGGATGTGGCGCCCTTCAAGGCCCAGAACATGTCCCTGAACTCCGGCGTCACCCCGGACGGCCTGGAAATGGGTCGCGCCCAGATCCTGCAGGCCCAGGCCGCAGGACTTGTGCCCGATGTGCGCATGAACCCGGTGCTTCTGAAGCCCCTGACGGACAAAGGTTCACAGGTGGTCCTTCTGGGCCGGCCCCATGCCACCCTGGAAGCCCGGGCCTTCCTGAAAGAGAGGGCCTCCCTGCGCGAACCCGTCAGGGAAGCCTACGATGCCCTGGCCTCGGAGCACGAGCTCATGATCCTGGAAGGGGCCGGTTCTCCTGCCGAAATCAATCTCAAGCAGGCCGATCTCGTCAACATGGCCATGGCCCGCCATGCCGAAGCCAGGGTGCTGCTTGTGGGCGACATCGACCGGGGCGGGGTCTATGCCTCCTTCCTTGGCACCTTCATGACCTTCTCAAAAGAGGAACAGGCCCTGCTGGCTGGCTTTCTTGTCAACCGCTTTCGCGGGGACGCAAGCCTCCTGCAGCCTGCCCACGACTACCTCTTCAGGGCCACGGGCAAGCCTGTGCTGGGGGTCATCCCCTACATGGAGGACCTGGGGCTCCCCGAAGAAGACAGCCTGCAGACCCTCTCCTGCACAAGCCACAGGGCCGGACGGCCCGATGCCCTGGACATGGCCCTCATTGTCCTGGACCACACGGCCAACCTGACGGACATGGCCCCCCTGTGCGTGGAGGACGATGTGACCCTGCGCCCTGTGCACAAGGCCGAAGACCTGGGCAACCCGGACGTCATTCTCCTGCCTGGCTCGCGCAGCGTGGCCGCTGCGGCCAGGCGCCTGCAGGACGAGGGGCTCTTTGCCCAAATCCGGGCCCATGCAAAAAAGGGCGGCTGGGTTGTGGGCCTGTGCGGCGGCATGCAGCTCATGGGCGAGCGCCTTTCCGATCCCCTGCATGTGGAATCCGCCACCACCGACATCGCGGGCCTGGGGCTCCTGCCCCTGCACACCACCATGGAAGAGGGCAAGAGGCTGCGCTACCGGGAACACATCGCAAGTCCCTGCGGCCTGCCAGCCTGCCAGGGCTACGAAATCCACCATGGCCGCAGCAGGCTCACCCGGCCCGTGGATCGCGCAGCCCTCTTTGGCACCGGCGCAGAAGCGGCCGCTGAGGCTGGTCGCCCTGGCACAGACTGCCTGGGCCTTTTGCTTGGCCACTGTCTGGGCACCTATGTGCACGGCCTCCTGGACAATGATGTCTTCAGGCGCGCCCTGCTCGACCGCATGCGCGCAAGCAAGGGCCTTGACCCCGTGGGGACCGTGACCCCCTGGGATGTGGACGCGGCCCTGGACCGCCTGGCCGACCGGGTGCGCGAACAGCTGGACCTGCCGGCCATCCGCAGAATGCTCGGCCTTGCACAAGCCGGGGAGCGAGCCTGATGTCTCTGCCGTGCCTGCCAGACCTGACTGGCGTTGTCTGTGCCCTGCTGCTTCTGCCTCTCGCCCTGCTCCTCGACCATTTCCTTGGCGAGCCGCCTGAGCGCCTGCATCCGGTGTGCTGGATGGGACGCGTGATCGCTGGCTGCGAGGCCTGGGCCCGCAGCCACGTCAATCTGGAACGGCCAGGCCTGGCCCTTGCGGCCGGTACCGTGTGCGTGCTGTGTGTGCACCTGCTCTTCTGCCTGCCCGTGCTTGCGGGTGTGGCCCTGCTTGCCCGTCTGCACCCCCTGGCAGGCTGTGTCGGGGCAGCCGTCTGCATCTGGCTCTGCATGGCCCCGCGATCTCTGGCCGAGCACGCCAGGACCCTGCTGCGACCCCTTGCCATGGGCCAGCTGGAAAAGGCGAGGCGCATGCTCTCGCGCATGGTGGGCCGGCAGACCGCCACCCTGGATGAACACGCCGTGGCCCGGGCCTGTGTGGAATCCGTGGCCGAAAACTGCACGGACGGCGTCACGGCCAGCCTCTTCTGGGCCTGTGCAGGCTTCATATTGGGCGGCATGCCCCTGGCTGCGGCCCTGTGCGTGCAGCACAGGCTGGCCAATACCCTGGATGCCATGTGGGGCAAGAAATCCGATCGCTATCTTTACTTTGGACGCTGTGCGGCCCGCTGGGACGATGTGCTGGGCTTTCTGCCCGCACGCCTCACCCTGTTCTTCATGGTGGCCGCAAGCCTTTATGTGCCAGGCACAAGCGCAAAAGACGCCCTGACCATTGGCCTGCGCGACCACGCGGCCCACGAAAGCCCCAACAGTGCCTGGAGCGAGGCGGCCTTTGCCGGCGCCCTGCACCTGCGCCTTGGGGGGCCTGCCGTCTATGCCGGGCGCCTGGTCAGCCATCCCTGGCTCGGGTCCGGGACAAAGGACGCAGAACCGCAGCACATAGCCCGCGCCATTGCCCTCATGCAGGCCACAACGTGCTGTGCCGTGCTCTGTCTGGGACTTGTGTGCGTTCTTGCGGCCTGAAAAAGTGCGGCCTGAAGAGTGCCTGTTCCGGGGAGAACTCCCGGAAAACGATCTCGACGGCGTGCCCGATCCGGCGTATTCCTTTGTCTGAAAGGAGCAGGCAGGAAGAGACACGGGCACCGCAAAGCGCCCGGTACTGCCGTATCCGAGGATCGTATCCGAGGATCTGCCTCTTCGACAGGCACTCCTTTTTCTTGTAAAACTGGTGCAATAGACCAGATTCCTCTGTTTGCCATGGCTGCATCCCCTTCCCTGACACTTTCAGAACAGGAACAAGGGGGAATGTTTTGAGCAAACAATACATTGTTACAAGGACCTTACTCCTTGTACCGGAGTCCTGATCCATGTCACGCATCAACATCTCCAATACAGAAAACTTTGCAGAACTGCGCCAGGGGAACGGTTATTACGTCGACAAGACGGACTTTCTGAAAGAATTCCTGAAAGATTATCAGAGACCAGACCACTTCCGTTCACCTGGTGCCGCCACGCTCTTCACCCGCCCCCGCCGTTTTGGCAAAACCCTGTTTTTGTCCATGCTTGCCGAATTTTTTGATATCTCGAAGGACAGTGCTCAACTTTTTGCAGGCCTGAAGGTGTCGTCCAACGAAGCGCTCTGCAAGACATGGATGAACAAGTATCCTGTTCTCTTTGTAAGCCTAAAGAGGGTCACTGCAAAAAATTTTGAGGATGCTCTGGACAAATTAGGCCGTCTGATTGGTGATCTGTGTCTGAAACACCGCATTCTTCTCAAGAGCAAAAAACTGGACAGAGAAGAACGGAAAACGCTCAAAGCATTACGCAAGAAGCAGGCCAGCAGGAATACACTCTGTGAGGCTCTTCTTATTCTGAGCAGAGCCATGTACTATCATTATGAGAAGCCTGCCATCCTTCTTATTGATGAATATGATGTCCCTGTCGCAGAGGCTGAAGAAAACGGATATTACGATGAAATGATTGATTTTTTCAAGGAGTTCTTTTCCAACGGTCTCAAAACGAACGAATACCTCAAGATGGCTGTGCTCACAGGGTGCCTGCGCATCGTCAGAGAGAGTGTCTTTACAGGGCTCAACAATCTCACATGCTACGGCGTGTCTGATGAAAAATTTTCAGATATTTTTGGCTTCACACAAACAGAAGTGGACACACTGCTGACTGAGGCAGGACTTGCTCAAAGAAAGGAGGAAGTCAAAAACTGGTACGACGGGTACTGTTTTGGAGACACGCAGGAAGTGTACTGCCCATGGAGCATCATGCGCTATATTGATGATGCTCAGGGCAAACCCAATACCCGTCCCAAGGCCTACTGGCTGCACACCAGTGCCAATGCACTGCTGCAACGCCTTATTGACGGCAGTACTTCTGATCTGACAGATGTTATAGACACTCTTCTGGAAGGGGGCAGCTTTGTCGCAAAACTCAATCTCTGCCCGACATACGGGCAACTCAGCGCTACTCCAGAAAATATCTGGTCCCTGCTCTATCAGACAGGCTATCTGACCAGAATACCGAAAGGCATGCCTGACAAGAGCCTCCTGCCGGAATCAGATCTGGAACTTTTGGCCATTCCCAACAGGGAGATTGCCTGGCTCTTCAGAGAAGAATTGGAGCACTGGTTTTCCAAACAAGTGACGGCTTCACAGCGCAACGGCCTCTGCACAGCCTTTTGGAAGCCTGATGCAGAGCTCTTTGCAAAGCTCCTTTCAGAAACACTGCTCGTCAGTATCAGCATGTACGACTACAAGGAGCATTTTTACCATGGCATGCTGGCAGGGATCTTCATTTCCACTGCGGCTCAGACGTTCTCCAATCTTGAGACAGGCGAAGGACGGTCGGACATCCTGGTAATAGACAACAGAAAAGCTGCAGTCATAGAGGTAAAGCGTACAACCAGGGTGCAGGATCTCCCTGCTCTGGTCGAAGAAGGCATGCAGCAGATTGCTGCCAAACAGTACGATACACGGGTTAAGGCAATACCCATGGTACGCACCATCCTCCACTGGAGCATAGCCTTTTGCAAAAAAACATGCCTGGCAAAGGCCCGAATTGTCAGACATGAGGAGTAACAGGGGAACGCGTCCCTCCAGAGTGATTTGCCTTTGAAAATGCTCTCAGGAAGGCATTGCATTGCTGCCAGACAGCACGATGCACATCAAGAATCCTGCCCGGGAGCCGCACCATATCCCCCTGAAGCCTGGCCTTTTGCAAAACTGCCTGCCCTGCGCAGATTCGATGCGTCGGACAGGAGGAGCAGGTGCTCCTGTGTACCGGAACAACATGCGTCCGTCCCTGTCCATTCCGGGACATTCGCTTTCAGATAAGGAGTTCATCCTTGGATCACGGAATATTGTTCGATCACGCCCGCACGGCCCGCATCGGCCTGCCTGAAGCCGTTTTCTGCGAAGGCAAGCCAAGGGAAGCCCTGCTTGAGCTGCTCCACCACTTTGGCCGCAATCAGGGCCATCCCATTCTCTTTACCAGGCTTGAGGAAGACATCTTCCGCCATCTGCCCGCGGACCTGCAGGCCCGCTACGACTACCATGCCCTGTCAAGGACCGCCTTTGGCGAGCGCATGCCCGACTATCCCCATGGCCAGGTGGCCGTCGTCTCCGCCGGCACAGCCGACGGCTTCGTGACCTGGGAGGCGGCGCGCACCCTCACCTATCTGGGCATACGCAACACGGTCTTCGAGGACTGCGGCGTGGCCGGGCTGTGGCGCCTGGCCGATCGCATCCCCGGCATCAATGCCCATGACGTCATCATTGTCGTGGCCGGGCTCGATGCCGCCCTGGCCAGCGTGGTGGGCGGCCTGACCCCCAGGCCTGTCTTCTGCGTGCCCACCTCCGTGGGCTACGGTGTGGCCGGACGGGGGACAACGGCCCTCAACAGCATGCTGGCCTCCTGCGCCCCGGGCCTTGGCATCCTCAACATCGACAATGGCTACGGCGCAGCCTGCGCGGCCGCACGCGTGCTGCACGCCATCCACGGCCTGCCCGAAGGCTGCACCCCGGAAGGCAGCAGGAACCAGGGCGCCTAAAACGCCCAGCGCCCCAATCAAGGCAACGAATCAGGGGCAACGCTTCAGGGCTGAAGGCCCTCGCCAGCCGGACCAGCCTCCCTGTCAGGGGCTGCGTCCGGCTTGTTCTTTTCCGGCTGCCCGGTCTTGTCTGCCGGGTCAGCCTTTCCATTCCGGTCAGCCGCTTCGGGCTGGTCGGGCTGTTCAGGATTGTCAGGCTGATTCCCCGCATTGGCCGCGTCTGGCGCGACCGCTGCTTCTGGCGGCCGGTCCGCCAAGTCGATATAGTAGACGTAAACGGGCTGGGCCGGCCGGTCCAGATACATGATGACGGCAAGAAGGCCGCCCAGGAGCAGATTGATGCAGAGGGCTGCCAGCAGGACCCTGGGCGTAAAGAAGCGGCGCCACAGGCTCTCCTTCTGCGCGTCCTGTCCGGCGGCAGCGGCAAGGTGCAGGGACGCCGCCGGAGCCCTGCCCGTGTCGGCCGAACTCCTGTCCACCTGGCTCCTGTCATCCTGTTCGCTGTCAGGCTGGTCCGCGTCCAGAGGACCTGTTCCGGAGGCTGTCTGTTCCCTGTTGTCTTCGCTGTCGGCCAGGGGGTCTGTGGCCGCAGGATCGGCGGGGGCAGTGGAATCTGCGGGAGCAGCGGGATCGGTCCGCACGGCCCTGTCGGCCGGCCTGTCCCAGTCGTCCCTGTCCAGCACAGGCCGGCTCGCCCGTTCCCTGACGGCCTCCGGACCCGGCACGCGATCGTATTCCTCGGCGGACGGATTGGGGGAAAGAATGCCTTCCTGGGCCCTGGACACATAGCCGCGAAATCCCTTCATGACGCCTCCCTGGCCTTTGCGTGGTCTTGCGGTCGCTTCTGCCATCGCTCTTTGCTGTGCTCTGCCTGAGGGGCATACGTGAAAAGCCGCCTGCTGGCAATTGAAGAAGCCCTGGGCTCCGATCCGAAGCCCGGGCACAGAACTCTGTGCCTCCCTGCTTCTGCCCCGGAACAAAATCCGTGTTCCGCGACAAGATATATTGAAATCCAAATTCTTTTTCTATATAGTGCCGGGCAGACCATTTCCATCACAATCACTACGCAAGGAGACAGCTATGCCCAGCCTTTTTGGCAGCACCTCTGACATGGTGATCCAGCCCGTTCAGGAAAACGGCAGCGAGTTTCTGCTGGCCATAGACGAAAAGGGCCTGTACCTGACCACCAGCAAATACGTGGACTCCAGTCTGGCCGATCCCAACCGCTACACCCAGGCCCGTGCCTCGGTGACCGCCAGGCTGGCCGCCCTGGGCCTTGATGCCGCAGCCCTGGCCGCGGCCAATGCCGGCAGGGTGAAGAAGTTTGGCGAAGGCGAAGCCAAGAAGAAGGTGAACCCACTGAAGGCCTCCAAGCGCGCCATGCGCGGCTAGACTTCCCCTCTTCAGGCTCTTCTCCCAAACAACCTTCCCTCCCCCAAGAAAAACTGCCCTGGAAGCCATGGCAGTGTGAGGGCAGCAGACTCCGCACCCGGGTGTCTGCTGCCCTTTTTTGCGTTCTTTTCGGGCCTGTACGCCTTGCGGACAGACAAAAGCCGCCTAGTAGAGCCCCAGGCGCATGGCCAGCAGGGCCAGGTACTCGCGCAGGGCATCGGAGACGTCATTGAGATTGTCGGCCGTGGGCATGAGATCCGTCGGCAGGGTCGGGGTCCAGCCAAGGGAGCGGCGGTAATTGCTCGGATAGACCACACAGTCCACGCCCTCGCGCTCGAAAAGGCGCGCAGCCCGCGGGGCATGGAGGGCCGGAACCACCAGAAGAACCCGGTCAAAGCCCTTTTCCTGCAAAAGCCTTTTGGTGAAGCGGGCATTCTGGGCGGTATTTTTGCTCTGATTCTCGGTGAGAAGCTTGTCCTGCTCCACGCCCATGCCGGCAAAGATGCGCAGGGCAATATCGCCCTCCCGGCCGTCGCTCTTGCGCACCTGCCCTCCGGTCACAAGCAGGGGCAAATCGGTGAGCCGCTGCAGCCGGAAGACCGTGAGCATGCTCTTGGCCATGATGGAAGAGGGCTGGCCCGAGCCGTCCACATCCGGCACTCCGCCAACCGATCCTGCGCCGGTCATGACCAGGACGTCGCAGCCAAGACTTGTGATGTCGCTCACTGCCGGCGGCGTGTACATGGACTCCAGGGGCGCACAGACAAGGGTGGCCGTTCCGCGCAGGGAGAGGAGCCAGAGCACAAGGCCCGCGATGAGCACGACCCGGCCTCCGCCTTTGCGCCTGCGCAGCAGGAAGATGCCTGTCACAAGCAGGGCCAGGATGATGAGCCCCGGGGGCAGAACCCATTGATAGCAGAATTTGAGCAGTTCCAGCATAATGCACGATCCTGAAGAGTCCCCTTGCGGGACGGTGGGACGAGAGGCGAGGAATCAGGAAGACGGGGAATAGGAGAGAGAGAGAGAGAGAGAGAGAGAGAGAAAACGTCACTCAGGCCTGCCGGCTCTGCTGCAGGGCCCTGGCGCGCACAAGCAGGGGATCCTCGATGCCGGCTTCCTCGAAGCCGTGGGCCCTGAGCACGCAGGAATGGCACTTGCCGCAGGGCGGAAAGACGCCGGCATAGCAGGTGTGGGTCCAGGCCATGGCCTCCATGCAGCCCGGCAGGGACTGCGCCAGGGCAATGGTCTCGGCCTTGCTCTTGTGGATGAGGGGCGTGTGCAGGCGGAAGGTGGTGATCCCCAGGGCCTCGTTGATGGTCTGTTCCTGGGAGCGGATGAAGGACTCCCGGCAGTCCGGGTAGTTGGCATTGTCCTCCTCGTCCACGCCGGTCACCAGATGGAAGCAGCCGTAAGCAACAGCAATATTGGCGGCAAGGGTGAGGAAAAAGGCATTGCGCATGGGCACGAAGGTTGCTTCCACCCTCTTGCCCACCACGCGCTCCATGGTCTCGAAATCGGGATAGGTATCCAGGGGGGTCGAGTCATCCAGCAGGGGCGAGGTGCTGCGCAGGATTTTGCCGACCTGCACGATTTCATGGCCGGCAATGTCCGCCATGGCGGCAATGCGCCGGGCCGACTCAAGCTCTATGGCGTGCGACTGGCCGTAATCGAAGGTCACGGCGCGGACCTCGGGAAAGTGCTCCCTGGCCCAGTACAGGCAGGTGGTCGAATCCTGGCCGCCGGAAAGAACCACCAGGCAGGAATCGCCCAGGTGTTCTTGACTGGATGGTGCAGACATTGCTTCTCCTCTTGTGATGCTGTGGTGCATTGCTGTGCGCGCTTGCGCGGTTTGCGTGGTTTGCGTGATTGCGTAGCTGCCTGGATATATGAGCAGACGGGTGAAGGCTCAGGGGCCGGCGGGCCTGCCCCCTATCTGGAAAAGAGATTCTGCCAGGAAGCGGCCGCAGGGGCATCAGAAGCGGCAGGACTGTCGAAGAGCAGGCGCGTGGCTGTCTGGGTGAAGGCCTTGGTCCGCTGTATCTCCTGCACGGCTATGGCCTTGTCGCACATGCGCACAATGTGCACGAGACGGGCCAGGGCCTTCTGACGGTCCACAAGATCCGTGCAGTCGAAAGGCTCCTGCACAAGCTCCTCGGCCCTGGCCTGCAGTGAGCCCAGGCTCCCGGCCTTGCCCGTGTCCACGGCCTGCAGGGCTTCCAGGCACTGCAGGGCCAGCTGCTTGCGCTCCATCAGTTCCTCGGGGCTGGTCTGCAGATAGGCTGCGGCTCCGGCGGAAAGCGGCGCGCCCTGCTGGGCGCTGGTCTGGGACTTGTGCATCTTCTGCTTCCTGGCTTTCTTGGCCATGGCTCTCTCCTCCTTGCGGGCATAGAACTGTCAGGGGATATCCCCTCATAATGGAAATTGAAGCGGGCTGTCGGGTACAGGCCCGTCCTGTCCTTCCTGCGCCCTGCTCCATACGGCCTGCATACCTACACTTGATGGGGCCGCTTGTCCAAGCCTGTCCGGCAGGGATCACTGGTGACAGGCTGCCCCGGGCAATTGACAAGCAGCAGTTTCTGGCGTTCTTCTCGCCTGCAGGAAGCAGTCACGACCACGTGTGCAGCCTGCCCCTTGCGGGATCAGGGCTGCCCGCGGCGCATTGTTTCCGCATTTTGCCTGACCCTCTTTTCGCACAGTTCGCACACCAGGCCTTTTCCGCATATCAAGGAGTCCACCATGTACTTTCCCAGCAAGGGTGCCGACAATACCGAAGCAACCGTCCGTCTTGTCTGCGAGACGGCCCGAGAGCGCAACATCCGCCACATAGTCGTGGCCAGCAATTACGGCGACACGGCCCGCCACTTTCTCGACATGGCAAAGGAGCGCCACATTGTCTGCGTGACCCATGCCTGCGGCTTTGCAGGACCCGGCAAGAACGAAATGACCCCGGAGACCAGGGCCGAGCTCAGGGCAGCCGGCATGGACGTGCTCACCACCACCCACGTCCTGAGCGGCGCCGAGCGGGGCCTGAGACGGCAGTTCCAGGGCATCAACCCCGTGGAGATCATGGCCCAGACCCTCTATCTCCTGGGTCAGGGCACCAAGGTCTGCGTGGAAATTGCCATCATGGCCCTGGATGCCGGCCTCGTTCCCTATGGCGAAGACATCCTGGCCGTGGGCGGCACAGGCAGGGGCGCGGACACGGCCCTTATCCTGGCGCCCTCCCATGCCTCCACCATATTGCAGACCAAGATCCGCGAGATTATCTGCAAGCCCTTTGATTTCTAGACTTTTTCTTCTCGAAAGCCCAATTTTTGGACGGGCAGTCTCCAGGGAATACCACCGTCTCGAAAAAAAAATATCACGATCTGAAAAAAAATTTGTTCTTTTTGCTTGACAGGAAGGGGGGGTTCGTATAGGTTCTTTTTCGCCTTGAGGGACAAAAGTTCCTTGAAGACCAAAAAGCCTTTGTAGCTCAGTCGGCAGAGCGCGTCCTTGGTAAGGACGAGGTCTCCAGTTCAATCCTGGACAAAGGCTCCATGAGAAAGCAACAAGGACCTGTGAGGGAACTCATAGGTCCTTTTTCATTTTGCTGACAGGACAAGGGGGCACGGGATGCGCTCCCGCGAGAGCAAGCTTTTTCTAACAAGCGGGGATTATTCCTCTTTCTTCTTCGCAGCCGCATCTTTTGCCACTCTCTTGCAAACAAGCCCCTTTTTCCTGTATAGTACCAACATATTCTCGTTTTTCCTGCCTTATTTCCTGCCTTTTCTACCCTTCAAGATGTGCCAAGGCCTGCTCACTGTTTCCTGGCGTGTATTCCTGGTGTAGTTCTGGGCATATATTCCGGGAACGGGCACCCCCGGGCACCATCCCCTGGGTCTCCTCTCGTTCCCCAGCTCCCCCGGGGGGACAGGGCGCCCTCATCTCCCTTCAGGAGAGGCCCCTGGTTCCTGCCCAAGACAGCAGGAAGGGCCTGTTCCGGCCCTGTCTGCCTCCTTTCAGGGAGCATGCGGGCTCCCCGGCCTCCCGGACCGGGTCGTGCTTCTCACAAAAAATTTTTGCAATTCCATATATTGGGACTTTTCGTCTGGTGCTGCACGGAAGACCACAGTATTTCCAGACTCTGACATTTCAGGACGGAGTGTGCGCTTCAATGATCAAACTATCTCATGTTCATAAATTTTTTGGCCCCAATGAGGTCTTGAAAGACGTCAATCTGGAAGTCAAGGAAGGCGAAAAGCTGGTCATCATAGGACCTTCCGGCTCCGGCAAATCCACCACGGTCCGCTGCATGAACGGACTGGAGCTGCCCACTTCCGGCCAGGTCTTTGTCAATGGTGTGGAACTCACCAGGAAAAACCGTACCGAACTTGTCCGCAGCACCTCCTCCATGGTTTTTCAGCAGTTCAACCTCTATCCCCACCTCAATGTGCTGGGGAACCTGACCCTTGCGCCCATCAAGCTCTTCAACAAGGCCCGCAAGGAAGCCGAAGAGCTGGCCTACCACTATCTTGAAGTCGTGGGCCTGACCGAAAAGGCCATGGCCTACCCCACCACCCTGTCCGGCGGCCAGCAGCAGCGCGTGGCCATTGCCCGCGCCCTGTGCAGCCAGACCAAGATCATTCTCTTTGACGAACCCACCTCCGCCCTGGATCCGGAAACCGTCCAGGAAGTGCTCAACGTCATGGTCAAGCTGGCCAGCGAGAGCATTACCATGGTCATCGTGACCCATGAAATGGGCTTTGCCCGTGAAGTGGCCGACCGTGTCATCTTCATGGACTACGGCGCCATCCTGGAAGAGGGCACTCCGGAACACTTCTTCGTCAACCCCATCCACGATCGCGTCAAGCAGTTCCTGGGCAAGATTCTCTACTAGACTCCTTGCCAGGGCTCTCCCCCCTGCTCCTGCAGTGCCTGCGGTTCCTCAGGTTCCTGCGTGACCCGCAGGAAAGCGGGCTGTGCCCTGCGTCCTGCCGGACAGCACCCTCATGGAGCACGGAGCGACTCCCCTTTACCCCTTGCCAGCAACCCGCCTCCAAGCGTGTGGCCGGATTGTCCTGCTCGTGCTTGCGGTCTCCCGCCACGGACCGGATTCTCTTCCGGATTCTTTTTCTGACAGGCCTGATCGGTTTTTCGATCAGCCTGTCCGGTCCTCATCGGGAGTAAACATTCAGACCCTGGAGATTGCCATGGCCTTCATCAAAAAACTTTCCACCCTGTGCGTCCTTGTTGCCTTTGTTCTGGGCATGGCTGTAGTGAGCGCCTCTGCAGCCGATCTGCCTGCCGAAGTGCAGGCCATCGTGAAACGTGGCAAACTGAATGTCGGCGTGAAGTCCGACGTGCCCGGCTTCGGCATGCAGGACCTGTCCGGCGACTACAAGGGCATGGAAATCGACCTGGCCCACAAGATTGCCGAAGCCATGGGCCTCAAGGCCGATGACGTGAACTGCGTTGCCGTGACGGCCAAGACCCGCGGCCAGCTCGTGGACTCCGGCGACATCGACATGGTCATCGCCACCTTCACCATCACCCCCGATCGCCTGAAGACCTGGAACTTCTCCACGCCCTACTACACCGACGCCGTCTCCCTGCTCGTGAAGAAGAACAGCAAGATCACGGGCTACAAGGATCTGGCCGACAAGCTCATTGGCGTGGCCGAAGGCTCCACCTCCAAGGACGCCCTCATTGCTGCCGCCAAGAAGAACGGCGTGACCCTCACCGACACCAAGAACATCCAGACCTTCCCCGACTACCCCTCCATCAAGGCCGCTCTTGACGCAGGCCAGGTGCAGGCCTTCTGTGTGGACGGCTCCATCCTGACCGGCTACCTGGACGGCGGCACCACCCTGCTGACCTCCGTTCGCTTCTCTCCCCAGTCCTACGGCATCGTGACCAAGCTTTCCAACAAGGGCCTGGCCGCCTACGTGGACAACCTGGTGAAGAAGTGGCTGGCCGACGGCACCATCGCCGCCATGATCAAGGCCAACAACGTTCCTCCGTCCTACGAGGGCGAATAATCTGCTGCATCTGAAGCGCCCGTGCAGTGAGAACACCGCAAGGCACGGGACGTCTTCCTGAGCCAATACACCTGAAGTTTGAGTCGAAAAGGGGGGAGTCTTCCCCCCTTTCCGAAATCACTGAGCAGGGGGCACTAGTGATTGAACAAATACTGTCACTCCAGAGCTGGATGACATTTCTTGCGGACTGGAAACTCTTTGCCCAGGCCTTCGGCATCACGCTGATGGTCTCCATTCTGGCGCTCCTTCTGGCGCTGATCCTGGGCGTCTTCTTCGGTGTCATGTCCACATCGAGCAATCCCGTCCTGCGCGGCATTGCCCGCGGCTATGTGGAAACACTGCAGAATACGCCGCTCGTGCTGCAGGCCTATGTCTTTTACCTGGCCCTGCCCTACATCGGCCTCATGATAGGCCAGATTTCGGTCGGCATCTATGCCGTGGGCATCTACCACGGCGCCTACATTGCCGAAGTGGTCAGGGCAGGCATTCAGTCCATTCCCCATGGACAGTCCGAAGCAGCAGCCTCCCAGGGTTTCACCTACGTACAGACCATGCGCTGGATCATCCTTCCGCAGACCGTCAAGATCATTCTGCCTCCCCTGATCAATCAGATGGTCAATCTGATCAAGAACACCTCCGTCATCGCCCTCATCGGCGGCACGGACCTCATGAACAGGACCAATGACTGGGCCACCACCGGCGAATGCATCTACGGTCCGCCCTTCCTGGTCTGCGGCATCCTCTACTTTATCCTCTGCTTCCCCCTGGCCACCTGGGGACGCAATTACGAAGAAAAGCTGAAGCGGCGCGACGTGCACACCACCGACAAGCCTGCCGCAAAGGAAGCTGAAGGGAGCGCGTCGTGATCGAAGTCATCAGCAGAACCTTTACGCCCGAGATCCTCATGTATCTGCTGGGCGGTGCCTGGCTTGTCATTGAACTGTCCGTCATCATTGTCATCCTGAGCCTCTTCTTCGGCCTCATCCTGGCACTGCTGCGCAGCTACGACAAATTCATCCTGGGCCGTCTTGCGGGCGCCTACATCGAAATCTTCCGCAATACCCCCAACCTCATGTGGGTGCTTATCTGCTACGTGCACGCGCCCCTGCCCACGGCCTTCATGCGCTGCACCTTCGCCTTTGTGCTCTTCACCTCCGCAGCCATAGCAGAAATCATCCGCGGCGGCCTCAATTCCATTCCCAAGGGCCAGTTCGAGGCAGCCTATTCACAGGGCTTCAGCTTTGTGCAGACCCTGGTCTACATTGTTCTGCCGCAGTGCTTCCAGAACATCATTCCCACCCTGCTGAGCCAGGTCATCACCGTGGTCAAGGATACCTCCTTCCTGTCCATGGTGGCCGTGGCAGAACTCATGTTCCGCTCCCGCAACGTGCTCTCCCTGCTGCCCCGCTACACCGGACAGACCGTGGGCATCGAGCAGGTGGCTGCCATCTTCGGCTTTGCCGCCCTCATCTACTTCATCATCAACTTTACCCTCTCCTGCCTGGTGCGCTACATCCAGAACCGTCGTGCCGCCAAGACCAGGGGACGCGGCGAGCCGGCCGCTGCTGCCGACAAGGCCTAAAGGGCCCGCCGCACACAAGGGAACCACGATTTCTGTCCCGTGGTTTTGCGAACAACCCGGGAAGACAGAGGATCAGGAAACGCCGCCCGCAGTACCATGCTGCAGACGGCGTTTCCTGTTTGTTCAGGCGATTGGGCCAAATCCTGCCCCGAATATCCGGCCCCACTCTCAGGCCTTCTGCGTCCTGCAGGGACAGGCACAAGGCCCCTCAGCTCCACGGCCCCTACTGCCCTTACTGCCCCTACTGGAGGACGACATGCTGCTTCTGGCCGGACAGCGCACGGACATTGTCACCTGGTACACGCCCTGGCTCATGAACAGGGTGCGCGAGGGCTTTGCCCTGGTCCGCAATCCCAGATGTCCAACAAAAGTGAACCGCTACAGACTGGATCGCAGCGTGGTGGACTGTCTTGTGCTCTGCTCCAAGAACTATCAGCCCCTGCTGCCCCATGTGCGCGAACTGGAGAGCGCCCTGCCCCTGCTCTGCTACGCGACGGTCACGGCCTATGGAAGAGACCTTGAGCCCGGGGTCCCGGACAGGGCAAAGCGCGTTGCCATTGTGCAGAATTTGAGCCGTCTTGTGGGGAAAGAGCGGATCATCTGGCGCTATGATCCGGTGCTTTTCACAAACCGCTATACCGTGGACGTCCATCTCGAGACCTTTGCCGCACTCTGCGCACGCCTTGCCCCTTACGTGCACTGCTGCATCTTCAGCTTTCTCCACCATTTTCCGGGCATGGAGCAGAGCTCCTTGCGCTTTGCCAGCGAGGCCCAGGAAGACGCCCTGGTGCAGGGCCTGGCCCGCATAGCGCAGCAGTACCAGCTGCCCATGCAAAACTGTGCCAGCCGCAGGGACTTTTCGCACCTTGGCATCTCGTCCAGGGCCTGTCTCTCGCAAAGCCTGCTGGAAGAGACCCTGGGCCGGCGCTTTGTACCCCTGCCCGTCAGAAAGAGCAGGCCAGGCTGCCACTGTGTGGAGGCCCGCGACCTTGGCACCTACGACAGCTGTGCCAATGGCTGCGTCTACTGCTACGCCAACACAAGCCCAGCCAGGGTCCGGGCCAGCATGAGCCGCCATGACCCGTCCTCGCCCCTGCTCATCGGCCATCTGCACAAGGGCGATGTGGTCACGGACGCGCCCCAGAAGAGCGACTGCCTGCCAGGATCTGCCCGTCAGCTCCTGCTGCCGGGCCTGGAAGGGATGGCCGGCCTGTCCGGTCTGACCGGACTGTCTGGTGCCCCGGGCAGGCGCTGAACACAGGGCCCGAAACGACAAAAGGGGCACACAGGCCCCTTCGCACACAAGAACACAGCCAGAAAACTACTGTGCGGACGATGCTTCCCGGGAAGACATCTCTTCTGACGGCTTGTCGGGCTCGGCGCTCAAAAGGGCCACGCACTCCTCGTCTCCGAGCTCCTCGGCCCGCTGCAGGGGCGTGCAGCCGTCCGCATCGCGGAGGTCCCTGGCAGCGCCCGCTTTAAGGAGCGCTGCCACAATCTCCGGGTCCTGCAGCTCGACCGCCACATGCAGGGGCGTTCTGCCCCGGGCATCCTGGGCGTTGACCAGGGCACCGGCCTCCACCAGCAGGGGCACATTGCAGTCATTGGCATGGTGGAGCACGCTTTCGCCCTGCCTGTTGCGCACCAGAATGTCCGCACCGGCCCGCAGAAGAAGATAGACCACGGCCGGATCATTGCGGCGGGCCGCCACAAAGAGCGGCGTCTCGCCGTCTTCGCCCACGCTGTCGGGGCTGGCGCCCTTTTGCAGCAGACAGGCTATGAGATCGCCTGTGCCCCGGTAGAGGGCGGCAAAGTGCAGGGCCCTGTTGCCGTGCTCGCCGGCCACATCGGGATCGGAAAGATTGTTGGCAAGCTCCATGGCCTGGGCCATGTCGCCATTGTCCAGAGCCTGACGAAAGCCGGTCAGGACAGATGGTTGATGCATGAGGGCCTCCTCAAAAACGTCGAGATGAACAATGCGCGGGGCAAAGTGTGCACAGGGAACGCACATGCCCCCTTGTCCGCCTTATACCCTCTTGCGCGGTCTCCTGGCAACGCAGGGGAGATCCGGCCAGACGAACTGGCCGACGAACAAGACAGATGAACAGGCCTGCGAGCAGAAGGGCCTCTGTGCCTGCAGGGAAGCGGGTGGAAGGTACAGAACACGCTTTTCGCAGGATGCGTCCCAGGAGCTCACGAATTTTTGCCAGGACGTGTTCATGAGACAGGGAAAGGCTAGCAGACTGAAAAAAGAAAATCTTTTTTCTTCCTGTCAGGATGGCTCCAACCAGATGGGTCACGATTTTTGATAAATTCGTGTTGACTGAAGACACGATTCTTATTACTTTCGTGACCACAGGGACGGTACGTCCCAAGGAGGCCACATGGAATCCGCTGCTGCTCCTTCCTGGACCATGCTGATCGTCGTTCTGCCCCTTCTGGCCTGCGCCATCTCCTGCCTGTGCTCCATGGTCGGCGTCTCGGGGGCCTTCCTGCTCCTGCCCCTGCAGGTCTTTCTCTTTGGCGCCAGTCCCTCCGTGAGTGCCACCAACCAGCTCTTCAATCTCATGGCCACGCCCTCAGGGATTGTGCGCTATGTGCGCGAGGGCCGCATGCTCTGGCCCCTGGCCCTTCTGCTCGCGGCAGGCACCCTGCCGGGCCTCTTCCTTGGGGTGTGGATGCGCATTGCCTGGCTGCCCAGTCCCGTGGCCTTTTCCGTCTTCGTGGCCTGCGTGCTCCTGCTCATTGCCTGGAACATGGTGCGCAGCCGGCGTGCCGCTGCCGCCCGGTCGGCCACAACAGGTCGATCGGCAGACACAGCCAGGCACAGCCTCATCGTGCAGTGTTCCTCCTTTTCCTGGCGCACTCTCAGCTACACCTTCAACGGAGCGCAGTATGCCTGCTCCGTGCCGGCCCTGCTGGGTTTGAGTTTCCTTGTGGGCATTGTGGGCGGCGCCTACGGCATTGGCGGCGGCGCCCTGCTTGCGCCCTTCCTGGTCGCGCACTTCCGCCTGCCCGTGCACTCCCTGAGTGCCGCAACCCTCTTTTCCACCTTTGTCACGGCCGTGGCCGCCCTGATCACCTATTCCCTGCTGGCCGCGCACTATCCGTCCCTGTCCGTGGCCCCCGACCTGCCCATTGGCATCAGCCTGGGCCTGGGCGGCATGGCCGGCATGTACGCCGGCGCCCGCCTGCAGAAGCGGTTTTCGGGCACGGCCCTGCACAGGCTGCTCACCGTGCTCATCTGTGTCACCAGTCTGGTGCTCCTGGGCCGGGTGGCAGCCACAATCTTCTGATCCGGCCAGGGGACAGCAGGGGACGGCACGCCCCGGGGGACAGCAGCCCTGCCCCTCCGTCCGTCAGACATGCACGCTTCTTCCGGCGCCTTCCAGGCTTTCAGTCTTTCGGTCTTCTTCCTGTCTGTCCTGCCGGTCTTTCCTGTCTTTTCGGTCTTTCCGGCCTGTGCCCATGTCTCCCCGAAACTCAGCACAAATCGCCCAGAATGCGGTCCAGGAGCAGGACCAGCTGGGTATGGGCCTCAAGAGATCCTGTGTGCTGCAGGCAGTGCACGGGTCGCACAAAGCCCTCGCATAACGAAAGAACGGATTTGGGGAGGTACCCCTGAGAGCCTGCCAGGAGCACCACCGGCCGCTGGCGGACAAGCCCTTGAATCTGCCGGGCACTCAGGGTCGTTTTCTTCCTGGGCCAGGCGGTCACGGCCAGGACCAGGGGCCGCTCGCCGTAGTGCCGGGTCAGGGTCTGCAGCTGCTGCTCAAGGCTGGCTGTCCCGTCCGCCTTGTCCGCTTCGTCCTCTTCGCTGGCCACAAAGGCCGCATTCAGGGAAAAGGTGCGGGCAAGGTCCAGGCAGGCAGCCAGGGCCGCCTCGTCCATGGGGGCATAGAGCTTCTTCTCCCAGCGCGCCCGGCGCGTTGCCTTCTGGCGCAGCAGGCCCAGGGAGAGGGAGCGGCCAAGCCCGGTGCGAGGACAGGTCCGCAGAGTGTGCATGTCGTCTTCGCACAGATCCGCCTCGTCCAGCAGATCCGGCCTGCGGGCCAGGGTGGTGGCCAGGGCCTGTTCCCTGCGCCAGCGGGCAATGTCGGCGTGATTGCCCTCGCTCAAGATCTCCGGGATGCCAAGGCCCTCGTAGAGCGGGGGTCTGGTAAAGTGCGGGTATTCCAGAAGGCCTGCCGAAAAGCTCTCCTCGTCGCCCGAGGCCTCCTTGCCCATGAAGCCGGGCACAAGACGCGAGACCGCCTCAAGGATGGCCAGGGCGGCCGTCTCGCCGCCGTTGAGCACAATGTCGCCAACAGCCAGGGGCTCCAGGGGAAAGAGCCGGAAGAGCCTGGCATCAAAGCCCTCGTAGCGGCCGCAGACAATGGTGATGTCCTCCTCCAGAGCCAGCTCGCGCATGAGCTTCTGGCTGGCCGGACGGCCGTTGGGGGCCATGCAGAGCATGCGGCCGGGATGGGGCAGGGAGCGCAGCGCCCGGGCCACGGGGTCTATCTGCATGACCATGCCGGGGCCTCCGCCATAGGGGCGATCGTCCACATGCCTGTGCCTGTCCCGGGTAAAGGCTCTCGGGTCCGTGAAGTCGACGGAAATGAGGCCCTTTTCCAGGGCCCGTTCCATGAGCCCTGTCTGCAGTGCGGAGGCAAAGAAGGAAGGAAACAGGCTGACAATGTGAAAGCGGAGCATGGGCACCCATCCTCGAAAAAGATCGGAAAAGCAGGACAAGAGACAGAAAAAAAAGAGCCCTTTTCGTGAAGAAGTGCAGAAGAGCGTTCTCCCCGAAAGCAGCTCAGGAGACGTGCACAAACAGACGCCTGAAGAAGAGCGCAGGGGCGATCTACCCCCTGTCTGCCCCGGCTTCAGCCCCGCCGGCTCCGGCTTCGGCCAGGACAAAGCAGTTCTTGCCGGTCTTCTTGGCCTCGTAGAGCGCCTGATCGGCCAGCTTGTAACTTTGGCCGTACTCCATGCTGCGCGTGCAGCGGACCATGCCCATGCTGCAGGAAAAGCCGTGCATGCGCTGCGACTTCTCTTCTATGTCCCTGCGGGTGAGCTCGGCCAGGCGGAGTATGCCGGCCCGGCTGGCCCCTGGCATATAGATGCTGAACTCGTCGCCGCCAAGGCGGCCCACAAAGCCCTGGGGCGTGAAGCGGGCGAGCAGGATGTCGGCCAGGGCCACCAGCACCGCATCGCCGTGGGGATGACCGTAGGTGTCATTGAGATGCTTGAAGTCGTCCACATCCACGAGGATGAGGTAGCCGTCCGAGC
>DXHV01000033.1 GCA_019113165.1 Candidatus Desulfovibrio intestinipullorum
AGCTCACAAAGAAGGCAAAGGCGTACTTGAAGACGATATAGTAGCAGAAAAGGCCGCCTGCGATGAAGAACAGGGCGGAAATGAAGGCAATGGGAAGAATGAAGTGCTTTTCTTCCTCGTAGAGGCCCGGAGAAATGAAGGACCAGATCTGGTAGAAAATGAAGGGGCTGGCCGCAAAAAGGCCGACAATGAAGGCTATGTACATGCGGGTGAAGAAGGCTTCGGGCAGGGTGGTGTACATAGCGGTGCTGCCTGCGGGCAGCACGTCCAGAAGCGGCTTGGTCAGAACGTTGAAGACAGGCTCGACCACGGCCCAGCAGGCCAGGAAGGCCACAAAGACCGCTGCCAGGGAGTAGAGAATGCGGGTCCTGAGCTCGCGCAGATGGTCCATGAGGGACATGCGTCCGCCTTCGCCCTCTTCTTCGGTCCCTTCCTCTTCTTCAGGCAGGGCCGGCAGGTCGTCCTCGCCGGCTGCGGTGGTCTTTTCGGGCGGCAGGGCGCCGCTGCCGCCGGCATCGGCGGGCAGTGGTGCCTGGGCCGGTTCGCCTGTGGAAGCGGGCAGGTCTGCCTGGGCAGCAATGTCGTCCCAGGGATTTTCCGAGGGAGTGCGTTCCCGGCCAGCTCCGGGTGCGGCAGGAGCCGCTTCCTGTCCGGCCTGTCCCGAGGGACTGGAAGGTTTGGAAGATTCGGAAACGGGCGCGGCTTCTGCAGGCGCACCCTCGGAACATGTGGTCTGGCCTGTGCGTTCCTGCGGCCCCTGCTCCTTGTCGGCTGGGGCGCTGCCCACTGCGTCAGCGGCTGTGCCCTGTGCGGCAGCAGCATCTCCCGGGGCTGCATCCTTCCGGACGTCTTCCTGGGCTTCCTGCTGGGATTGCAGGAAGAGCTTCCAGGCATTCTTCTGCTGTATCTCGTCCTGGTGTTCAGGCGTATTGCTGGTACTCATGCTTGTCTCCCGGTCCTGGTCTCGTCTGCCTGTGCCATGGTGGCAGGCCCGGGGGTTGCGGGGGCAGAGGCTGCTTCGGCAGCGGTCTTTCTGAGCATGGCTTCAAGAGGACTGCCTGCGGGCGGTGGCGCCAGGGTTTCTTCTGTCCCTGCGACCGTGACAGCGGGCCTGCGGGCATCAGGGGCCTGTCGTGTTTCAGAGGCATCGACGACTGTGGCCTCCACCACAGGTGCTCCGGCAGGAGCCGGTTCAGCCTGTGCCTGCTGCAGGGGCTGTCCTGCTGCTGCAGCGGTTGCGGCTGCTGTTGCAGCTGCCGCTCCGCCCTGGGCAGCCTGTTCGGTCGTCACTTTCCTGGCCCGTGCGGCCCTGGCTGCGGCCACCTTCTTGCGGACAGCCTCGCGGCTTTCCTGACGTTCTTCCTCAGCCACCTCGGCGTTCAGTGTGCGCTGGAAATCAGTGGAGACTCGTCTGAATTCTCCCATATATTTTCCCACGGTCTTGGAGACCTTGGCAAGATTCCTGGGGCCTAGAACCAGAAGAGCTACCAGGAGGATAACGAGAAATTCAGTGCTGCCTATACCGAACATCTGAACGCTCCCAGAAAAAAAATTAAATGCTATCGAGATGCTGCATCATCCTTATCAATGAACAGCTGCCTTAGGAAACGGTGTGTGAGACTAAACCATACTTGCAGAGGGCGCAAGCAGGGCTTTCAAGACACACAGACGCGCAGACGCGGCACTCCTTTGCGGCACGGAAAAGGGGAAGGGAACCGCCTGCCGGTGCTGCAGGATGCGTCGGTTTCGGCAGAACCGTCGAAACAGTCGGAGGCATCAAAACCGGCAGATCCGGCTCGAGCACGGCTTGTCAGTCCGTTGCAAGTTCGGCATACTGGCGAAAATGTCACGGAGTATCAGAACAGAAGAAAAAACAAACGAGGGTATTTTTTCTGACTTGTGAGCCGAGCGCTCTGTTTCTTAGTGCCGTTTTCAAGGAGTCCACAATGGATATTCGTGAATGGTTGTTCATTGGTTTGCAGAATGGCTGGGTCACCTTCAATGCCATTCCCCAGGAACTGCGTACGGACGATCTGTACCGGGAAGCCATACGCCAGAACATGGCAGGCCTGGACGAGATTCCCTTCATGCTGCGGACAAGGGAACTCTGTCTGCTTGCCGTGGAGCAGAGAGGCTGGGAACTGCGGGAGGTGCCCCTGGGACTGCGCGACAGGGAGATGTGTCGTGCCGCCGTCAGGAGCGACGGTATGGCCCTGGCCTATGTCCCGGAGCGTCTGTGCGACAGGGAGCTGTGCATGATGGCCGTGCAGGACAACGGACTGGCCCTGCGCGAAGTGCCCCTGCGCCTCAAGGACGAAGAACTCTGCCGCACGGCCGTGCAGAACAATGGCGAGGCCCTGCAGTGGATACTGGAGGATCGCCGGACGCCTGAACTGTGCAGGCTTGCTGTGGCCAGCAACAGCATGGCCCTGGCCTTTGTGCCGGACAAGTACAAGGACGAGGAACTGTGCAGGCAGGCCGTGTTTGCCAATTCCGATGCCCTGCGCTTTGCGCCCTGGGAGATGCGCAAGTCCCTGCGCAAGCTTTTGGAAGAACAGTCTGCCTGAGGCCTGTAAACGGCCGCAGTCGCAAGGGCCGGATTTTTGGGGAGAGGATCAGTGTCGATCTTCTCCCTCTTTTTTGCGACATGGACTGCGAGGCTTTTTGTCCGTCATACTTCCTGAAGGGAAGGAGCGCGAATCAGGGCATGTGCACGAAAGACGTCCTGCGAGTTTCAGGCAACAATTGGGTCAGAAAGGGACTGTTCTGAAGGCGCAGCACGCCCTACATAGGCAGGGAAGGAGTGCCGCCGATGACTGCAGGGCGCAGGATGAGGAAGCAAAGCCTCATGCAGGGACGCAGCTTTCCCCGTCCAGACAGAAGGCCTGCTTTCCGTCCTGTTTCTCCAAGGCAGAAGCGGCACCCCTGCCGAATCGGATCAAAAGGCTTTTTTCGTGCAGAAAAGAATCGGGCACAGGTCGTCACCAGGACATTGTCCTGACAGGCCGGCTGTCAGCCGGAACACCGGGAGGCAGACTGGCGGATCCTGTGCCTGGGGAGCTTAGAGAATGGAACGAGTGGAATGTGCCCGCCAGAACAGGCAGAAATATCTGGGCTCGGGCAGTGCGGCGCTTGAGGCAACAGATCCCGAGCTTGTGGCCATGCAGGATCGCCTGCTCTACGGAGAAATCGTCAGTCACGGCACGCTGACCGACAGTCAGCGCCTGCTCATTACCCTTGTGGTTCTTGCCGCAGGACAGACCCTGGAGGCTCTGGACGAACAGACCGAAGCAGCCCTGAAGATCGGGGTCCGGCCCGAGGAAATCCGGGAAGCCCTCTATCAGGTGGCGCCCTATGCCGGTTTTCCCAAGGCTGCAGCGGCCCTGAAAATTGTCAATGCGGTCCTTGTCCGTCACGGCGTGACCCTGCCCCTGCCCGACATGGGTACAGTCAGCGAGGAGAGCCGCTTCAGGGACGGCCTTGCCGTCCAGAAGACCATCTTTGGCGACGGCATTGATGCCATGCACGCCAGTGCCGCACCGGGCCAGAGGGATATCATGGTGAACTACCTCTCCTCCTTCTGCTTCGGAGACATCTATACCCGCAGGGGCCTTGATCTGAAGACCAGGGAACTGCTGACCTTTGCCATCATTGCCACCCTGGGCGGCTGCGAGCCCCAGCTCAAGGCCCACGCGCAGGGCAATGCCACCATGGGCAACAGCAAGCAGAATCTCGTGGATGCCATTGCCCAGATGCTGCCCTACATCGGCTTTCCCCGTTCCCTGAACGCCCTGGCCTGCGTCAATGCCGTGCTGCCGCAGGACGAGGCAGAAACAAAGGCCTAGAGAAGCCTGAAGACAGGGCGGCCGGCATGCCCGCAGCCCTGCTTTCAGGAATTGTGCACACTCTGGCAAGGAGTTTTCATGCTGCTGAAACTGCTGCGAATGTCTGCCAGGCTGTTCCTGCGGGCCGTGTTCCTTGTGCTGCTCACGAGCCTGCCTGTGCAGGATGCGGCTGCTGGTCCGGGTGACGTGCAGGTGCGCCTGCTCTTTGCCGGACAGGAGGCCAGGGTCGTCCTCAAGGACACGCCCGCAGCCCGAGGGCTTTGCGCCCTGCTGCCTCTGGAGCTGACGTTCGAGGACTACAATGCCACCGAAAAGATTGCGGTTCTGCCCAAACGACTCTCCATCGGGGAGAGTCCGACGATCTGTGATCCAGAGCCAGGTACCCTTGCCTACTTCATTCCCTGGGGCAATCTGGCCATCTTCTACAGGGACTTTCGCCTTTCCAGAAATCTTGTCCCCCTGGGACGCGTGGTTTCCGGGCTGGAGGCCCTTGGCAGCATGCAGGGCGACTTCCTCCTGCGCATGGAACGTGTGCAGTAGCCATCCTGCATCCTGAAAAAAACAGGCAAGACCATCAAGGAGCATGCATGCAGACAAGAACGCTCGGAACATCCCTGCAGGTGTCGTGCCTGGGGTATGGCTGCATGGGACTGACACAGAGTTATCCGCCCTTTCTGTCCAGGGTGGACTCGCTCAGGATCCTGCGCAGGGCTTGTGACCTGGGCGTCACCTTTTTCGATACGGCCGAAGTCTATGGCCCCTATGCCAACGAGGAACTGCTGGGCGAGGCACTGCAACCCGTGCGCAACCACGTGCAGCTTGCGACCAAGTTCGGCTTTGATATGGGCAGCGGCGCCCAGGACCAGTTTCACCGTCCCACAGGCCTCAGCAGCAGGCCCGAACTCATACGCCGGGCCGTGGAAGGATCCCTGAAACGCCTGCGCACCGATCACATAGACCTCTACTATCAGCACCGCGTGGACCCGAAAACACCCATTGAGGAGGTGGCCGCCTGCATGGCCGACCTGATGCGGGAAGGCAAAATCCTGCACTGGGGCCTTTCCGAGGCGGCACCGGCAACGATCCGCAGGGCGCATGCCGTGTGTCCGGTCACGGCCGTACAGAGCGAATACTCCCTGTGGTACAGAGAACCAGAAAGAGAGCTTCTGCCCACCCTGGAAGAATTGGGCATAGGCTTTGTCCCCTTCAGTCCGCTGGGCAAAGGCATGCTGACCGGTCGCTTCACGGCGGAAACGCGTTTTGCAGCCGGAGATTTCCGCAGCTCCATTCCGCGCTTCAGCCCGGACAATCTGGCACACAATCAGCAGATTGTGCAGCTGGTGGACGAAATGGCCCGCAGCAGGGGCACCACAAGGGCCCGCATAGCTCTGGCCTGGCTTCTGGCGCAAAAGCCGTGGATTGTGCCCATTCCCGGCACGAAGAGCACAGGACGACTGGAAGAAAACCTGGGCGCTGCGGATGTGGTTCTGGAAGACGCCGATCTCGCCCGCATGCGGAAGGCCCTGGAGCACATCACCATTCTGGGCGCCCGCTACCCCGAGGAGCAGGAGCGGCTCACCGGGCTCTAGCCGGCAGAAACTGGGCCGCATCCTTCAAAGCCCCCTGCAGCCGGAAGGGGCTGGCAGAACATCAGGAAAGCCCAGGGGGCAACGAACAGCACCAATTTCCCTCACCTTCCTCAAATTCCCTCAATTTTCTGGAGAAGAATGGTTATGAGACTTCATGGAAAACTGCTGGCCCTGCTGATGCTTGTCATGATGGCCAGCCTGCCTTGTGCCGTGGCCGCAGCTGACACAATATCAAAAGACACAGGCGCCGATCGCGTGGCCCTGGCAAAGAAGGAGCTTGAGCGTCTGTACGGCACGACTCCCAGTCCTCTGCAGAAGACGGATCCGGGCTTTGCGGCCACACGCGACCGCTTGCTCTACGGCCAGATACAGCAAAAGGGCGTCCTGACATCGGAACAGCGTCTGCTGGTGACCCTGGGCACCCTGACAAGCCTTTCCGCCGATGTGACCGACACGGCGAAGGCCTGCCTGCGCACCGGCGTGGATCCAGTGCGCATCAAGGAGGCCATCTATCAGGTGACCCCCTATGTGGGCTATCCAAAGGCTAGTCAGGCTCTGGCTGCGGTCAACACGGTCCTGGAAGAGGCAGGCATCAGGCTGCCCCTGGAGGATCAGTCCACGGTGACCGAGGACAACCGCTTCCAGAAGGGCTTCGAGGTGCAGTCCTCCATCTTCGGAGCCGGCATTGCCGCCATGCACAAGAAGGCCCCGGAAGGACAGAAGGACATCATCGTGGACTACCTCTCCTCCTGGTGCTTCGGGGATACCTATACCCGCAGGGGCCTGGATCTGAAGATGCGCGAACTGCTGACCTTTGCGGCCATCAGCGCCCTGGGCGGCTGCGAATCCCAGGTGAAGAGCCATGTGCAGGGCAATCTCAATGTGGGCAACTCAAAGCAGATGCTCATTGATACTCTGGCCCAGATGCTGCCTTTCATCGGCTTTCCCCGCACGCTCAATGCCCTGGCCTGCGTGAACGCCGTTGCCAGGTAAGCCGTTACTTCTTTCTGACATTTTTTCGACAGCTGGCAGATGCTGCCAAAGGAGACCATCATGAGCAAGACCCTTGTGGCCTATTTTTCCGCATCCGGGCAGACGGCCCGCCTGGCAGGAACCCTGGCCCGGACCCTGGGCGCCGACCTCTATGAAATCGTGCCTGCCCGGAAATACACCAAGGCCGACCTCAACTGGAACGATGCCGAAAGCAGGAGCAGCGTGGAGATGAAGGACCCTGCGTCAAGGCCTGCCATTGCCGGCAGCCTGCCGGACATGAGCCAGTACGAGACCGTCTTTGTGGGCTTCCCCATCTGGTGGTACACGGCGCCGCACATCATTCTCACCTTCCTGGAAAGCGCGGATTTTGCCGGCAAGACCTGCGTGGCCTTTGTCACCTCCGGGAGCAGCGGCATGGGCGGCACGGACGAGGATCTGAAGAAGGTGTGCCCTGCGGCCCGCTGGCTGCGCGGTGAACGTCTGAGCAGCAGGGCCACGGAGGCCGAAGTCAGGGGCTGGGTGCAGAGCTTGGGCCTGTAGGCGCCCATCCAGACGTTCACCTGCGCCCTCCCGGGAGCGCAGATTCAGCTGTTTCAGGACTCTTGAAAAAAATTTGAGGGATAAAGGCTTCTGTTTTTTCCTGCTTTGGCGGGGGAGCAGAAGCCTTTTGTTTTTGGGAAAACTGCTTTTTTTGATTATAATGCTTTTTTTTGCTGCAAGTAAAATACGTGTGGCTACTTTTCTTTCTTAGAAGAAGACATCAGTTCTTGTTTTGTGTATGTTGCATCCTTCCGATTTGTTGCTATAATAGTAGGTACCATTAGTTGAGGAGGGTACAGCAATGCCGCGTCGCAGCAAACCTCTCATTTGCTCGGAAGAGCTGAAAAACCAGTTGCTGGAACTCGTCAATGACAGTCACACGGAACCCCGGCTTCTGGAGCGTTGCCGGATTATTCTGGCCTGCATTGGGCCGCACAGAGCAGACCTGGTGGCCCAGGAACTTGGTGTCAATGTCTGCACCGTGCTCAAGTGGCGGGAACGGTTCCGCAAGCTTGGGCTGGAAGGTCTGCAGGACGGCAAGCGGTCCGGCAGGCCCGTCATTTACGGAGAAGAGGTGGAAGCGCGGATTCATGCAAAGCTTGCCGAAACGCCTCCGGACGGCCAGGACCGCTGGGATGGCCGGAGCCTTGCCAGGGCTCTGGGCATTTCCGCCGATGCCGTGTGGAGATACGCCCGCAAGCACAATATCCTGCTGGCCCGCAAGCGTCTCAGGACAACAGGGGGATCCTCTGGGAAGAGCTAGCCCCGTGCTGTTTTCTCCGGGCTGTCCCCTTCCGCGTCTCCGCTGTATTCACCACAACTGTCCTTTGCCATTTCCTGCGCCAGGGAGAACATTTTCGTTCTGCCTGGCGAAACTTTTTTTGGGGGCCAGGCCAAAAGGGCCAGAAGAGTCTAGTCCGCTTCCAGATTCTTGCGGGACTCCTTCCATATCTCCCGGGCAAGATTCGTTCCCGTCTGCAGCTCCCTGGCTCTGAAGCGTGTGCACTTCTCCAGGGCAGCGGGCGATTCCAGTGCCAGGGTGTAGGTGGCATAGGGGGTATTGGGATAATAGGAGACTGTCACATTGGGATAGGCCTTGCGGTAGGCCCTGGTATGCTTCATGGCGCCGCCTATGGGCGATCCTTCCGGCATGACGGTGCGGTCATTGCCGCCAAGGTGAAAGCGTTCGGCCACAAGCTTCATGAGCTCCTCGCCGTTCTCGCTCACCGCGTAGACGCCCACGGTCTGCCCTGTCTCCGGGCAGAAGGCCACGTAGGCCTGGGTAAAGAGGCGGCGTCCCCTGGCCGAGGTAAAGCACATGACCGACAGCCCGTGGCGCTGCTCCGTTCTGGTCAGAAGATAGTGCGCCTTCTTGAGGGTCTTTCTGAAGGTGGCCGGGCTGTCGTCCAGGGTCAGCCCGAACATGGTATATGTCAGTGGCTGCGGCTTTTTGCCAAGGGACGCGGCACTGGCCTTCTTTGTCGGCGCGGACAGGAAAAGGGACGGAAATGCTGCCCCTGGCGTATGCCTGACAGCCATGTCCGGCAGCAGGAGAACGAGTGCAAGACAGCACAGGACGGCACAGGCCTTCATCGCAAAACCGTCACGAAGGTCTGGCTGGGGGCTATACAGGTGGAAGTGCCGTTTGGGGTCATGCCCAGGGCATTGCAGCCGCCTGTGCTGGTCAGGCGCATGACGGGGCTGCCGTGCACGATGACGGCCGTACTGCCTGCAATCCACATGTTGGCGCCCTTGATGAGATGTGAGACCACGCCCGTGGCCGTGCCTGCCTCGTCGCCGGAGGACATGGCCAGGCTGGCCATCTGGTTGATCGTGGGGGTGCCACCCATGAGAATGGTGGCTGCCGCAGACGGGCACATGGCCGAAGTGGCAATGTTGGGATAGGGCGTGGGCACAGGTCCGGCCGGAGTGGGCGTCAGACAGGTATCCGGCATGCCCATGGTCTGGCCCGAGCCGACAGTCAGTGCAAACATTGGACGTCTTCCTCCCTCTGCAGACAGGGGGCTTTCTGCAGACAGATACAGGGGAACAATTTTTCGGAGGGGCGTTTCGTGCAGTCCTCTCGCAGGACCTGGCTCCTGCGGCACTCGGACGGTGCGCAAAGCAGCCTGCTGCTCAGGAAATGTGCACCTGTGGCGCATCAATCCTGACCACGTCCTTTGCCAGCTGGGTCACAGTGCCGGCCTGGGTGAGACTGCAGTCCTGGACGCAGACACGCATATTTTGTGCCTGGGTTTCGTCATCCCCGCTTATCAGGCGCTGTGCGCTGCCAAAGCGGCCCGCGAAGCGGGCAAAGGTCTGCTCCAGGCGCTCGCCGAAGGAGCGCAGCATTCTGGTGACCAGGGAGGCAGAGGCAATGGTTGCCTCGGCACTGGCTGCCTGCACCTGCAGGGAGCCTGTGGCAAGGCTTGTGTCGGTCGCGGTGAGCTCAAGGGTCTGGCTGCTCTGCAGGCGCACCGGGGCAGGACTTGCGACGCGCACGCCGTGGGGAAAGGCAAGTTGTGCTTCCGTGGCCTTTCTGGTCAGAACGGCCAGGACAAAGGCCCTGCCGTCGTCCAGAGGGGCAAAGAGCACCTCATCGCCGATTTCGGGGGCAAGGAGGCAGGAAGCGGCCACGGAGGCCTTCCATGTGGACGTGCAGGCGGTGGCGCGATCGCGGCTCTGCAGGCGCACGACACGATTGTCCTCGTCCTGGTCCCGGACGTCCAGCACGGTGCCTGTGAGCAGGCTTGCGGCTGCACTGGCAGGCTGGATGAGGGGGGTGCCGGGCACAGTGTCCCGGGCAGGATCGGCAGGGAGGGCGGAAAGGACTGCCGTCTTGTCAAGGCTGAGGGCCTGGGTATGCATGAGAGTGCCTCGTTCTTTATCAGGCGCCGTCAGGATGCGGCGCAGAAAGCGTTACAGGAAAAGGTCGGAAAGGGGGTGCAGAGATGCGCAGAAGACGCCTTTTTTGGGGGTGTTCCTGGGAGCTAGAGCTCATTGTCCTGATCGCCCCGGTGCTGCAGGAGCCAGTCCTCGCTGCGTGCCCGCTGCGGGTCCGTCCCCCGGCTGTTCGCAAAACTGGCTCTGTCCATGAAGGCCTCTTCCCTGCGGACGCGGTGCAGATTGGCAGAGGAGAAATCCGCTCCGGCAAAGAAGCCGTGGCTCAGGTCCGCATGGGAGAGGTCGGCCCGGAAAAAGCGTGCACCCTGCGCCTGGCAGTGCCTGAAGGAGGCGCCTTCACACAGGGCATCGGAAAAGTCGGCATCGCTCAGGTCCGCCTGTTCGAGACTGGCCTGCATGAACATGCCGCACACAAAGCGCCCTCTGCACAGGCGGGCGCCGGTCAGTCTGGCCTCGCGAAAGAGGCACTGCCCGGTGCGGGCTTCGGAAAAGTCGCTGCCAGTGAGGTCGCATTGCAGAAAACCGACGCCTGTGAGGCGCGCTTTCTGAAAGTTGCAGCCCCTGAGGGAAGCGAAGCTGAACTGGACATAGGAGAGCTCCATGTCCGAAAAATCGTGTCCATCAAGCTGTGCCGACAGGAGGGCCGTCCTGTTGAGCCGGGAGCCCCTGAGTACCACGCCTGACAGATCGCAGTCCACAAAGACCGCATGGCTCAGGTCGCACTGGTCAAAACTGGCACCTGCCCGGCATTTGACAAAGCAGGAGCGCAGGCAGTCGGCACCGGCCAGGCGGGCCTTTGCGAGCGTGCTGTCCTGCACGGTGCAGTAGTGCAGCCTGGAGCCGGACAGGTCGGCGCCGGCCAGATCGCAGTCCTGAAAGGCCACCCTCTCGAAGTGGCAGTTGTGCAGGCGGGCCCCTTTGAGCTGCATGTGCTGCAGGGCTGTGCCTTCCAGACGGATGTCGGAGAGATCGGCGCCTGCGAGATCGCACTCGCGAAAGGCCGTGCGCTCTATGCGGGCGCCCCTGAGAATGGCATGGCGCAGGCTCACCCGCTCAAACCAGCCTCCGGACAGATCGGCTCCCGAGAGATCGATACCGTCCAGGACGAGATCTTCCAGAAACTCCCGGTTGGCAATGGCTGCGAGAACGTCCTCGCGTGTCTGCGGGATGTGCCTGCTCATTTGCTCATCTCCATGCGCCGCAAAAGTTCTTCCTGGCCCTCGAGAAGGCTGCGTTCCAGATTGCTGCCCGCCAGGGCGGTCCTGCCAAGGACAGCCTTGTAGACTTCGGCGCCGTAGAGATTGCAGTCCTCAAGGCTTGCTGCCACGAGGCGCGAGCGCCGCAGGGATCCGGTGGCCAGGGAGGATCCGTGCAGATCTGCGCCTTCCAGGTCGCAGTGGCGCAGCTGCGCCCTGTCTGCCTGGCAGTGGACAATCAGGGCCCTTGGCAGATCGCAGCGATCCAGGCAGGCATTGCAGAGGCGGCAGGCCCGGAAGACAGCTCCGGGCAGACGCACTTCCCTGGCGCAGAGATCGTCCAGCACGCAGTGCACGCAGCACAGCCTTTCTATCTCGCAGTTCACGAGAAAGCGCAGGTTTGTGGCCTCGCAGTCCACAAGGGCCAGATCGGAGCCCGTGCAGGTCACAAAGCCCGTTTCCTGCCAGTGGCCGCCCTCCACACGGAAGGAGTCGATGGTGCAGCTGGCAAGGGAGCACTTGGTCAGGCAGCACTGTCGCAGGGTGAGATCCTTCAGGGTGCAGCTGGTGAAGGAGCAGAGTTCCATGTGCACGTCCGTGAACGTGCCCTGCCAGCCTGTGTTTGTAAAGCCGCAGAGCTTGCAGGAGGCCTGTGTCAGGTCCGCGTCCTGCATGGTGCTGTCCTTCCACTGCGTGAGTTCCGCCTGCAGGCCATGGGCCCTTGTTCCCGCAAGGCTTGCCTCGGTGAAGGAGCTCATGGTGATGGAGGCGTGGCTCAAATCCGCCCCGTCCAGGCAGATTTTTGTTGCCATGGCCTTGTCCCAGACCGTGCGGCTCAGGTTGGCTTTGGCAAGATTCACCTCTTCCAGGAAGCATTCCCTGAAGGCGCAGCCTGACAGATCCTGGCCTGAAAAATCCACCTTGCGCAGGGTCAGTCCCCTCGCACCGCTTCTGAGCCGGCCTATGAGCCCGGGCACATCGGGCACCTTCGGCGGCTTGAGGGCCGGACCTCCGCCAGGCAGGGTTTTGACCCAGTCAGGCAGAGGATCGGGCAGGAGGGGACCAGAGGCGGCCCTGGCAAAGAGGGCGCGATCGGCCAGAATCCGTTCCCTGGACACGGCATCAAGGGCCTGCATCTTGCCCACGGCCTTGAGATAGCTCTCTCGCAGGGACTGGATTTTGGGCACATCGCCGGGCTTTTTTTCCTGCAGCAGCCGTTCCGTCTTGTCCAGATTCTTCAGGACGTCCGGATCCGGAAGCTCGGGCAGCTTCATGTCCAGGGCCTCGTCCAGCGTGGCGGAAGGACAAGGCGGCAGGACAAGGTCGCAGAAGGGCTTTTTGAGAGCGGAGAGTTCCTTCTGAACCCTGGCTCTGGCCTCGTCTGCGGCAGCCGTGAACTCGGCTCTCTTTCCGTCTGCGATGGCTTTGGCCCGCTGCTTCAGACGGGCCACAATGCCTGCCACATCCACCTCGGGCACAGCGACCGGATTTTTGTTGTCCGAGGGCCCGGGAACAGTCTGATCCGGCAGGGGCACCCCTCTCTGGCGCAGTTCCCGAACAAGCCAGGAGCGGACATCAAGGCCCTGTTCCCGGGCGTGCCACAGTGTGGGCACGGCCTGGTCTGCAGGCCAGGGCAGGGGCTCGCAGGGCTTGCCGCAGAGCGGCTGCCAGACGGCGGCCAGCACTGCCTTTCGCTGCGCCTGCGCTGCGGCCGAAAAGGTGTGCGACACGGGTGCAAGCCCCGCGGGACACAGTGTTTCGGGCAGAGGGGGAACAGGCCAGAAGATCTGTTCGGCTCGGGCAAGGACGTCCCTGTCCTCGTCGGCCACTTCGCCTGCCTGGGGAGACTGGGCGAGGGCCAGGGCGCAGAGATCGCCTGCCAGGGCATAGCAGAGCCAGGCTTCCAGGGGCGAGGTGCACAGGAGCACGGGCTTGGGACGGATGGCACCAAGAAGCTGCAGGCCGTGCCTGGAGCCCGGCATGGTCCACAAGGTGTCCGGGGCAGCGGCGGCAGTCAGGTCCATGAACAGGTCTGCAGGCAGAGCCTGCAGATCGCTCTGAGCCGCTTGTCCGGTCCGGTCCGGATCATTCGTCCTGGCGCAGCCTGCGGGGAGGACGTACAGGGCAATGCATCGGGCCCCGGCAAAGAAGGGGAGGACAAGACCTCTGGGCATGGCAAGCGTGCCCTTTTGGGCGAGTTCGTCTCCAAAGGGGACAAGCCTTTCGTCCTGCAGGTCCAGTCCGAATTCTTCGGGATGGATGGGGCAGTCTTCGGAGAGATAGGCCAGACGGGCATTGAGCAGATCCCCTTCGCGCAGACCGGCCTTAAGCAGGGCCTGCACGATCTGCCCTGCCACGGGATCCGTGCTCTCCAGGATGGCATGGTCGGCAAGCAGCTCCAGGGCCCGTGTACTCCAGCGTTCCTCCGGGGAGGGCTCAGGAATGTCCAGGTTCAGGGAGTGCTTTGCTGCCTCCTCGCGCATCTCCCTGGTCGGCAGATGGCCCCAGTCCTCCCTGGCCTTCTCGAGCATCTTTTGGGTCTTTTTCTGGGCAGCGGCAACAATTTTGTCGAGGCGCCCCATGTTGCGGGCGGCCTTGTCCAGTTCGGGCAGAAGGCTGGTCAGCCGTGCCTTCAAAGGCTCCAGGGAGCGGGTGTCGATTTTCACCCTGTGTCCAAACTCCCTGTGCATGGCAATGAGGCGCTGCTCGGCCTCGTCAATGATTGCCAGGGCCCTGTTCAGGCGCTCCTTTGCCCTGGCAAACTGCTGCACGCCCTGGACAGGAAGCACAGCAGCCCTGCCTGTGGCCTGATCCAGGGCCAGGTTGAGATCCTCTTCCAGGGTTCGCAGGCTGGCCCGGCTCTTTTCCAGAACTTCGCCGGCAGAGAAGGGCTGAGGTTCCTGCACCCTTGCCTCGGAAAGGCGCCTTGTCTGCTCGGCCTGCCAGAACCGTATGTCCGTGCGGGGTGCGCGGGCGTCCTCCACCACGGCAAAGAGGCGCACAACGTCGCTGAACTCGTCGTCCTGAACGGGGAGAACGGCACGCCACAGGCCCACGCCGCGCTCAATGGCCGGAAAGAGCCACACGGTCTCGAAGCGGCAGGTGTACTCCTCGAACAATTCCTGTCTGGGAGCGGTGTCACTGCGGCCATAGGTCTTGGGATCCCTTATTCTGCTCGCAAAGACGCGCACGCGTTTGGAGGGCAGGCGGGACGTGATGAAGGGCTTGTCGGGATGCAGGTGCTCAAGGGTGATCGGCTCTCCGCCAAGGAAGTAGCCTGGAACGGCACCGGACTCCGCGGCCGTGCTGCTGCCATAGTCCTCTGGCAGGCGCTGTTCTTCCTGGGCCAGGGAGAAGTAGGCAGGATTGAGATCCGGGGGAAAGCCCGGCCAGAAATTCTTGAGCCAGCGTTCGTCATAGGTGCCTGCCAGGGCAAGGCGTTCGGGAGCGTCGGCCGGAACGGGCAGGGGGCAGGCAGGCCTTGGCCTGTCCGCAGGACTGGTAACCAGGCCAAGGCGGGGATCCTCCACCTGGGGCAGGGCCTGACGCAGCTCGCCCCAGGGAGTGCGCAGGGCCTCCAGGCCCGCTCCCTGGGGATTGGCGGCATAAGAGCTGCCACCAAAGGCTGTCTGCCAGGTCAGGGGCACGCTGAGCACGGGCTCGGGCCGTGAGGGCGCAGCCCCAGCAGGACCAGCTTGCCAGAAGCGCGGCCCGAAGACGGCCAGCGTGCGTTCTATGGGACCGACGGCAAAGCGCACGGCACCGCCAGGTGCAGGGCTTTTGTCCGGGGCATGCCAGGAGCCTGCCAGCAGGACTTCGCCGCGCACCTTGGGAAAGCCCGGATCCAGAAGGCCCTGTTCGCCCAGCAGAGGCAGGCATTCGGGCCAGAGCTTCTGCTCGGACAGGGGCGTCGCGGGATCGTCCAGGGCAAAGTACTGGAGGATTGCCACCTGCAGATACCAGTGCGGGCCCAGGGCAAAGGGAGAAAAAAGCAGACCTGTGGTACTGTCCTTGAGTATGTGCATGCTGTGTGTCCGAAGGAGAGGTGAGCCGATACGGAGAGATTAGCCGATGAGGGTCGTCGCGTTCTGCTGAAGAATGGTAGCGGCTGTCGTGCAGACACTGGTGCAGAGCCGGGTTGAGTTCGTGGCATTGATCTCGCATTGCTGGGCAGCCTCGGTCAGATTGGTAATGATCTGGTTGTACGTGGCGGCCTTGCGGGAAAAGTCATTGACCAGGGTTGTTGCCTGTTCGATGGTCTGCGTCAGAGCCGCTTCCGTCTCTGTCGTCTCTTCGACAACGGCACTATGAAGAGAGTTGAACTCATCCATGGCAGCGGCAACCTCCGTCTTTTTGAGACCTGTTGCAAGCCTGCTTGCCACACTCGCGTGTCTGCTGGCGATCGTATTGAGTTCACTCTGTTTTGCCTTCAGGTCGTTGAGCTTCTGGCGAGCATTCACCGTCGACATGTTCGCAGCGGGAGCTGCGTTGCTCTTGGTCTTGCTGCGTTCAACCTGGAAAAACAGGCCATCGTCAGCTGAAAATTTGGACAGGGCTGAGGTATGCATCGATTTGACGCCGCCGCAAAAATCGAACTTGACGCCGCCAACCTGGGACAGCGAAAGAGAAAAGCACAGTTCCAGGGAAGTGACCGAAACAAACCATGTCTCAATGCTGTTCAATGTAATGCTCATGAGAAATCCTGCAAAAAGGAGTGATACACGTGTTACTTGCTGATGACACTTCCCGATTCGATGCTGGTCCCTGCAGTCTGCTGTACAGAAGTGGCAAGAGTCGTCATCCTCTGGGCATTGAGCGAGAGCGTTGCATAACTTTGCCGCAGTTGAACGGCTACTTCGTTCATTTGGGTGACAAGTCGGTTGCCTGTCACTGTCGTCCGGGTCAGCTTGTTATGCGTGCTGGTCACGTTTGCCAGCGTCTCGGAGACATGTGCCGCATACGTATCCACCTTTGCGTGAATCTCGTTCCGCTGCTGAACGAGATCCGATTTTCTGGCGAACGTCCGGCTTTCCTGCTGCGTGGCAGTGGTCTCCTGCGCTATGGCTGTTGACTGCTGTGCCAGGACATTGATTTGATTCAGGCACTTCTTGGTGTGGAAATCGATGGTCTCCATCTTTTTAAAGGTCGTATTGGTACACAGAGCCTTGCTGAAGACAAGATGCGCAGAGGAGCGCAGAGCAATCTTGTTGAGAAGCGTCAGATGCACACTGTATATGCCCGCAAACCAGACAGTCTTGGCCCCGAGAACAAAGGTGTCGCTCATTCCCAGGGCAACCGAGTTTGCCATGGAGCAGGTGAGCTTCAGTGTGCCGTTTTCATTGCTGATGGAGATGCCGATTTTTCCGGACGGCTTGTCCGCGAGATTGGTTGTTTTCAAGAGGAGAGTCCTTGCACTGGGCTGCTGGCAAAAATGTGCATCTTCCAGGGGGGGGCAGCATGCAGCTCTCGGGCAGCACGCTTCAGGCAAAAGGAACGCTAGTATTTTGTTTTTGAAGTTCGTTAATAAGTCTGAATTGGGAAAAATCCATTTTCCACCATATTGTAGGAATTTCTTTACCTATTAACGAACTTAGAGAACGCTATACTAGGAATAGGTTATGCTTGGCGCTGTCTTTGTCGAGGTTGGGGCTGTTTCCTGAATAAGCGAATAGTTTTCCTGAACGGTTGTGAAGGTCTGGGTGCAGTTGGTCAGAAGGTCGTTGGCAGTGGTCTGCGCCGTCTCCATTCGGGTGGCTGTGAGCGTCAGAGCTGCTGTTGTCTGGGAGAGCGTCTGTTCAAGCTCGGTTTTCCGCTCGGTCACATCCTGTCTGATGGTCGCGAGGACAGTTTGCTCGGTACTCACCCGTGACTTGAAGCTCGCAAGATGGCTTCCCGTTGCGATCTCTTCGAGGTCCTGTTCCAGGGTGTCAAGCTGTGCGCTCACGGCAGCTGTCTCGTTTGCAATGGTGTCCATCCGGGCCGTGATGGTATTTAGATCGGATACGCTCAGTTTGGTCTCGATATTGACGGCTCTTGTTGTGCCCGAAGACTGGATGATATTGAACACATTGGCGTCGACATCACTCATGAGACCAAGATCTACGGTGGTGCGGGATCCAAGAACAGAGTCGACGCGTCCGCCAAAGGTCGTATTGAAGCTGAACTGGGTAAAGCTGTTGGAGAACTGCAGGGTGAGGGAAACGATTTCATTGGCAAATACGGTCAGGGTGGGCGCATACTTGAGAGTGATCGTGCTTTTGTCCTTCTCCACGTCCTTTTCGGCATCCGTTCCCGTGTCACTGCCCTGTTCGCCTGCCGGATCCTGCGGCTGGTCCTGTGACTGATCCGAGGCCGGATCCTGCGGCTGGTCCGGCGACTGATCCGGGGTCGGATCCTGTGACTGGACCTGCGACTGATCCTGGGGGGTGGTCGTCTGGCTGTTCGTCTCCATGGCGGTACTCCGGCACAAATAGCGACAAGGTGCGATACATTGGGGGGCCCGCGTCCTGCAGCCTGGAAATCCCGCCAGGAGCCTGCAAAAAGGCCGCGTTGGTCAGAAAAAAGGGGAGCGTCAGGGGGCGGAGGGGAAAAGCCAGGAATCAGGAAGGAAGCAGCCCTGATCCTCAGTCATCGGACTGCATGCCGATCTTGATGTAGTTCTGACCGTCCGGGGAGGAGAGCAGGATGTGTTCCCTGCCAGGGGCATCCTCCATGAGGAATTTCTGGCCTGCGGCACTGTGCAGCTGTATCTGGGTGGCATTGGCATCCGTCACCTGGCTTGGGGTCTGGGGATTGAAGACGGCAGCCGTGATGACGGGCTCGTCGGGATTGCCGCCCACAAAGCTCAGCATGACTTCCGTGCCCTTGTGCAGGGGCGCAAAGAAGCCCATGCCCTCGCCGGCATAGGGCTGCATCATGCGCACCCAGCAGGAGGCCTTGCCCCCGCCGCGCTGGGCCAGATCAAAGGGCAGGACGACCTTGTAGCGCCCTTCGGCATCCAGTTCGGCAAAGGCTCCTGTTCCCTGACCGTCAATGCGTGCCGGCAGGTTGCCGGCCACCCTGGGCCAGGGTGTGGTGCGCAGGGGCCGGTACTGCGTGGACGCCGGGATGCAGACAAAGGAGTTGCGGTAAAAGAGCCTGTCCTCGTCGTCCAGTCCCTGCAGGGCAGCGCCAGACCGCATGCTGCGGGCAATGAGCCTGGACTGGCTGCCCTCGTGCTCGACCCTGGTGGTCAGATAGCTCTGGTTGAAGGAGGAGCGGTAGTGATGGCGCAGGGTGAACAGGGCGCCTGGCCGCAGGGCCGGATTGTGGGAGAGTCCCGTATAGTCCTGGCTGTGGCAGATCAGGGCCTCGGCCTCGATGCGGGCCAGATCCTCACCCTGCTGCCGTGTCTCGTACTGGACGCCGTAGCGGTAGAAGGTGCCGTGCCCGGTCGGGCTGACAGGCACCTTGCAGGTCAGATCAAGGCTAGGCTTCTGGGGATTCCAGGTCCGGAATTCCACTTCCTTCGGCAGGGGTGTTGCATGGGCCGAAAAATGGGTGATGACCTGGCCCGGGTTTTCCGGGTTGAGTCCCGAGGGCTCGTGAAACTCGCAGGTCGCGTTGCCGGGCAGGGGCTGATGGGCCATCCTGTTGTCCGTAAAGACGCAGCAGGGGCCTGCGGACTTGTGCTCGAACCAGAAGCAGATGCCCAGGTACTCGAGCCAGCGGGTCACGAACTGGAAATCCGTCTCGTCGTACTGGCAGAAGAATTCCCGGCGCTCCGGGTTCCTGCTCAGGCTGAATCTGAAGTCCGCCGACGAGAGGCCTGCCTCCTGCAGAACCTGGGTGCAGGCCTCCACCGGGGTCTTGTCCAGGAAGACGCGGTTGTGGCGCAGCAGGGTGAGCCACCAGAACTTGTGGCGCAGGCAGGCCCTGTAGACAAAGCGCCTGTTCATGCGCTGCACGAGAGAGAAGGAGGCGAGCACACCCGTATAGTCCAGGCCGGATTCCGGGGCAAAGGGGGGCAAAAGGCGCAGATGCGCCTCGCCCTGCAGGGCCTTGTGCAGGTCGATGTCGGCATCGTCCGACACAAGGAGCACCTCGAACTCGTAGAGCTCGCTCAGGCCCTCGGTTCCGCGAAAGCGCAGCACGTCGAAGGTGTCGGCTGGAAAGCCGTCCAGGGTGAAGGTGAAGACGGGATTGGCAAGTGTGCTCATGAAACCTTCCTTGGCAGACGCCCGGGACAGGGAAACCCGGGACGAAAGGGCTCTACTGGTTCTGGTCTGTTGTGCGGTGCACGTAGCCCTGGCTTTCGAGCCTGTTTACAACCTGGCCCATGAGGTCATGGAGCTGCAGGAAGGCCGGCAGGGAGAGCACCAGGCGCTCGCTGAAGCAGTACTGGGGCGTGTCCTGTTCGTTCTGGGCAGGGGTCTTGTCATAGAAGTCGATATGCACGACGCCGTTTTCCAGATGGATGTTGCCGGGCATGTCGTGGAAGGTCACCCGCTGGTGCATGTCCATGATGTCAAAGCTCCTTGGCTTGGTTCTCAGCGCCTGGGCGCCGAGGGCAGGTTGGGCAGCTGTATGTCCGAGAGACGTTCGTCCTCGCCGCCCAGAGAATCCATGCGCGTGGGACAGAAGGCCGCCTTCCCTGGCAGGCTCAGGCCCACGAAGCGCTGGGCCATGAGGGCATCATCGGCTCCCTTGAAGGTGTAGCGCACGCGGATTTCCTCCACATCCAGCTCCCTGAGCACGGCCTCCTGACCAGGGAAGTCCGCAGGGGTCAGGACCAGTTCCCCTCCGGCAAAATCGTGCAAGAAGGTCTGGAAGGCCCAGTCTCCGTCCCAGGAAGTGGTCACGGTCTGGGACTCGAAGGAGATGGAGAGGCTGACCCTGCCGCAGGTGGCCGGTTCCCAGGTAAAGTCCTTGCTGATGAGGTAGTTGTAGTTGTCCAGGGTCTGCATGTCTGGTCCGCACTCAAGGCGCAGGCGCACCCTGTGCGGCTTCTGGGCCATCTCGTTGACGTTGACGGGATGCGCCGTGATGCCGATGACATACTTGTCCCTGGCCTTGTGGCCCGGATGCTTGCTCTGATCAAGGAAGTTCAGGAATTCCGGGGTCAGGGGATAGCCTATGCCAAGCCAGCGGGCCACCTGCCAGCCGCTCGTGCGCGCCTTCAGGAAGGGGGCGGCAGGACCGTGCACAAAGGTGTTCAGGGCACTCTGCTCGTCAAAGAGCTGCGTCCACAGGCTGTCCGGATCCTGCTCGTCGATCTGGCTGAGCACGGAGCCTTCCCAGAGGTTGTTGAGCTCGCAGGCCGAACGGTACACGGCAAAGATGGTCTGCCAGGCAAGGGGGCCCTTGACCAGGCGCCAGAACTGATCATGTTCGCTGCTGCGCATGTCCATCTGGGCCTGCAGCTGGGCCAGGTGGGCCAGGGCTGCACTGACCGGCGTCTTGGCCGCTTCCTGGCCACCGGCATAGCCCTGGGCAATGAGCTGCAGGGCCTCGGCATCCGTGCCCGTGACTTCACGAATTCTGGCCAGATCGGCCAGATAGTCCTGCAGAAGCTTTGCCTCGTCATGGCGTTCCGAGTATTCCCGGGCACGCCTGGCGTCAAGGCTTGTGGTCAGCTGTTCGGTCTTCTGATGGAGGGTGCTTTGCAGGGTCTGCGGCTCGCTGGCCGTGGAAAGCTGCCTGAGGAGTTCGGCAAAGCGGCCGGGCAGGCGGTCGAGCTCGGTGGCGGCATTGAGGTGCTCAATGCGCCTGAAGGCCTCGTTCATGCTCTGGATGAAGGCAAAGTAGGGATTGTCCTGCCCCGCCATGGTGGGCGTGATCCGGCGCCAGGCCTGTTGATCGTCATTGTAGTGCAGGGCCTGGGAGAAAGTGTCCGCAAGACGCCACCAGGCCGAATGGAAGTCCCTGGCATAGCGATCCAGGAAGGCCTGGGAGAGGGTCGCAAACCTGTTCTTGTCCTGAGAGGCATTCTCGAGGGCCTTCAGCAGGCCCTGCATGCGCTCGTAGCCTTCAATGGTATAGGCCGCAGGCACACAGGGATCCTTTGGTCCCCTGGGCCAGAAGCTGGCCATGGTGACGGAGGCTATGCTCGGCCTTGAGTTGAGCCACTGCACGACCCAGTCCAGATTGGTGCCCAGAAGATCCAGGTAGGCATCCACCCGCAGGCTCTGCTGGGCCATCTGGGTACGGCGCAGTTCCGGTTCCTCCCAGCTTGCGTAGGCGGCAAGGACATTGTTGAGCTGGGCACTGCCCGAGGGCACCACCTCTTGCAGATCCCTGGCAAAGGCGTCCAGGGCGTCCTTGGCCTGGGGCAGGGGTTTGCCCTCTTCAGCTGCCTGCAAAACCCTGTGGGTCCAGGCCTGATAGTCGCAGAAATAGATGAGGGCCATGCGGCGGCGGTTTTCGGGCAGCCTCTGCAGGGCCGGGGCCACCTGATCGGGATTGAGGACAAGGAGGCTTGAGCGCACCCAGGCCGTGAAGCGGGCACGCATCTCCTGCAGGGCCTGCCAGGACTGGTCGGCCCCGAGCAATAGCCAGGCATGCCTGTGCAGATCCGCCTCGAAGATGCGGATACGGTCGGCCACATCGCTCAGCTGCTGCACCCGCCGGTTCATGTCGCCTGCAAGCGTGATGCGGGCGGGGATGTCGTTGCGGGCCGTCTCCACAATCTGCATGCGCAGGACAAAGCAGAGGGAGAAGTAGGCTCCGAGCAGCAAAAGGAAGGAGAGCCAGAGAATGTAGGGGGCCCGGCGGCGCAGGGTCTGGACCGAGAACAGGCTGTCGTTCTGCCTGCTCAAGGCGCGCTCCCTGGGCAGGATGGTCGTGAAGAAGTCCTCGAGAAAGAGGGAGGCGCTGGTGCCGGGCAGGTTCCAGCGGCACTGGGCAAAGGTGGGCATCTGTTCCAGCAGGGCCGTGTGCACGCTGCCTTCCTGGCGGCCGCTGCACAGGAAGAGGCCGCGTAGCATGGGCGTGTGCCCGTAGTGGCTGGGACCGAAGACGGCCCGCACAAAGGCGCGTATGCCAGGGAAGAGCTGCTCCATTTCGGCAGGCAGGAGCACGGCCTGCGTCCCTGGCGGCAGATCCGTGTGACCTGCCTGCTCCCGTTCCCTGGCCGCAAGAAGCAGGCTCAGATCCTGCAAACGGCCGCGCAGGTGCTGCAGGGCCGTTTCCAGAAAGGCCAGAGCATCGCCCGCCTTCTTCTCCCTGTTCAGCAGGCCCAGCACCTGGCGGCGCTCGTCGGGAGTGAGCAGGCTGGCCAGGGAGGTGAGCCCCAGCACCCGGTCCATCTTGGTGACCAGTACATAGACGGGAAAGGTGGCGCCAAGAGCCGCATGCATGCTGTTGATGCGCTTGCGCACGAGGCGTCCGTAGTCGGCCAGCGCCTCTGGGCTGCGGGTCTGCAGCTGCTCCACGGACAGGGTGAGGATGAGGCCGTTGAGGGGTTCCCTGCGTCTGTGCGCTGCCAGAAGCCGCAGGAACTCCTCCCATTCCCTGTTGTCTTCCTCCTCGTTCTGGGACACGGCATAGCGGCCTGCCGTATCGATGACCACGGCCTTTTCAAAGAACCACCAGTCGCAGTTGCGGGTATTGGTCACATGGGCCAGGGGACCGGCATCACTGGCCTGGGCCGAGAGCCTGGCATGGGAGACGGCCGTGGACTTGCCTGTGCCGGCTTCGCCGAAGATCATGAACCAGGGCAGGGAATAGAGGGCACTGCTGCCGTGGCCCAGACCGGAATGGCGCAGCATGTGCACGCCCTTGCGCCAGCGATCGCGCAGCTCCGTCAGGCGAACCTCTTCTTCCTGGGGGCTCAGGAGCGGACGGTCGTGTTCCACCATCTGGCGCAGGAAGCGCTCCTCCCGGTGACGGTAGTAGAGCCTGCGTACAAGCAGGACGCCCAGAATCAGGGCCAGACAGCCCAGGGCAAGCGCGCCAATTTCCCACAGGCTCCAGTCAAGCCTTGTGTGCAGCAGATAGGCCCCGGCACCGAGGAGTCCCAGGAGCAGGAGGATGAGCAGAAGACGCAGGAAAAGGCCGAGCAGCTTGTTCATAAAAGACCATAACAGACTGGAAAATCAGGAGAAATCTGAAAATTCGGGCGAGAGCCACTGGACTGGGAACAGGAATGGGGGAAGAGGCAGGGCCGCGGCAGACAGGGGCCCGGGCAGGGGTCAGAAGCTGCCCGCGCCGAACTCCTGTACCCACTCGGCCACAAAGAGAGAGATGGTGTGATTGTAGGTATGGTAGAGAAGCAGGGTGGCCAGGGCCGGGATGAGCACAAGGGGCGCCAGCAGGGTCAGATGCAGGCCGCGGTGCGGCCTGGCTGCTTCGGGCATGTAATAGGCCTCTGGCGTCAGCCTGCGCGCATTGTCTGACAGTTCGCTGAAGGCAATGCGCCCTCTTTGTGCCTTTTCCAGGCTTTCCAGGGCAATGGCCGCAAGCCTGCTGCGTGCAGCAGGATCATAGTACTGTCCGCAAAAGCCCATGCTCAAGGCTGCGCCGTACAGGGCCAGAGCCTCTTCCTGCCAGAGGAGCAGGGGGTGGGCTGTGTCTGCTTCTGTGTCAGCGACGTGTCTCGGTGCGAGATCGAGGCTTGTGCCTGCAGGCAGGGAAACGGGCCTGGCAGGCCTCAGGGAGAGGAAGGGGCGGCGGGCCGTGTTCGCCAGCTCGTGTGTCCTGGCAGCGTCAGCAGGCCCAGCCGGGCTGGCAATGGGCTGCGTGAGCTCTATGGGCTCGTCGAGGAGCGTCTTTTCTGCTGTTTTGCCGGGAACTGCGGACGGCTGCTTGCCGGCACTTGTTCCGGTCAGGCGATCCATGGCATGGAGCAGCTCGGCACAGTGATCGAAGAATTCCTTGCCCGCATTGACCGTGCCGCACAGGGTGCGCTGCAGCGTTTCCCTGGCCCAGCGCCCGCGGTGGACCCAGGCGCTCGTGAGCAGGGCCTCGTCCGCAAAGGCGCAGACGGCAAAGAGGGCCTGGGCGCGGGCTTCCTCGGAAAAGTCCGCGGCATCCCTGTCCGCCTGGTGCAAGAGGGTGGTCACGTCCTTGCGGACGACCTCGTAGTCCGTGTTCTGCAGGGCCTGCGTGTCGCGGAACAGGGCGGCAAAGGCAAGAACCGGCAGGTAGGCATGAAAGAGTCCCATCAGCCCTCCAGCACAATGAAGCAGGCCTCAAGATCCGCCGGCGCCTCTTCCCAGCTCAGGGCAAGGCCTCCCTGCTCGCGCACCTTCTGCCAGAGCGCGGCATCGGCGTGCAGGCGGGCATAGATTGTGCCCTGCTTTCTGGCCAGGCCCATGGGCGTGTGCTCTTCCAGGGTGAAGGGCAGGCCGGGCAGGGCGCGGGTCAGCAGGGTGTTCATCTCGTTGCGGGGCGAGAACTTGAGGCGGGTCAGTCCCGGATCGCCTTCGGACAGGGGCATGGTCTGCGAGAAGAGGCTCACCCAGTACTGGCAGCCCGGGGCTTCCAGCACATGGGGCGGAATGACGGCCGTGTCGAAGAGATCGCCCCGTTCGAAGCGAATCACGTACCTGGGGCCCGTGGCCAGGCTGTCCAGGATGGCGCTGATGGCCGAGCGCAGGGAGCGGAAGGCCGGCAGGGGATCGTCGTGCCTGTAGGGCACAAGAAGGCTCTGGCCTGTGCGATCCTCGCCCAGGGGATTGGTCTGCAGGGAAAAGACGGAAAGTTCGGCCAGAAGGTCCCTGAGGAGCAGATAGGCTTCCCAGGGGGCCAGCAGGGGCATGTCCACGCCGAGCTCCAGGCGCGGCGCAAAGCGGGCCAGGGAGCGCAGCATGAGGAAGATGCCCGTCATGTCGCCCATGGAGGATCGCCTGGCCAGTTCCTTGTAGGAGTCCAGCTCCCGTATCTTGGCGAGCACCCGGTCGCGTATCTCCCGGAAGCAGTCGAGCAGGGGCAGGGAGTCCTGCAGGCTGATGCAGGCCGGGGCATAGTCCGTGTCCAGGACCAGGCCGTCTGCCGTGCGCCGCATGCGGGCCACGCGCAGGCAGAGGACGTCGCCGGCCGTGTCCCGTTCCGGGCCAAGGAGGATCTGCAGCACGTAGTTCAGGCGCTGCATGCGGGCCGAGGGACCGTCGCCGTAGAGATCCGGCACATCGTCCATGCCTTCGGACAGGCACAGGCGTGTGCCCATGCGCTTGTAGTCCGCGCTCTCTCCGCCCTGGCTCACATTGCCTTCGCCTTCCCTGAAGGGCGCAAGGCCGAGGTAGACGTCGATGCTCGAGCCGGCAGCCAGGCTTTCCGGCACCATGCGCCCGGGGCAGACGGCATTGCCCGGACAGGAGAGCTCAAGGCCCATGCCGGGCAGCAGCATCTGGAGGGTCTGCAGCTTCAGGCAGCCGGCCTTGAGGGCCCCCAGATCCCAGGTGAGGGCGCGCACGCCCCACAGCCACGAGCGGCTCAGGCCCGCCAGCTGGCCAAGCAGCTGCTCTGTGCGCTGATCCGTGCGCTGAAAGTGCTGGGGCTGCAGGAACAGTCCCTGATGCCAGTAGATGGGGCCGTCAACCATGGCTTGCTTCTCCACTTAGTTCTCTGTGTCGCTGTCGTTGAGGCGCTGCAGCGAGGAGGGGCCAAGAAGCAGCACCATTTCCAGGGGGCCGGGATAGTAGTAGGTCTCCTTCCAGAACAGGGAGCCGTCCTCGTAGAGGGCCACGGGAATGGCCCAGGTCCTGCTGACCAGACCGGGCTCGAGATGGGAGTAGCCTGCGACCACGGCCACATGGCGGGCCCCCTCGGCCCGGTCCAGGACCTGACTGTCCACAAGTCCGGGCTGAATGATCTGGCTGTGCAGATCCTTCACGCTCGGGTCAAAGCGCTGGCAGAGCATGAGCCTGGCCAGGCCCTCGGAGGTGGCGGCCAGCTCGTTGAAGGCATCGGGCTTTTCCAGCTGATAGAGGCACAGCCGCAGGGTGTGGGCCTGCTCGTCCTCAAAGTTCATGTTCGGATCGGCCTTGATGTGCAGGGCAAGGGCCCTGGGCGCAAAGGTCCAGCGGACGGTGTCCGGCGTCTTGCCCGGGGTCATGAGCGCGCTGGCAGGCACCGTGGGCGGTTCGCTCGCGGAGCAGGCAGCAAGCAGAAGGCAGACTGCGGCAAGAAGGAGGACGGTGCAGAGGGCAGGTCTGGACATGGGGCTTTGGCTAGCAGAGGTTCAGGACATAGAGATCCGCGTCGTCTTCTTTTGGGAAGGCGCCGAAGACCAGGGTCTCGGGAAGGCCTGTGAGACGGACAAAGTAGCTGTCCGCAGGGCTGAGAGTATTCTCTGTTCCCCAGGCTGTAAACTCTTTTTCCCCCAGGGCAAGCTTCAGGCCCCGGCTCGGATGGTGCAGGGTGCAGCGCTCGGGGATCACGCCTGCCTGGCCGACGCCGTGGGCATCGGGCTCGCAGGGTGCGGACCCGAGCAGCACGCCGTCCCACTGATCCCTGGCCGGTCCGACCTCAAGCCACAGGCCGAGGCCCGGCAGGGCGTGCACGTCCAGCCGGTAGTCGCAGGCAGGCAGGACGTTTTTGCCGTGGATGCGGGCAATGGTCCTGGCGCCAAGGCCCCTGGCAACAATGTCCGCGCCGGCCAGGGGCTGGGGCAGGCTGGCCTGCAGGGTGCCGGACGGACTCACCACCACAGGCAGGGCGCTGCCGTTTCCCTTTCGGCGGGCCGCCTGGGCTGCCAGGGCGGCCAGGCTCAGGCCCTGGCGGATGTCCTTCCTGGCCAGGGACGCGGCTGTGCCGGCAATGACCCAGGCCGACAGGCCGGGATGGCAGACCTCGGGGATCAGGGCCGAGAGGGCCTGCGCGTCCGTGTTGGCAAACCAGAAATGGGCCGAGCAGTCCGCGCCAAGGCGGGTGAACTCGGCCGCGAGGGTCCGGGCCAGGCCCGGATCCTCTTCCAGCAGTGTCAGCAGAATGTGCGGCTTTGTGCTCATGCGCCCTCCTGTTCGTCAGCGGCTGTTCTGTCGGCAGCGGATTCGGCAGCAGCCCCGGATCCGAAGTCCATGGCGAGCTCGCCCTCCCTGATGGCCAGGTGCACGCTGTCCGGCGGGCAGAGGTCGGCCATGTGGGTGAGGATGTTTTTGGCCAGCCTGGGCAGGATGGATCCGGCCAGCACATAGTCGATGTTGCGGGCGCCGGTCTCTGTTTCCGTGCAGCGATCGGCCAGCCAGGCCGGCACGGAGTCGTCCCAGGTGCACTGCATGCCGTTGTTGGCAGCAAGGCGGCCTGCCAGGGTCTTGAGCTTGAGGCCGGCAATGGTCCTGAGGGCCTCGGGGGTGAGGTTCAGATAGGGCACTATGCGCATGCGGGCCAGCAGGGCCGGCTGGAAGTGGCTGGAGAGCAGAGGCCGCAGGGCCTGGGCCACGGTTTCCGTGTCCGGCATGTTGTCGGGATCCTCGCACATGGCCTGGGTTATGTCGGATCCCAGGTTGGAGGTGAGCAGGATGACGGTATTGCGGAAGCTCACCACCGTGCCTTCGCCGTCCGTGAGCATGCCCTTGTCAAAGACCTGGTAGAAGAGCTGCATGACATCGGGATGGGCCTTTTCCACCTCGTCCAGCAGCACCACGCTGTAGGGTCGCCTGCGCACGGCTTCGGTCAGCAGGCCGCCCTCGCCGTAGCCCACGTAGCCGGGTGGGGAGCCGATGAGGCGGGAGACCGTGTGCTTTTCCTGGAACTCGCTCATGTTGATGGTGACAATGGAGTTCTCGTCGCCAAAGAGGGCATCGGCCAGGGCCAGGCCCGTTTCCGTCTTGCCGACGCCGGAGGGACCCACCAGCAGGAAGACGCCCATGGGCTGGGTGGGAGCATTGAGGCCGGCCTTGCTGGCCTGTATGCCTTCCACCACGCTGTGCAGGGCCACATCCTGGCCGCGGATGCGCCGGGAGAGGGTGACAAAGAGGTCGGCTATCTGGCCTGCCTGATCCCTGGCCACCTTGCCCACGGGTACGCCGGTCCAGTCCGAGACCACCTGGGCCACCACATCGCCGGTCACTTCCACGCTGACCAGGGGCGATCCGGCCTGACGGGCCTGCAGAGCCTCACGGGCATGGCGCAGCGCATCCCTTGCTGCAGCAAGGGCCGCTTCCGCGGCCTCTGGCGTCTGCACGCTTTCAGTCTGGCCGGCTTCAGACTGACTGCCTTTGGCCTTCTCCTGACCCTCCCTCAGTTGTGCCAGATGCGCCCTGGCCGTGAGCACGGCGCAGGCCAGATCCTTTTCCTCCTGCCAGCGGGCAGAAAGCGCATCGGCTTCCTGCTGGGCCTTTGCGCGATCGGCCTCGATGCGGGCGCAGGCTTCCTCGTCCACAGGGGCGCCTTCCTGACGGTCGCGCTCCAGGGCAGCCAGCTGACGGTCGCAGGCCTGCACGCGGCGCTGGGCGTCTTCCAGGGGACCTGGCTTGGCGGCCTGGGAGACGCGCACCCTGGCGCAGGCCGTATCCAGCAGATCCACGGCCTTGTCGGGCAGGAAGCGGCCGGTAATGTAGCGGGCCGCAAAGTCGGCGGCTGCCTGCAGGGCCTCGTCGCGGACCAGGACATTGTGGGCCTTCTCGTAGCTTGCCCTGAGGCCGCGCAGGATGAGGGCCGTGGTCTCCACCGAGGGCTCGTCCAGCTTCACGAGCTGGAAGCGACGGGCCAGGGCCGGATCCTTTTCAAAGTACTTCTTGTACTCCTTCCAGGTGGTGGCGGCGCAGGTGCGGATTTCGCCGCGGGCAAGGGCAGGCTTCATGAGGTTGGCCGCATCGGAGCCGCCGGCACCGTTGCCGGCGCCCACCAGCAGATGTGCCTCGTCGATGAAGAGGATGATGGACCTGGTGGAGGATTTGATTTCGTCGAGCACGCCCTTGAGCCGGCGCTCGAATTCGCCCTTGACCGAGGCACCGGCCTCCAGCAGGCCGATGTCCAGGCCGAGCAGGGTGGTGTCGCGCAGGGTGTCGGGCACGTCGCCCTGGCTGATGCGCAGGGCCAGGCCTTCCATGACGGCCGTCTTGCCCACGCCGGGCTCGCCCACGAGGATGGGATTGTTCTTGCGGCGCCGGGCCAGGATGTCCACCATCTGGCGGATTTCCTGATCCCTGCCAAAGACGGGATCCAGCTTGCCGGCTCTGGCCTTGGCCGTGAAGTCCTCGCAGAAGCGGGCCAGGAAGCCTTCCTGACCGGACTGCGGCGCGTCGGCGGCCACGTCGGCGCCTTGTCCTGCCAGGATCTCCTCTTTTTGCTCGCAGCTCTCGGCGGTCAGTTCGGCAAAGGAGCGCTGCAGGGCCGTGGTATCGAGGTCCCGCAGAAAGTGGCTGTACTCGCCCTGGGCGTAGAAGCGGGGGCGCTTCAGGAAGGCGAGCAGCACGGCGCCGGAGCGCAGGGAGCTGCAGCCCAGGTCCACGGAGGCGACGAGCCAGCCTGCTTCCAGGGCATCCTGCAGGGTGGGGGAGAACACGGGACGCCCGGTATTGCCCGAGCGCAGGGAGGCCAGGGTACGCTGTATTTCCAGGCGCAGTCCCGCCACGTCCACACGGGAACGGGCAAGGAGAAGACTCATGTCACTGGCTGCCTCTTCGAGGCAGGCAAGGAAGAAGTGTTCGAAGGTCACTTCGTAATGCTCACGGGTGACGGTCAGGCCTGCCGCATTGTGCAGAGCCTGGGTGCAGAAGCCGTTACATTTGTCGATAAGCCCCTTCATGTCGACGCCGATCATGCTTGTTCCTTAAAAATAGGCTGGAAGTGAGAACATCGGTATCTGAAGACGAAAAAAAGCACAAAAAAGCAAAGAGAACAAATGGAGAGCAAAAGAGTCGCAGGGAAAGAATGCGCAGAAAAAAGTGCACGGGAAACAGCGCAGAGAAAAAATTCGGGAGCCAGTCCTGCCCGGCTGGATGAGCCTCCTTCAGGCAGGCGCTTCAGGCATCGGGAGGATCAGGCGTTCTCGCTGTTCTGCAGCCAGCGCTGGCCCCGGAAAAAGGCACTGCCGCGGGCCGTGCGGTCCGGGGCTTGTGCAGGCTGGCTGTCTGTCCCCTGGCCAAGCCAGGTGTCCTGGCCCAGAACCTGTCCAAAAGACACAGGGGGGCCATCGTCCGCAGGAGAAGTTCGGGCTTCTGTCTCGGGATTGGGTCCCAGACAGGTGCAGGCCTGCTCGGGACAGGCCAGGTGCAGGACAATGTCTGCCTCCAGGGGTTCCGTGCAGTAGAAATCGATGTATTTCCTGATGCGCCTGAGACCGTCCGCTCCGGCAAGGCGGCGCATGGCGTCGGGCCCAAGGCTGTGCAGGTGGACGGTGATGCGGCCCGTGCAGTCCGCAATCTGCGAGCCCAGGCTTGTGTCCTCGCCAAGACGCGAGTTGGCCGTGCCCAGCTGGCAGCGCTGGGACGGGGGGATGGCGGCACAGCCTTCCGCACACTGCTCAACAGTACAGGGCACGCCGAGACAGCCGGAGAGAAAGGCCTGCAGGCCCGCGGCAGAGCGCGGATACTGGTTGAGCAGGCCGCAGAAGGGCGCAAGCTGCAGGGGCTTCAGGGGCAGGGAGCGGACAAAGGGCGCACTGAGCCCGCCCAGGGCGAGCATCTTTTCGGCCAGCTCCAGATCCTGCTCTTCCAGGACGGCCTGCATGGGGCGGTAGCGAAACCAGCCGGCGTGCAGGAAATGGCCGAAGAAGGGGGCATTGACGAGATCCAGAAAGTCGCGGCCTGCGCTCAGATCCTCCCTGGCCTCGGCCAGCAGATCCTCCACATAGAAGGTGGGCAGGGGTGAGGCGGCGCCGTAGAGCCCGGGAATGCTCACCGTGATCCGGAAACGGGGACCGCGGGCAGGGGAGGCGTCCCCTGCGTCCGCGTGGCTGTCTTCGTCTGCCGTCTCCGGCGCTGCGCTCCCGTCCGTCCCGCTGCGGTCGGCATGGTCAGCGCGGGGCGGTTCCTCCGGGGCAAGTTCTTCCAGGCTGATGACATCCGAGGGCGGAAAGGCCAGGGAGAGATGGGGCCTGATGAGCAGCTCCTCGCGCACAAAGTCCGTGTAGCTCTTGTCCGGGGCAAAGAAGACGTGCAGCAGGCGTGTCACCTGGACAATGCTGAACTTCCAGGGCTCGGCAAAGAGCCTGCGCACAAGGGCATTGTCCCTGATCGCGTCCCCGGGAGCACCGGAAGTATCCCGGGCCCTGCTGCGAAACCGGGCCCTGAGCCGTTCCAGGAATTCGTCCCTGTTCTCGAATCCCCTGCCTGTCACGTCCCTGTCGCGCATCACAAAAGTGCCCTCAGGCCCAGCATGGCCGGCCAGCGCAGGTCCAGACGGCCTGTGGTGTCGGCAATGTGCAGGCGGGTAAAGGTGTTGACGGCCGCGTAGCTTGCCAGAAAGCAGGAGAGCACGGAGCCAAAGACGTACATGTCGCCATCGCCGGCAAAGTTTTCCCGCCTGAGACGGATGAAGATGTCCTGGCCGCGCAAAAGCTGGCCTCTGTGCAGACGGGTGGTCGGAGAGACCTGCATCTCCTCTATGCCGTCCACGCGGCCTATGTGGGCCGCCTGCAGGGCACTGTCGCTGTTCTTGCCAAAGACGTAGAGCTTGAGCAGGCTGCGCAGGTTTTCGGCCGTGGCCACGGAGAGATAGTTCAGAAAGAGGTGGGAGAGCAGGCGCCAGAGGGTATTGCCGCCCAGGGGCGGCAGGGCTGCGGAGGTGGGCTGGCGCAGATTGGCAAAGTCGGCCAGTTCCGGGGAGGAGTCCGAGGCCCTGCAGATGTCGCCGGCATGGAGCCGTTCCGGCAGACGGCCGTTGGTGCAGAGCAGATCCAGGGAGAGCACTTCCTCGGCCGGCGTCGCGTGATCCCGGCCCACGGCTATCTGCACCAGCAGATCTTGGCCGTCCTGGGTCAGATGGGTGGACAGCGCGTAGACGGGATCCGGGCTGCTGCTCGGATTGGCCGCCATGAAGAGGCGGTAGGGCCGGGGCGTGCTTTCGCCCTGGCGCAGGCCCGTGACCTTCCGGACGCTGTAGACCTGGTAGTGGCGCGGGGAACTGCCCGAGGGACGCACGCGGTACTGATCCCTTGTGTGATCCAGGCGTATGGGCTCGCCGGCCATGGGGAAGATGTTGATGGCAGGACAGGCGAAGAGGCGCACATCTCCGCTGGCAAAGGACGGGCAGTCGGCGGGCAGATTGTCCACCTCGAGCTCCAGGGAGAAGGTGGTTCCTGCACTGGCGCCAAGGCCAAGGCCCTGGACGTCCATGAAGCAGAAGCGCTCGGGCAGAAGAAAGAATTCCTGGATGTACCTGAAGCCCGGAAAGGACTGGGGCGGATAGGGGAGCAGGGCATCGCTGCTGTCAAAGCCAGCCATGCGCAGACAGGAGGGCGAAAGGACCCTGGGCTGCGCGTCTTCGGTCACAAGGCGCATGGAGCGGCAGTGCCGGCAGCAGATCATGAGCCGCGAGGCCGCCTCCGGGTAGGGCCCGGCAAAATGGAGGCGCAGCTCGGTGAGGCCGAGGACGGAGAGGGGGATGCGGTTGAGGGTCGCGAAGGAGAAGACGAGGCGCCCCTGGCCGTGGCTTTCCTTGTCCAGGCGGACGTCCGTCAGGCTCAGGGGAGCGAGCTGCACGCTGCTTGTGGTAGTAAAGCGGCAGACTGTGCCCTCCATGTCCGCAGAATGCAGTTCCGTGCCGACGGGAATGGTCAGGCATTCCCTGAGGGCCCTGCGCGGCGTGAAGGCCATGATGGTGGCCGAGGGCAGGGGACGCAGGTAGTGCGGCGCCACCATGCCGAGCAGGGAGTGGATGATCTCGGGCAGTTCGTCGTCGAGCTTTTCGTGAATCAGGGCCGAGAGGTAGGCTGTGCCTTCCAGCAGGCGTTCCACATCGGGATCGCTGCCTTCGCCGGCCAGCATGGGGGCAAGGGCAGGATGGCTGCGGGCAAAGGACTTGCCCCGCTCGCGCAGCTCGTTGAGTTCACGCTGATAGTAGTCGGAGATCATGCGTAGCCTTTGATGTCGATGCGTCCGTCCGGCAGCAGAATGGTCTCGAAGAGCACGGGCAGGAGCGTGCCTTCGTTGTCCACCTTGGCAGACAGGGAAAAGGCCAGGGTGAAGGCCGTGCCGGCAGAGGGCTCGTGACGGACCTGCACGTCCTGCAGTCTGGGTTCATAGCGGCTGATGACCTTTTCTATGAGGCGCTCAAGGGCATGAACATCCTCGCCGCCGTGCAGTCTCGTGAAGTTGGTGATGTCGGGAAGGCCGAGATCCGGGGCAATGGAGACACTGCCCTGGCGGGTGTTGAGCAGGCGGCCGAGGTAGGAACCTATGGAGTCGACCTGTTCCGTGAGCGCGTCCCTGGGCTGCCGGCCGGGACGTTCGGCATTCATGATGCGTTCGAGAAGACGGCCCTGCATAAAAGCCCTCCAGAAAAGACAGGCCGGAAGAAAGCATGGAAAGAGGGAAAGAGGAAAGGCTGAATGGGGGAATGGAGGGGATGATGCGGCGAAGGGGCGTGCGCACGAAGGGGCTGCATCTGCAGGCAGGGGCAGGCTCAGGGCAGTATGCCCTGGGCCTGCCCGTCTCTTGTGCAAAGGCGGGGGTTTCCGGAAAGCTACTTGTTCCAGTCGTCCACGTATTCGATGTTGCCGTCGTTGTAGGTCCAGGTGATCTTGGAATAGGTGAAGGATACTTCTTCCATGTCCGTGTAGGGCTTGTTCTCGGGCAGGAAGGTCAGCGGGGTCTGCTTGTGCATGGAGACCACGATGGCATCCTCGAGCTTGATGGTGAAGTACTTTTCTTCGGCGCCATCGGCATTGATGCGGTAGTGGTCCAGGGTCACGGTGCAGTGTTCACCGGTACAGCAGGCCTTGTAGAGCTTGGGGCTGGCCTGATCCAGATGCTTGGTCACGGTCAGGGGATGATGGATGCGCTGGCCGGTGGGCAGGCCGGTGTGGGTATCCTTGGGGATTTCCACTCTGTGGTCCACGGCAAAGACGACTACCTTGTCCTTCTTGTCGCCGCCCTGGGCGCAATCGCCCTTGATTTCGCCCTGATCCTTGCCTTCGATGGCCATGTATGCGGTAAGAGCCATAGTGCCTCCTTACAAAATGAAGGGAGAGGGGGGATCCTGTCCCGGACAGGCGGGGCAGGAACTTCCGAAACTGGGGAGACTGCCGGACACGCATCCGGCAGTCTCCCTTGGCCGGGGCCTGCCGCCCCGGAGGGGAACACTGCTACTTCTTGTCCAGCTTGCCGACAAGGGACAGGGTAAAGCTGGCCCCCATGTACTTGAAGTGCGGCCTGGCAAGAATGTCCACGCTGTACCAGCCGGGTTCGCCGGGGACGTCGTTGACGACCACGCTGGCCATGCGCAGGGGACGCTTGCTGCGGGTCACGGGATCCGGATTGTCCATTTCCGTGACATACTGGCTTATCCACTTGTTGAGTTCGCGGTCGAGGTCGGCACGTTCCTTCCAGGTGCCGATGTTTTCCCTCTGAATGACCTTGATGTAGTGGGCCAGCCTGTTCATGATCATCATGTAGGGCAGCTGGGTGGAGAGCCTGTAGTTGAGCTCTGCTTCCTTGCCTTCGGGGGTATTGGCAAAGACCTTGGCCTTCTGGCAGGAGTTGGCGGAGAAGAAGGCCGCATTGTCGGCGCCCTTGCGCATGGTCAGGGCAATGAATCCTTCCTCTGCCAGTTCGTATTCGCGGCGCTCGGAGATGAGCACTTCGGTGGGAATCTTGGTCTGAATCTGGCCCATGGCCTCGAAGTTGTAGACCGGCAGGTTTTCCACCGCGCCGCCGCCCTGGGGGCCGATGATGTTGGCGCACCAGCGGTACTTGGCAAAGCTGTCCGTCAGGCGGCTGGCCAGGGCAAAGGACGTGTTGCCCCAGCAGAAGTCGTCGTTGCTGGTGGCCTCTTCCTCGAAGACAAAGCTTCTGGCAGGCACCGTGTCCTGGCCGTAGGGCACGCGCAGCAGGAAGCGCGGCAGGGTCAGGCCCACGTAGCGGGCATTTTCGCTTTCGCGGAAGGAACGCCACTTGGTGTACTGCGGCATCTCGAAGATGGACTTGAGATCCTTGAGATTGGGCAGATCCTCCCAGCTGTCTATGCCGAAGAAGTCCCTGCCCGCGGCGGCAATGAAGGGGGCATGGGACATGGCGGCCACGCTGCCCATGTACTGCAGGAGGGTCATGTCCTGGGTGCCGGGGCCGAATTCGTAGTTGCCCACGATGACGCCCACGGGCTGGCCGCCGAACTGGCCGTATTCGGCCGTGTAGACATGCTTGTAGAGACCGGAACGGGTGACCTCGGGGGCATCCTCGAAATCGTCGAGCAGGTCCTGCTTGGAGGCATTGAGGAACTCGATCTTGATGTTCTGGCGGAAATCCGTGCGATCCACCAGGAATTTCAGGCCGCGCCAGGCGCTTTCCATCTTCTGGAAGTCCTGGTTGTGCATGATGGCATTCACCTGGGCCGAGAGACGGCTGTCCAGGTCGGCCAGCATCCTGTCCACCAGGGCAGGAGAGACCTTGGTGCCCGTCTCCGTGCCCACAAGCTCCTTCAGAAAGGCGCGCAGGCCGGTACGGGTGGCAGAAAAGCCCTCGTCGCCGGGTTTGAGCTTGGTGGCTTCGACTATTTCATCCAGGAGACTCAGGGTCGCTGCCTGGGCCTGTCCTGAGGCTTGTGCTTGTTCCAGTTCACTCATGGAGCATCCTCAACTATCAAATCTATCGGTCTGTCTGTCAGTCTTTCCGCAACTGTCGGGTATCGGCTTCCGGCAGACGGCACACGACACGGTTTGCGGTCCGTCTGCGGCGCAGGGCTACTTGTCGTCGAGATCCAGTTCCTTGAGCAGGGCCTCGCGGGCGGCCTCGTCCGTCACCATTTCCTGCACCTTGCGGCGGAAATCGGGCACGTTGGCAAGAGGTCCCTTGAGGGCCTTGAGGGCTTCGCGCAGTTCGAGCAGCTTGGCCAGTTCCGGCACCTGGGCGGCCACGGCATCAGGGGAGAAGTCGTTGATCTGATTGAATTTCAGATTGACGGCCATCTGCGCCTCGGGATCTTCGGAAAGCTTGTTGGGCACGTTGAGCGTGAGGGAAAGCCCCTGCGCCTTCATGACATCGTTGAAATTGTCCTTGTCCACGGACACGGGCGCCCTGTCCTCGACAGCGCGATCGTCCTGGCGCAGGGTGAAGTCGCCAAGCACCATGAGCTTGAGAGGCAGCTCCACCTCTTCCTGGGCATTGCCCGTAGCCGGACGGTAGACAATATTGACACGCTCCTTGGGAGCAACGGAACCTTCTTGGGCCATACATATCTCCTGGCAGAGGGTACGCAGGAAACCTCTGCTGTCTGGTTTGTGGCTGTGCTTTGATCCCTGGCGAGATGCTTGCAAACAAGGAGTCCATCAGGCCATGTGTCTCTGATAGACAAGAAAGACAGTATGTTACAATGAATAATTAACACAGGTAACCCCCCGGCTTTGCCGGGGGACTCACAAAAGCTTGGCTTATGCGGCGGTCGGCGAAGGATGGGCTGATGGCTCCGTGCGAGCTTGCTCGTACGGAGCCTGCCAGCCCATCCTCGCACTGTCCCCATTTGAAG
>DXHV01000034.1 GCA_019113165.1 Candidatus Desulfovibrio intestinipullorum
GGTGGTGTTTTTCAGAAAAAAAATGCTGTGCCAGCGCCTCTGGGGGCGTGTCAGCCTTGAGCACTACAAGAATACGGTAGCTCTGGAAGCTTTTCCGTGTAGATCTGAATTTGCTCAACTCTTAGGCTATAGTATACGCGTAGACAGGGCGACAATGGTGGATTCACGGACATCTTTTTGCCCTGTGCAGACAAAAAGGACAGGGAACGAGGAGCAGCAGGGTGTCAGCCTTGTGCCTGGCCCTTGCGTCTGGCCAGACGCCCGCATGTGAAGCATGTGAAGCGTGCGGCTTTGCGGCCCTGTGGTCACGAAGGATGGGAGGAAGACCATCTTGTGACAGTCTGGCAGAAGCAGGCTGTGCTCCCTGGCATACCCCTGGGACTCCCAGCGGAGCCCATAAGGTCTTGCCATCTGCAGTCCGCCCGCATGGTAGCCCAGACCAGCCTTGTGCTGTGCAAGGGGCAGGGCACATGTCATGAGCAGTCCCAGTCCGCTCTCGGCGCCCAGACAGTTGCAGAAGCCCCAACGCAAAAGTCCGTGCCGTTCCCTTCGTACAACAGCGATCTTCGCCTCTCGACCATTTGCGGCAAAGGCTACCGCTCTCTCGTCTACGATTCTGCGCCCAGATACGCAGTTCAGGTCTGGGAAAACGGTCCGGACGGCCCCAGACTCTCCCAGTGTCCGCGCACGCCTGACAAGGACTGATGGACGTGCCAGGGTGTCCCGGGATGCCGGCCTGCAGGGTACGGGCCTGCTCATGAGCAAGCCCTGTGCATGAGCAGGCTCTTTTCCGATCCCTCTGCACCACCTGAACAGGGGGCAGGGGATGCGTCATGCGCAACTGACCCCGTTTTCATTGCCTATCCAGGTACGCCCGAAACTCTTCCACAAACCTGTCGAACGCCTGCGCCGCTTCTTCTGCGGTTGTCTGGTACTGGCACACAACCTGCCAGCCGGAGGCGTTGCGGCCTTCCAGCATGTACCATCCGCCGCAGAGCCTGCGGACAAGGATCGTGGCACCGCCTACACGTGTTTCAAGGCGGCCTGTCTGTAGGAGAGTGTCGAGGGAAGTTGTCATGTGCTGGCTCCATTTTGAGAGAGAAAGCAAATTATCGAAAAGCAGTCCCCCAAAAAGACGCTCTTAATGTATTGACACAATAGTGATATTTCGCATATTTACAAGAGGTTGCTTTTTTGTGACACCGACAAACGATGAACAGGTGCCAAACTCATGAGCATAAAGTACACACCTCAAAATGGATCCATCTTGATATGTGACTATGATGGTATAGTCCCTGAAATGGTAAAGCGTAGACCAGTTGTAGTCATTGCTTCTGTATCTCCTCGTTTATGCATGGTGGTTCCTTTAAGCACAACGCCGCCAAACGCTCCTAAACCTTGGGTGGTACAAATTAAACTTGATGAACCGTTGTCACCGCCTTATCTAAACACAACCTGTTGGGCAAAATGCGATATGGTTTCTTCTGTAGCTTTTGACCGCCTGAACCTCTTTAGAGGTGGTAAAGATGCAGGGAAACGTATCTATCTTGAACGAAATGTTTCAAGCGCTACGCTTGCAGCTATCCGTTCTGGCGTATGGCAAGCAATCTCGTACACTCGTTGACAGGGGCTAATTTTGGCCTTATATCTTTATTGTCCACAGCGGGAACCCCGCTGTCTAAGTCCGGCTTGAGGTAGTACTCTACCGGCCTCTGGAGCTTAGGGATTGCAACCATCTCCAGCGACACTGCGCAATGCGTATTTTTGCTCAAGGGCGGTCCTTCGGGATCGCCCTTTCTCGTTACTCCTATCAAAACAGGCTCATAAGGCTCTTCTGCCCTGTCCGCAGCTGGGAGCGCATATCCTCAAGCCTGCGGGAAGTGGGCAGGCCACGCTTCTTGCAGACTTCACGCAGTTGCCTGCCTGTCATCCGGGCAAGCTCACGCTCAGTGAAGGAACCACTGCGTGCCTTTTGGTCTGCAAACTTTTCGTGCCGGATACGCGTGAGGCAGTCCTTGACGGCAAGAGCTGGCGTGCGTCCCCATCCTGTTGCAGAAGAAATGTCACTCCATGCCCACCATCCCCTGGACTTCCCAGTTGTCTGCCATGCTTCATGCCATACGTAACAGCCGGACCGGCGGTGGCTGTGGTCTACCACGATAGGATCTGACAGGTAGTACAGCTCCTTTTGAGGACTCTTGCTTTCCTTGTCCTGTGCCTTGATGATCCTTTTCTGATAGGTGCCGCAGTAGTCCTTGCCTGGGTAGACGCCTTCATCAGGTGCATACCTGCCAGCAAAGGGAGACTGTCAGACGACAAGAAAAGTGTATTTTCCTGTCGGCCAGGCTGCTCTCCCATGTCCGGCCTGTCCTTTCAGAGATTGCCCGCATGCAGAACATCCCCCATCAGCTCCTTCCCAGAGACATGTACCTTGACCGGCTGAAGGCCTGTCAGGACAACGGGCTCGTCAAAGTAGTCACCGGCATCCACGGCTGCGGTAAATCGAGCCTGCTGGCCCTCATGCGCGAGCATCTTCTCGCCTCCGGCATTGCCCGGGAGCAGATCCTTTCCATCGATTTCAAGTCTGCCCACACCCGCTCCCTGACACCTACAGACTGCTGCAATCTTGTGCAGGGCCACGTTCTGCCCGGCCGGCGTCTGTACCTTTTTCTGGATGAGCCGCAACAGTACATGAGAGGCTGGGAAGAAGCCGTCCGTTCCATCGGAACGAACCCTGATTGCGACATCTTCATTGCCGCTTCCGAAACCGGTCAGCTCTCGTCCGGTTCGTGCGATTGTCTTGCGGGCAGGTCTGTGGAGATCAGGATGCTGCCCCTGTCCTTCAGGGAATTTCTGCGCTTCCACGGCTTTACCGTCGGTGAATCGCGGCCTTCACGGCCTGGCACTGACAGGCATTCCGTCTTCTCCCGGGACGGAGAAGCACTCACCCTGGAAGAGGCCTTCTGCCTGTATCTGCGCTACGGTGGCATGCCGGGCCTTGTTGGCACTGGCCTCGAACCAGACCGTGCCTGGATCCAGCTGGACGAAATCTGCTGCGCTGTCATGGTCCATGCGCTCTCTGGATACGGCAGATGCCCGGGAGAAGGGCTGATCCGTGATCCCGAGCTTCTTGAGCACATCATGCTCTGCCTAGCCGGCACAGTCGGCACGCCGATGTCACTGCGCAGCATCTGCAGAACCCTTGCTGCCGAAAGCACCGTGAAGGCCAGAGGCAGGGGCAGAAGAGGCACGCCTGCCACGCAGACTGTTGCCGCCCATGCCAGGGCCCTGCTGCATGGCTGTCTTTTCCACGAAGTCAGGCGCCTTGATCTGAAAAGCGGAACAGAGCTCCGCACCCTTGGCACGTACTACATGGTGGACATGGGCCTGCGCAATTTTCTTTTGGGATACCGTGACACTGATACAGGACACCTTCTGGAAAATGTCGTCTTCCTGGAACTCCTGCGGCGAGGCTATGCCGTGAAGACAGGCAAAATCGGTAAAAGAACAATCGATTTCATTGCCACCAGGGACAGGGAGACGATCTGCTGCCAGGTCACTCTGGACATGGATGATCCCCAAACCAGGGAACAAGCACTGGCTCCGCTGCGAGCGGTTCGGGACAACTGTGAAAAGCTTGTCCTGAGTCTGCGCACCCTTTCCACGGCACCTGTGGACGGTATCAGGATTGTGCCCCTGCTGGACTTCCTGCTCCAGTGACGCATTGCCAGGAACATCCTCGAACATTCCCTTCAATCTGGCCCGGGGACTGACCGCAGAGAAGCATGTTCACGGACAGAGCTCCGACCAGACTGAGGAAGCCGGAAGCTTCGTGTGTACAGGCCCCGTGGTCTTCGCAAGACAGGAAGCAAAAACAAGACACCGCTTTGGGAAAGGGCGCCGTCCAGTCATTCCACAAAGGGAACCCCTGACGCTGTCTCGGGCCAAAGCGGTGTGCTGCAGCAAAGCGCTGCAGCTGGGATCAATCTAACTTCTATGCAACAGGAGTCAATCAAAAACATCCTGTCCCGTCAGCGACGTGCCTGATCAGGTCGAAGAGCTGCCGGCTGAACAAAGAGACCGGCATGTCTTCCGGCCAGTTACGAGAAGAGGCGCTCCGGGGTAGAATCCGACAGCCTTCAGCCGAAAGGTCTGCTCTGGCGAGTGGGAAGAAACTTCCCATGTCGTAACACCCTTCAGCTGAAAGGTCTGTGCAGGGAATATGCTGACTTGATTGCTGAATCTGACAGTCGTAACACCCTTCAGCTGAAAGGTCTGTGCAGGTTCACGATGCGGCAGAGTGCTACCTCGGAGAGTCGTAACACCCTTCAGCTGAAAGGTCTGTGCAGGAGTATGCTCAGAAAGCAAATATATGTCAACGACTTGGAGGGTGAAAATTAACCGGGTGTCGTGAAAATGCCTCTTTTTCACAATCAATGCAAAAAAAACGCCATAAAATCACCTGTAACTCCCTGCAATCAGCCCATGAACCACCTCAAAGCCCATCTTTCCAAAAGAGTTAATAATGTTAATTACTTGAAAAATCGCCCACGAGCTTTCGCGACCCCGTTGCTTAATTAATAGATATATTATAATATATATTATACGCGTAGACAGGGCGGCAATGGTGGATTCACGGACGTCTTTTTGCCCTGTGCGCACAAAAAAGGACAGGGAACGAGGAGCAGGGCGTCAGCCTTGTGCCTGCCCCTTGCGTCTGGCCAGGCGCCCGCATCCGTACATCCCGTCTGCCTCTTTTGGTCGCATGCACCCTGCGCCAGCATGCAGCCCAAAGAAACGTGTCCCAAAGTGTCCCCGAGTCGCTCTGTCCGTCTCTGCACGCAGGATCCTCGCGATCTTCGCTGGAGACACGGTGCAGAGCCCCTTCGCAGAGCCGCTGCTGTCCCCAGGACAGCCTTGCCTGGAGCTGGCGTGTGTGCCTGTCCGCCTTTTCGGGCATTCCTCTGGCCATCCTCCTTAAGGTCCTCTCCCTGACAGGCCATGGGAAGAGAAGAAGAGGGGGAAGAGCGCGCCTCTGTCCCAAATCCCCGCAACGCAAACCGCAGAAAAATGCAGGAGAACCCGGCATGGAAGAACAAACACCTGTCCCAGGCAACTCTGCAGGGAAGTCTGCAAGGCTGTCCGACCTCTGCCTGGTCGGAGGCCTGCTCCTCCTTGGCCTTGCCCTGATGGCCTGTCTTTTCCTCATGGACGACACCAGAGATCTGCCTCATGTAGAGGCCTACAAGGAGAAGCTTGTCCAGGAGGCTGCCGTCTCATATGCCGTCCAGCTCTGGGAAAACGGCCCGGACCACAGCTCCCTGACACTCCCTGACAATTTCCTGCCAGGCCTGCTGCCTAGCCTGACGCTCCGCCTTCCCTGCGCCCTCGCATCACCCGGGACATGAAGAGCATGGATGGCAGGGCATGCCCTTGGCTGTCCGGGGGCCCAGCAGGCGTTCGTCAGGCGCTCACCAAACTCTCGCCAACGTCTGGCCACAATCACCAGGGACGCACTAGGAACGCATCAGGGGCGTCTGCAGAGCAGGCTCCCCGCCCGGTGCGGCGCAGGGGACAGGGACAGCGCATGCCGTCCCCGTCCCGTTTCCGTCCAGTCTGTCCTGTGCCTGTCTGGCCGGCCTGGCCTGACTGGCCGGTTTCGTCCTGATCGTCCAGGGCGTCCCGATCTGTCCGGGTGTCCTGATCTGTCCCGGACTGCGCCCGGATCGTTCTGGATCATTTCGGACCGTTCCGGACCGTCTGCTCCCGGGCCAGGGCAGAGTCAGGAGAGTCAGGCCAGAGTCAGGGCAGCTGCCCGGGGCCTTTGTTCGTCCTTGTTCGTCTGCAGCGCTCGACCGTCCCTGCAAGGCCCGGACAAGGTCCATGCAGGATCCCGTGACGCCGAATGCGACCCGATGAGGCCGGTAGGGGCCCGTGCTATGCCTCGTCCGTGAACTTGCGGTCGTAGAGGTGGGCTGCCAGGAGCACGACCAGGACAGAGCCCGCGTTGTGCACCAGGGCGCCTGTGGTGGGGGTGAGCAGGCCCTGCACGGACAGGGTGATGGCCACGAAGTTGATGATCAGGGAGAGGCCTGTGCTCAGCTTGATGGTGCGCACGGCCGCACTGGCAAGGCGCTTGAGATAGGGAAGCCTGGCAATGTCGTCCCCTGTCAGGGCAATGTCGGCAGCCTCTATGGCGATGTCGCTGCCCATGGCGCCCATGGCCACGCCCACGCTGGCGGACTTGAGGGCAGGGGCGTCGTTCACGCCGTCGCCCACCATGCACACCACATGGCCTTCGGCCTGCAGTCGTTCAATGGCCTCCACCTTCTGTCCCGGCAACAACCCGGCATGGACTTCACCGAGACCGGCCAGGCGGGCCATGTGCTCTGCCGCACGGACATGATCGCCCGTGAGCAGCACGGTTCGGGTGCCTTCGGCCTTCAGGGCGGCAAGGACGCTTCCCGCATTCTCGCGCAGGCTGTCACTCAGGCCGATGCAGCCCGCAAGGCGCCGGTTTCTGGCCACCATGATGACGGCCTTGCCCTCGGCGGCCAGGCGATCCAGGACGCGCTGCGCCTCCGTACTCAGGGCTGTGCCCTGTTCCTCCAGCCACTGCGGCGTGCCGCAGACAAGGGGCACACCGGCCACCTGTCCCTGCACGCCCCGGCCAGGCTCCATGACAAAGTCTTCCACCGGCAGAAGGCTGAGCTGTCGTGCCCTGGCCTCGGCCACGACCGCCCGGGCCAGCGGATGCTCGGAGCAGGCCTCAAGGCTTGCGGCCTCCTGCAAGAGCCTGAGGGAGGCCGTCTCCGCATCATCCCTGCCCTCTGGCTCGTCGGCAGCGTCCCTGCGCTTCCGGAGCTCCCCGTGCTCCTGGCCGGTCTGCCCGTCATGGCCGTCCTGCCCGTTTTGGCCGGTCTGCTCCCCGTCGTCACCGGAGCCTTCCGGGGCATCCAGGCTCAGGCAGTCGCTCACGGCAATGCGGCCCTGGGTCAGAGTACCGGTCTTGTCAAAGGTGATGGTGTCCACCCTGGCCATGCGTTCCAGTGCATCTCCGGACTTGATGAGCACGCCGTAGCGCGTGGCCTGGCCTATGGCTGCCATGACGGCTGTCGGTGTGGCCAGCACAAGAGCGCAGGGGCAGAAGACGACCAGCACGGTGACGGCACGATCCAGGCTGCCCGTGAAAAGGCCCGTCACGATGGCGATGAGCAGGGCCAGGGGCACAAGCCAGGTGGCCCAGACGTCGGCCGTGCGCTCCATGGGCGCCTTCCTGCGGTCCGCCTCTTCCACCAGGCGGATGAGCTTGTTCAGGGAGGTCTCCCTGCCTGTGCGGGTGGCGCGGATGTCCATGCTGCCAAAGCAGTTGAGGGTGCCGCAGAAGACCTCGTCCCCCGGGACCTTGTCCACGGGCAGGGATTCGCCGGTCAGCACGGACTGATCCACCGAGCTTCTGCCTTTGAGCACCACGCCGTCCACGGGCACGGTCTCGCCCGGCAGCAGGCGCAGGACATCATCTTTGCGTATGTCCGCGGCAAGGATGCACTCCTCGCTGCCGTCCGCGTTCAGGCGCCGGCCCGTGTCCGGTACCAGGCTGATGAGCTTGCGCAGGCCCTGCCTGGCCTTCTGGGTGGTCTTTTCCTCCAGGATGGCCCCCAGCGCCATGATGAAGGCCACCTCGCCGGCCGCAAAGAGATCCCCGGTGAAGAGGGCGGCCAGCATGGCTATGGTGATGAGCAGGGCCGAGGAGATCTTTCTCATGCCGGGATTGTGGACAACGCGCCAGAGGGCCAGGCAGAGCAGGGGCAGGCCGCTGATGATCACGGCAAGCCAGGCCGGATCGGGGTGCACCGCATGCCCCGTCACCTCCAGCACCAGGCTGCACACAAGGGCCAGGCCTGCCACTATGGTCATGGGCAGCCCGGCAAGGACATCGTTGATCGTTTTGCACAGTGAACCAAAACTTGCGGACCTGGTTGCGGACATGTTCCCTCCTGTCACTTCCGTCTGAAATTTTGCTGCGATCCCCGTGCCCCGGACACGACGGGGCATGATGTCCGTCCGGCGTCTTTGGCCAAAACCAGGGCACCGGTGCCCGGAACAGCCAGGCAGCCGGCAGCATCAGCAGAGGACGCGAGACAAACAGGGACATGACCCTTGCTTATACCCCCTGGCCCAGCGCACACAATGGACAGAGCGTCATTCCTGTTCACTAGCGAACAAAAATCTTGTTTTGTTCGGAAAAACGGTGGTCCTCTGTGCCCCTTGTGCTGCTTTCGCCCGTGCTCCTTGCCGTGCAGGAGAAGTCGGGCTAGAGTTGTTCTCATCTTTCCTTCTCTCAACCTCAGGAACCGGGAGCGGCCGTGAAGCACAGGGATTGTCCGGACAGCACCACAGACAGAAACAGGGAGCAGGCCCCCTGCAGGGACCGCAGGCAGCAGAAGACCAGGGCCGCCATCATCGAGGCCTTCACCGCCCTGCTGGCGCGCAAGAATTTTGCGCGCATCACGGTCCAGGACATCATCGACAGGGCCAACGTCGGCAGAACGACCTTCTATGCGCACTTTGCCACCAGGGACGATCTCCTGAAGGAAGTCTGCCAGGAGATGTTCTCCCATGTCTTTTCCCTGCAGCCGGAGCGGGAGGAAACCCACGACTTTTCCCGCAAGACCTCCAGTCCGCGCAGCATGATCACCCACATTCTCTATCATCTCGCGGAGAACAGGAACAATATCGCCATTCTCACCGGCAATGGCGACCTCATCTGCGGCTTCTTCCAGCAGTTCTTCCGCGAGCTTGCCTCGAGAAAGCTTGTGCAGGCCCAGGCCTGGCAGGAGCTGGGGATCCCCGAGGACTTTCTCATCAGTCACATCTCCACCTCCTTCACGGGCATGGTGCAGTGGTGGATCAGCAACAGGCTGGCCTGCAGCCCCGAGGAACTGGCCGGCTATTTCATGGCCGTCAACCCTGTGCTCGGCAGGGGCGCAGGCGATGAGACGGGCGAAGAAGCAGGGGCCCGTACCCATGACCACGCCCGGCCCGAGAAGGCGTGAAGGCATGAGGGCAGGGGGCCTGCCCGCACGGGCAGCAGGGCCCAACTCTGCACAAGAGACACCCAAAAACAGGTCTGACAGAACAAAACAACTGACATCTTTCTCTGGCAGCACCATCCGGCAGCAGTATCGGAGCAGGGTGGCTGCAGTCCCGAGCTGCCGGCAGCTTTGGGACGGCCGAAACCGGTCCTGCTCCGTATTTGGACCATCTGTTTTTTCTTGCTTTTCCCAAAAAGCTGATCGAAACTGGACATTCTGTACCAGATCATTGTTCCCCTTATCCATGGAAACTTCCGGAAACGCAGGGCCGGCCCCTCGTGCGGGTACAGCGCACACGGCCTGCCTGCACGCTCAAAAAAACAATGTCCATGCATCCCATGTCTTCCTGTTCCTGTCGCTTCCGTCCCCTGGCCTCCCTGACCAGGACCGCATCCCTGCTGGGCCTTGGCCTGCTGCTGGCCTGGCCGCAGCCTGCCTGTGCGGACTGGACACAGGGACAGCGCCCACCTGTGCCCCAGACTGTCAGCAGGGCGCTGCAGGCCCTCATTGCCCGCGATCCCGCCCTCTTTCAGATGTCCCTGCCCGAAGAGCCTGTGCGGCTCAGGGCCTTTGTGGAACGAACCGCCCAGGGCACGGCCAGTGCGGTCAAGGATCTGCAAAAGCAGCTCCACTTTGCCATCACCCCCGGCACCATGGCAGGCGTCCCCGTCTTCACCATTACCCCGGGCACCATGGCCCCGGGCTGCGAAGACCTTGTCCTGCTCCACCTGCACGGCGGAGGCTATGTGCTCTATCCCGGCCTCTCCTGCACCTGGGAAGCCGGCATGATGGCCGGCATGACCGGCATGAAGGTGGTCTCCGTGGACTACCGCATGCCCCCGGACCATCCCTATCCGGCAGCCATGGACGATGCCCTTGCCGTGTACAAGGAGCTGCTCAAGACGCATCCGGCCTCGGCCATCGGCGTCTTCGGATCCTCCACAGGTGGCGGCATGACCCTGGCCCTTGCCCTGCGTGCCAGGGACGAGGGCCTGCCCCTGCCTGGGGCTCTTGCGCCCTGCACCCCCTGGTCGGATCTCGCCCCCATTGGCGACAGCTATGCCACGAACGCCGGTCTCGACAATGTGCTCGTGACCTACGACAACTGGCTTGCGGACGCCGTGCGCCTCTATGCCCAGGGACAGGACCTTACAAATCCTTATCTCTCCCCGGTCTATGGCGACTTTGCGGGCTTTCCGCCCACTTTGCTTGTGTCCGGCACACGGGATCTTTTCTTGAGCAATACCGTGCGCGTGCATCTGAAGATGCGTGCCCTGGGCGTTCCCGCAGACCTCATTGTCCACGAGGGCATGTCCCATGTGCAGTACTACATGGATCCCAACATGCCCGAGGCCCGCTTCCACTTTCAGGAGCTCGGGCGCTTCTTCAGGCGCCATCTCAGGCCCGGGACTGTCCCGGCCGTTCAGCCTGACAGAACCGCTCAGACTGGCAAAACGGGGGTGAAGGCCGCTCAGACGCCAGCTCAGCTGTCTGGTCAGCTGTCGGGGCCCGTCTCCGGTCATGCTCCGGGCCAGCCATCCGCTCGGACGCCAGAGTAAGGCCCCGCACAACGCTCAACCACTCGGGAGACTCCCTGACCACCTGACCACCGGGAAGCAGGAAGGCCCTGAAGACTGCAAGGCGGCAGAAGTGTTCCGGTTGCCCGGGCTTCTGCCGCCTTCTTTTCCCTTTTTGGTGTCCCTTTTCAGGGAAATTTCGTGTCTGTCCTGCGTCTTGCTCAGTTCTGGCCTGCGGCCTGTCTGGCAGCCTGCCTGCCTTCCAGAGCCCTGGCCAGGGCCTCGCCCTGATCGCCGCCGCCCCCCATGCGCACGAGCTCCGCATGGAGCTCGTCGCCCTGCAGGGGCGTGCACAGGGTATAGGTTCTGGCCTCGCGCACCACCTTGACTATCTGGAAATGGCGGTCTGCCCTGGCGGCAATCTGCGGCCAGTGCGTGATGAGCAGCATCTGATGCCGGGCTGCCAGATCCTCCAGGCGCTGGGCCAGGTGGTTCAGAGTCACGCCGCCCACGCCGGAGTCCACTTCGTCAAAGATGAAGGTGGCATTGGCGGCACTGGGCAGCACCCCTGCCAGAGCCAGCAGAAAGCGGGAAAGCTCGCCCCCTGAGGCAATGCGGTCCAGGGGCTGGGCCGGCTGGCCGGGGTTCGGGGCCCAGAGAATGCGCACGCTCTCGTCCTCGACCCCTTCCCAGAGCTTCTTCGGGCAGAAGTCCGGCAGCACCCGCACCTGATCGGAAAAGCCCAGGCCCTTGAGCTCGCCTTCCAGGGCCCTGGCAAAGGCCTCGCAGGAGGCATGGCGCAGGGGCCTGATGCGCTCGACAAGGTCTTTGAGCTCTGCCACCTTTGCCGCTTCCTCGCGCTGCAGGGTGCGGATGTCCAGCTCGCACACATCCAGAAAGGAGATTTTCTCCTCAATCTCTGCCTTCAGGTTCAGGATCTGGGGCAGGGTGCGCCGCAGTTTGCGCTTTAGGGTGGAGAGCTCGTAGAGCCGGCGCTCCACGTTCTCAATGTCGTCCGGCATGTCTTCGAGCTGCGGCGGATGGCGCAGGCTTGCCCCAAGCTGCTGCAGTTCCTGGTTCAGGGCGCTCACGGCCTCCACGCTTGACTGCAGCTGCTCGTCGTGCCGGGCCATGTTCTCAAGGTGGCGGTAAAATTCGCCCACAGCGTCCAGAAGGCCCATGTCGCGGCCGCTGCCGTAGAGCATGGTCAGGGCCGTATCGTAGTCCCTGTTGGCCTCCTCCTGGCGTCGGACTTTCAGGCGGATCTCTTCGAGTTCCTCGTCCTCGCCGGGCTTTGGGTTCACCTTGTCGATTTCCTGCTGCTGCATCTCCAGCAAATCGCGCATCTCGATGAGTTTTGCCCGCTTGGCTTCAATGGCCAGTCGCTTGGAGCGCACCTCCTCAAGACCGGCCAGCATGCGTGCCCGCTCGTCAAGCAAGTCCTGGCGGCCCATGGTCTGCTCCATGAGGGCATCCTGGTAGGCCGGCTGCAAGAGCTTCTGCTGACCATGCTGGCTTGTGTAGGAGATGAGCTGCTCGCGCAGTTCCCTGGCATAGCTCTGGGGCTTGAGGCTGCCGTTCACGGTGAGGCGGCTGCGCCCGGAGGCAAGCAAATCCCTGCGCAGCACAAGCTGCAGGCCGTCGTCTGTGCTCTCGTCAGCGTCCTTGTCCGCGTCAGCCTCGTCGTCACCCGGAAGCACGAGGGGTTCCTTCAGGGAAAAGAGCGCCTCCACATGGGCCCTGTCCGCGCCCGGACGCACCATGTCCGCCTTGAGGCGGTCGCCCAGCAGAAAGCCCAGGGCCTTCAGGATGAAGCTCTTGCCTGCACCCGTCTCGCCCGTGAGCACGTTCATGCCCGGGCCGAACTCCAGTTCCATGTCCTCGATCAGAGCCAGATTGCTGATATGTAGATACTCGAGCATGCCTCACCGCCGCAGTCTGGGATCGAGCAGATCCCTGAGACTTTCGCCAAGGAGATTATAGCCAAGAACAGTGACCAGGATGGCCAGTCCGGGAAAGAGGGAGAGCCAGGGCGCGTCCTCGATATAGGCCTTGCCGTCCATGAGCATGTTCCCCCAGCTGGCCTGGGGCGGCTGCACCCCAAGGCCCAGAAAGCTCAGGCCCGATTCGGTCAGAATGGCGCCGCCCACGCCCAGGATGGCCGTGATGGTCACCGGCGCCATGGCATTGGGCAGGATGTGACGCAGCAGCACTCGGGCTGTGGACACCCCGGAGAGTCGTGCCGCACTCACAAAGTCCCGCTCTCGCAGGGAAAGCGTCTCTGCCCGCACCAGACGTGCTATACCCATCCAGGATGTACATCCTATGACAATCATGATATTGGTGAGGCTTGGCTCTAAAAAGGCCACCACTGCCAGGATGAGAAAGAAGGAGGGGAAGCAGAGCATGACGTCCACACCACGCATGATGATCTCGTCCACTATGCCCCGAAAGTACCCGCTCACAAGGCCCAGGATCGCGCCAATGGAGATGGAGATGCCGACAGCCACAAAGCCCACCCACAGGGAGACCTGGCCACCATACAGGAGGCGCGAGAGAACATCCCGCCCCAGGCGGTCCGTGCCCAGGGGGTAGGTTGCGCAGGGGGCCAGCAGAATGTCGTGCAGATGCTGCTCGTTGGGGTCAAAGGGCGCCAGCACGGGCGCCAGCAGGGCTGCCAGGGACATGCCAAGCACGAGCACCAGGCCCAGGATGAGCATGAGGTTGCGGCCAAGAAGTCGTCTGAATCTGAAGAGCGTCATGGTCTGTCCCCCTTAGCCCTGTGTCTGCCGTGCGCCTGCACGGATGCGCGGGTCGGCCAGGCCGTAGCAGACGTCGGCCAGCACGTTGCCAAGCAGGGTCAGCACGGCGCCGAGCACCAGGTTGCCCATGATGAGGGTGTAGTCCCTGGCCATGACGGCCGCGTAGAAGAGCTGCCCCAGGCCCGGCAGAGCAAAGATGGACTCAATGATGACCGAGCCGCCGATAAGGCCCGGCACCGAGAGGCCCAGCAGGGTGATGAGCGGCAACAGGGCGTTGCGCAGGCCGTGGCGCCAGAGCACCGTGCTCATGGGCAGGCCCTTGGCCCGGGCCGTGAGCATGTAGTCCTGCTCCAGGACCTCCAGCATGCAGGCGCGCATGTAGCGGGACATGCCTGCCAGGCTGCCCAGGGTATAGACCGCCACCGGCATGGCCAGATGGCTTGTGACATCGCAGACCTTGCCCCAGAGGGACAGGGACTCGAAGCCCAGGGAAGTGATCCCCGACATGGGCAGCCAGCCAAGCTCTATGCCAAAGAGCATCATCAGGATGAGGGCCAGCCAGAAGGAGGGCATGGCAAAGCCAATGTAGAGAAGAACCGTCAGCACGCGGTCTGCCAGGCTGTTGCGCCGCACGGCCGAGAAGACGCCCACCGGAATGGCAATGAGGAGCGTGAGCACCAGAGAGGCCACGTTCATGCCCACGGTCAGGGGCAGACGCTCCAGGATCTTGTCCATGACGGGCCTGGCATCGGCCGACATGGAGATGCCGAAGTCCAGGTGCACAAGCCGCCAGAGCCAGTCCAGGTACTGCACGTACAAGGGTCTGTTGAGGCCATAGAGCTCCTCCAGACGCCTGCGGGCTGCCTCGCCTGCCAGGGGATTGAGGGTGGTCTCCATGTCCGTGGGCGAGCCCGGGGCCAGGTGAATGACCACAAAGCTGATGATGGTGATGCCCCACAGGACAAGCAGCATCCAGACGCACTTGCGCACCAGGCGCCGCAGGGGAAAGGAGCGTGTGCTCCTGTCCGGTGCGACGGCCTGGGCAGAGGCTCTCGTTGTGCAGGGCTTGCTGCCTGCGGACCTGTCCATGGCGGGGCTGGGTTCACCCGATGACATTCAGGACACCTCGACTCGGATAATACGGCAATACAGCAAAAAACAGGAAAGGCCGGATGGCTGCCGGCTAGTCGGCCCGCTCCGTCCAGGCGTGCAGGGCCTGCACTTCCCTGGCCCAGGCGGCCTCGTCCAGGCGGATTTCCAGGAAGGCCCTGTAGAGGCAGTCCAGCAGGCGCAGGGCGGTCTCCATGAGGTAGACCTTTTCCAGGAAGACGGCATCGGGGTCGTCGTCTTCCTCGGGCTTTTCCACCTTGGGCGTCCTGAGGGCATTGCAGCTGAAGTCTGCGGCCTTCAGGGTCACCTGGAAGTTCATCTCGTCCCTGGAGAGCTGCAGCAGGGCTCGGGTGACCTTCTTGCCCGTGGCAAGGCCTACGCGGGCTTCGCGCAGGGGGGACAGGGCGCCGGAGACGGCGGCCGTCTCGCGCTCCTCGCCGCTGCCGCCCTCGACGGTTATCTTCTGTTCCAGGGAAACGGCAAAGGGCGAGCCGTCCTTGTCCTTGAAGGCAGCGGGATCGGAGTCCGAGCGGTACCACAGCCAGGTCAGGAATTCCTGGCCCAGAATCTCGTCCGGGGAATTGGCATCTGTGCTCATTGTTATGGATATCCTTGAAAGGCAGATCGTGAAGTGGAAGGAGGTATCGGGCTGACGAAAGCTGGAAATCACGAGCCCTTAGGCAAAGGCCGTAGCCTCGATGCGGTTGATGTTGTCCACCACGCCCTCGCCAAGGAGGTTCACGGCCAGGGCGCTCGGGGTCAGCTGCTGCAGATGGAGCTGGAAGGTATCCAGGAAGAGCTGCATGAAGAGCTCTATGACCTTGGTCTGGGTGGACGCAAGCCACACCTCGTTGGTCTGGGTGTTCCAGACAACGTTGATTTCCGCAGGCACCGGCAGAAAGCGCATGCGCAGCTTGAGGATGACCTGCTCCTTGATCTCCTTCCTGCGTTCCTTGGAGACATAGGTCTTGCCCTGCTGCTGCAGGGCCTCCTTCTCCTTCTTGAGCGCCAGGGTCACATGCTTGCGGATAACCCCGGCCGGAATGCGGCGCGTGTCGATGCGCAGGGAAAAGGCCATGTAGGCGCCCTTGTGCGGCGGAGCGGTCACCCACTTGGTGTCCAGGTAGTCCTCGAAGCAGACCCAGCCTGTGGCCTGCATTTCGGGCAGTTCGTCAATGTCGAGCAGGGCGCCCTTTCTGAGCAGGTCGGGAATGTCCCCCCAGAGCTCGTCGGGCACGGGATCAACTATGCTAAAACGGGTGAAGCTGCAGGATGCGTTCAGAAAACCCATGGGAACTCCGATTCGGATCAAGAGTGAGAGAAGAAAGCATGTGTACCTTTCCAAGGGCAGTTCTGGCAAGTCCTGCAAAAGAGGGGCATCCGGTCTGTCCGCCTGCCGGCATTTTTTGATTTTTGCAGGGAAAACAGCGAGATGGGCGTGCATTCCCTGCCGGCATTCACCATTTGGGCAAAGCCTGCCCGCAGGTTGCGGGCCTGGGGCAGGGGCGCCCTGTCCGGGTCTGTCCGGGCACTTTCACCCTGCACCAAAGCTCCTTTTCTGCATCATGGGTATGTCTGACGAAAACGGGGAGCTGCTGCAAACCTCAGATTTCCATACTAAAAAAGGGCTCCCGAAGGAGCCCCTTGCTCGTTTGGAGCACACCCCCACGTGCGTGGGGAAGAGATATCGCCGCAAGCCAGATGCACGCAGCGGGCAGAAACACCCCCACGTGCGTGGGGAAGAGAGAGC
>DXHV01000035.1 GCA_019113165.1 Candidatus Desulfovibrio intestinipullorum
ACTTCGTCCCTCCGTGATCGGATGCAAAAATCGCATCAGCTCATCAGCCATGGGAACAGAAACAGGCAGCAGGGCGCCTGCTTACCCCACTCTTACGAATGGGGCATGCGCAGGCGAGTTAGCTCGGTCAAGGCTCATGAGGCCTGCCACGGGCAGGCAGACCGAGGCCACCACGGCCCCGTTGCGCACAAGGGCAATGCCGCCGTTCATCCTCTCCACGGTCTGCACGGCCAGGAGCATGTCCTCGTCCCTGCTGCCGGCAACAACGATATTGTGGCTGTCATGGGAAATGGAGGTGGCCAGTGCCCCGCCCAGGGACAAGCCCGGCCTTGCGTAGCCGTCCAGAATGCCCAGGCCCGCCAGGCCAAGGCTCTTGTGGCGCTCAAGAACCGCTATCTTGCACAGGCCCGGATTGTCCTCGGGGGAAAAGAACCCTGCGCTATCGGTCTTCACGTCCATGATGCGCTCTGCCGTGCACAGATCGCCCGGCAGCAGGCCTATGACCCTGGCCCGGCCCGAGGGCACGGCAAGCGCCAGGGAGGCGCGATCAGGCGTCTTCAGGTGCACGCTGTGCAAAAGCGGTTCCGGGATGTCGGAAGCCTCAACGGAAACGAGGACTTCTCCCTCCTGGACCCTGCACACCCCCTCTGTCCACACGGTGTGCACCCGGAAGTCCTGCAGGTCTTCCAGCAGGACAAGATTGGCCACATAGCCCGGGGCAATGGCGCCCACTTTCTCAAAACCGTAGCACTGGGCCGTGTTGATGGTGGCCATGGCCACGGCGCAGGGCGCAGGCAGGCCCAGGCGCACGGCCCTGGCCAGGATGGCATTGACATGGCCGCGGGCCAGGATGTCCTCGGCGTGCAGATCGTCCGTGCAGAAGCAGAAGCGGTGCGCATTGGCCTCGGTGACCACGGGCAGCACCCGCTCAAGGCTTCTGGCAGCCGAGCCCTCGCGCACAAAGACGTACATGCCGGCCCGGATGTGTTCCTTCAGAATTTCGCAGTCCGTCTCCTCGTGGTCATTGCCTATGCCCAGGGCCGCATAGGCCTGCAGGGCCCGACCTTTCAGGCCAGGACAGTGGCCGTCCAGAACATGGCCCGAGGCCCGGGCAGCCTCCATCTTGGCCAGCAGATCTCCGTCTCCTGCCAGGACGCCCGGCACGTTCATGACTTCGCCAAGGGAACAGACGCGATCCTCTGTCCACAGGTCCGCCAGGGCCCGGGCGTCCAGCACGGCGCCCGCGTCCTCGAAGGGCGTGCAGGGCACGCAGGACGGCAGGGCAATGTGGATGCGCACAGGCAGATCCCTGCCTGCGTCCAGCATGTAGCGTATGCCTGCCACGCCGCAGACATTGGCTATCTCGTGGGGATCCGCCACCACTTCCGTGGTACCGCAGGGGAGCACGGCCCTGGCAAAGTTCTGCGGGGTGAGCATGGTGGACTCTATGTGCAGATGGGCATCCATGAGACCGGGCACCAGGGGCCGATTTTTGCAGTCCACCACTTCGCGGGCCTCGGGCGCGGGACAGTCGGCAAACGGCAGGACAGCCAGGATGTGTCCGTCGCCAACGAGCACCGTCCTGTCCTCCAGAACCTCCCGACCGAAGACATCAACCACACGCATGCACAAGGGCCAGATCGCAGGGGATCTCCCCAAGACACATGGCTTTTCGCCGGCGCAATGCCTCACTGTTCCCGTTCACGCTGCGTTCCTCCCTGAATTTCTTTCGCGAGCTCTCCCTGCCGTCTGCCTGAGGCAGGGGCCTGGTCTGTGCCCTTGTGTCCCGAACGGATTTTCCCAGGCCTTTCCCCGAGACCGATTCTCCGAAGCCTTGCGGGACAACACAAAAATGCAAGACAGCCGCCCCACTCTTGCACAGGAGCCCGTCTGCCGCAAGGCTTGTATTCCGCCTTTTTTCTCCGTATGATGTGTGTTTAGAAATTGCTGAAAAATGCAGGTTTTTTGCCTGACATTGCCGAGAGGGGATGGTCATGAGAAGCATGACAGGCTTTGGCCGCTGCATCATGGAAGGGGAGCTGCTGACCCAGCAGTGGGAAATCCGCAGTGTGAACAGCAAGAGGCTGGATCTCAAGTGGAACCTGCCTTCTGCTGTCAGCAACCTTGAGAACCGCTTTGAAAAGGTGGTGCGCAGGTACGGCACCAGGGGCCGCCTGGACATTTCCCTGTCCCTGCAATTTCTGACCACGGACCTTGAGCACCACCTGGATCTCGTCCGTGCCGGCAGCATGCTGCAGGCCCTGGAACAGCTGGCCAAGAGCCGCAACGAGACCTATGTGCCGGACTACAATGCCCTTCTGAACGTCCCCGAACTCTGGGTTTCCAGCATGGAGGACATGGACGAGGAACTTGTGCTCACCCTGGAACAGGGGCTCTCCCTGGCCCTGGAGGACTGGAACGAATCCAGGGAAACTGAGGGCGAGGCCCTGGGCCACGACCTGCTGGCCCGGGTGCTGCGCCTTGAGCAGTGGACGGACATCCTGCGCGAGCGGGCGCCGGCCATCAAGGAAGAGCGGGCCGAAAACCTGCGCGAGCGCATCACCGAGGAAGTGGCCTCCCTCTCCCTGGGCGAGCTTGCCGAGACACGCTTCCTGCAGGAGGCGGTCATCCTGCTGGACCGCCTGGATGTCACCGAGGAGCTCACCCGTCTGGCCACCCACCTGGAGCGCATGCGCGAGCTGCTGCGCAGCGAGGCGGATGTGGGCCGGCGCCTGGATTTCACCCTGCAGGAATGCTTCCGCGAAATTACCACCTGCGGCAACAAGGTGCCTGATGTCCAGCTCTCAAGGCTTGTGGTTGACTACAAGAACGAGCTGGAAAAGTGCCGGGAACAGGCCCAGAACCTGGAATAGTTCCCGGGGGAACAGCGTCCCCTGCACGCACAAAGAAGGCCCTCAGGGGCCTTCTTCCCGTTCCTTGAGGCCTGCTGTCAGGCCCAGTGCCTGAGCCAGCGCTCTTCTCCTGCCCCTGTCCGCAGCACAAAGCATCCGCCTCTCTCCCTCCGTGTCCTCCCACCCCTCCAGCCATCTTCTAAGGAGCAGCCCCCATGCGTCTTGGAACAGCCCTGGTCCTCAGTGCTCCTTCCGGAGCCGGCAAAACCACCCTGGTTCGCAAGCTTCTGAGCGACTATCCCGATTTCGGATATTCTGTCTCCTGCACCACCCGCAAGCCCAGGCCAGGCGAGGTGGACGGCAGGGACTACCATTTTCTTTCCAGGGACGACTTCCTGAAGCAGCGCGAGGAAGGCGCCTTTGCCGAGTGGGCTGTCGTGCACGGCAACTTCTACGGCACGCCCCTGAAGCCTCTGCAGGCCCTCTTTGCCAGTGGCCAGGACGTCCTGCTGGACGTGGACGTACAGGGCGCAGCCCAGCTGAAGCTGAGCCTGCCCCATGCGGCCTTTGTCTTCATCCTGCCGCCCTCCATGCGCGAGCTTGAGCGCCGGCTGCGTTCGCGCCAGAGCGACAGCGAAGAGGTCATTGTGCGGCGTCTGGCCAATGCCCGCCAGGAAATCGCCGCAGCCCGCTGGTTTGACCACATCCTGGTCAACGACGAGCTGGACGCGGCCTATGCCAGCCTGCGCAGCCTCTACAAGGCAGCCACCCTGCAGACGGCCCTGCACAGAAACCGCATGGACGCGCTTTTGAGCGAGAGCCTTGAGATGCATGCCTCGCATGATTCGCACTAGGCAGGATCGATCCTTTGCGCGCAGCCACTGTCACCACACCAAGAGGGGAGTCTCACATGTCCGAACTGATCGTTGCCATGGATTTTGCCGATCCCGGGGATCTTCTTGCCTGTGCCGGGGAGCTGAAGGGCACCGTGACCTGGTGCAAGGTCGGCCTGGAAGCCTTTGTGCTGGCAGGACCAGACCTTGTGCACAAGCTGGAACAGCTGGGTTTTCAGGTTTTTCTGGATCTCAAGTTTTATGATATTCCCAACACCGTTGCCGCTGCCGTGCGCTCTGCCTGCAGGACGGGTGCACGTCTTTTGACCATCCACACCCAGGGCGGCGAGGCCATGTGCCGGGCTGCCATGGCTGCGGCCAGGGAAGCAGGGGAAAAGCGCCCCCTCATCTTCGGCGTCACCGTGCTCACGAGCTTTGGCGAGGGCCAGATGCCTGGAATTGCGCAGAGCCCGCAGGACTTTGCCCAGTTCCTTGCCCGTTCTGCCTCCTCCTGGGGCCTGGACGGCGTGGTCTGCTCGGGCCTTGAGGCCCCTGCCATCAAGGCGGACACCAGTCTGCTCGCCCTGTGCCCCGGCATCCGTCCAAAGGGGGCTGCCGCCAACGATCAGGCCAGGGTGGTCACCCCGGCCATGGCCGTGCAGGCAGGGGCAGACTTCCTGGTGGTGGGCCGCCCCATCACCAGGGCCGCAGACCCGGCCGCCGCAGCCCGCGCCATTCTTGAGGAAATGGCCGGCGCGTCCCGGATCTAGTACGAACGCAAGCTGCTGATTTTTTTTCTGATGTATTGACCCTTTTCGAGACGCTGCTTCTGGACGACGTCTGCTTTCTTTTCGGATCGGATAAGTATGGCTTTTTGGTATATGAGACAGGGCCCTGAGCCCGAACCATCCCGTGAACTGGCTGAAAAACTTCACATTTCACCCTTTTTGCAGGATGTCCTGTGGCGTCGCAATCTTGTTCAGGACAAGGACATCAACGCCTATCTTGACGCACGCCTCTCGGGTCTCATCAATCCGGAACAGTGGCCACAAATCCCCGAAGCGGCCGACTTCATCGTCCAGTCCCTGCTGGCCGGCAAGAAGCTCGTTGTCTGGGGCGACTACGACGTGGACGGCACGACCTCCACGGCCCTTGTGCTGGACATACTGCAGTTCCACGGCTTCAATGCCCTGTGGCACATCCCGGATCGCCACCGGGAAGGCTACGGCATCAATGTGAACGGCATAGAGAAGCTTGCCGAAATAGGCTGCCAGCTCCTGCTCTCCGTGGACTCCGGCATTGCCGACGTCAAGGCCATTACCAGGGCCAGAGAACTGGGCATTGACGTGGTGGTCTCGGACCACCATCTGCCGCCCGATCCCCTGCCGCCCGCGACCATCTTCTTCAATCCGCGCATGGGCGATCCGGAAAAGGTGCCCTGTCCCCACCTGGCCGGCGTGGGCGTGGCCTTCTTTCTCATGGCTGCGGTCAACCAGCGCCTGGGCGCCATAACAGGGCGCCTCTACAAGATGGATCAGGTGCTGGATCTGGTGGCCCTGGGCACCCTGGCCGATGTCATGCGCCTCACGGGCCAGAACCGCATCCTGGTGCGCGGCGGCCTGGCCAGGCTCACGCACCCGCTGCGTCCGGGCATTGCGGCCCTCAAGGCGGTCTCCGGCATGCACACCAATGCGCCCGTGTCGGCCTCGCAGGTGAGCTTCAAGCTGGCGCCGCGCATCAATGCCGCAGGCCGCATGCGCCATGCCAGGCTCGCCCTGCAGCTTCTGCGCAGCCGCAACTTCAACCAGAGCATGGAACTGGCCCAGGCCCTGGACGAGCTCAACACCACCCGCAGGGACACGGAACAGATCATCCTGGAAGAGGCCAGATCCCAGGCCGTGGAGCACATCAGAACCAGCGGCAAGTGCGGCCTGGTCCTCTATGGCAAGCAGTGGCATCCGGGCATCATCGGCATTGTGGCTACCCGCATCATCGAGGAATTCCACGTGCCCTGCATCATCATCTGCGACGACAAGGACACCCTCAAGGGATCTGGCCGCTCCATTCCCGGCTTTGATCTCTATGCCTGCCTCTCGGAAATCCCCGATCACCTGCTGGCCTTCGGCGGCCACAGGCAGGCTGCCGGCGTGCGCATCATGCCGGGCTACCTGGAAGCCTTCCGCAAGGATTTCCAGGAAGCCACGCGCAAGCGCCTGGAAACGCCGGGCGAGCAAATCATCTGGCTGGACGGGGTCCTGGGCTTCAGGGATGCCGGATCCGACCTGCATCTGCGCGAGCTGGCCCTCATGGAACCCTTTGGTCCGGGCAATACCGAACCCGTCTTCCTCTCCAACCCCGTGCAGGTGCTGGCCAGGAACACCTTCCGCAGCCGCCACGACAGCGTGGAACTCAAGCTGCGCGACACCGTGGACGAGCACGTCCTGCAGGCCAAGGGCTGGGGCATGGCCGACAAGATAGACAAGGACATTGTGGGCCAGACCATACGCATAGCCTATACCCTGCGCCGGGAAAACCGCTACGGCTTCATGGGCCCCGAGCTCACCATCAAGGACTTTGGCCCGGCGGACAAGGAACTTGTCTACCAGTCGGCCACGGGCCCGGCGCCCACGGAGGATCCGGCCGAGGAAGAGGGCAGCGGCGACGACGAGGAAGCCCCCATCTAGACGGAAACACCCACCTCACTGCTCCAGACAATCCGTCTGAGGGCCAAAATGCTCAAGGGAGCGCCCCTGCCTGTCACGGCGGGAGCGCTCCCTTTTCCTTTGGTTCAGTCCTCAGGGAGTGTACTGATGGTGCCCAGTGGGAAAGGCTATTTTTCCGTGCGCGAGAAGACGCTGCCCTCTTCCCTGAAGCCCTGGGCTGCCGCCTTGTCGTACCAGTATCTGGCCTTTTCCAGGTCCTTCTTCACGCCTGCTCCGTGCTCGTAGCAGGCGCCCACATAGCGCTGGGCTTCCGCGTAGCCCGCCTGGGCCGACTTTTCGGCCCAGGCAAAGGCAAGCTGTGGATTCCTGTCCACAAGCTTGCCCCTGCTGAACATCATGGCCAGGTTGAACTGCGCCTCCGGGCTGCCCAGATCCGCCGCCTTCTGCGTCCACAAGAAGGCCTGGGCGCCGTCCTTCATAACGCCAAGCCCAAGCTGATAGCAGTAGGCAAGCAGCACCATGCCCTCGGGCGAGCCCGCCTCGGCCGCCCTGCCGTACCAGTCCACGGCTGCTGCGGGATCCTGGTCCACGCCAAGGCCGTTTTCGAAAAGACGGCCCATGAGAATCTGGGCCTGCACATTGCCCTGTTCGGCCAGGGGCTGCACAAGCCTGTACACATCCCTGTACTTGCCAAGATTGTAGGCCCTGGTCGCCCGGTCCAGGCGGGCCTGGTCCGAGTCTCCGGCCAGGGCTGGCTGAAAGAATCCGCACAGGCTCGTCATCAGTGCGGCAAGCAGGGTCAGGACAAGAAGATGTTTCACGGCTGTTCTCCCGCAATGGTCTGAAGAGAGTTGGGATGGAGGAAAGGCAGGCAGACGAAAGACGGAAAGTCCGGGAGCAGGAAAGCGCCAGCAAAAAAGTGCTTGTCGTCCAAGTACGGGAACCGTATACTTTTTTGCGTGCAGGATGCGGACCTGGCGCCTGACATGAGGACTTCTCCTGCCTTCTGCCTTTCCTAAATATAGACATGCGCAGGGGCCCCTTGCAAGCGTGCGTTCCGGAAAGCCCCATCCCGGAGACATGCTTCAGGAACAGGCAAAGGCCCCATCCCCTGCCCCGGGCGATCCTTAAATTTGTCGCTTGGGCAACCTGTTTCATCATCTCTTCCCCAATACGGAGGCGGCATGCAGGGCCGGCCAAGACGCCCCCTGATACCGAATATACATGAGCTCAAACGACAAGAACAACGACGTGATCGATGCCGAAGTCGTGGACGACGGCAGAACACCATACAATTCGTCCCGCACAACCTATACCTCCTATACGTCCTATTCCGGCACAGGCTCCCGCAACGGCTTTGACGGCGGCCGCGTGACCTTCATCAGCATGGCCGGTCCCAGTGCGCCGGGTCATCAGGGGCTGCCCCTGGCCTCGCTCATCACCCTGTCCCTCTTTTTCGCCTGTCTCTTCCAGTGGGGCTTTCTGGCAGCCCTGGGCTTTGCCTTCTTCTATGCCATAGCCAGCGCCCTGGGCGTCTACAACAATGTGCGCACCATCATGCAGGGCCGCATGCCCAATCCCTGGCTCTGGCGCATCGGCTCCTGGGTCGTGTGCATGCTGCTGGTGTCCTGGCTTGTCTGAGCAGGATCCCATGGCCTGCTGGTACGTCTATCTGGTGCGCTGCAGCGATGACACGCTCTACTGCGGCATCACCACGGACGTGGACCGCAGGCTGCGCCAGCACAACGGTCTTCTCAGGGGCGGTGCCCGCTACACGCGCTCGCGCCGTCCCGTCACCCTGGTCGCCTCCTGCCCCTGTCCGTCGCACGGTGCCGCCCTGCACTGCGAGGCCTGCCTCAAGAAGCAGCCTCGCGAGCGCAAGGTGCGCTATCTGTCCGGACTCCGTCTCCAACACCCATGCTCGATCTGACCACTGCCCTTTCCTTCTTTGTCACGGCCCTGCTCCTGGGCTATGCCCCGGGTCCGGACATTGTCTTTGTCATGGCCCAGTCCGCCGTCCACGGCGTGCGCGCAGGCCTTGCCACCATGACGGGCCTGGTCACCGGCCTGTGCTTCCACACGGCCCTGGTGTCCCTGGGCCTTGCCGCCCTCATCAAGGCCTCGCCCGTGGCCTTCCTGCTCATCAAGACGGCCGGCGCCCTCTACCTGCTCTACCTGGCCTGGCTCTCCTGGCGTGCCTCGGCCCTGCAGACCCACGGCGAAAGGCCGGCCTTTCCGGGATATTTTGCCCTGTACCGGCGCGGCATCATCATGAACATCACCAATCCCAAGGTGACCATGTTCTTCCTGGCCCTGCTGCCGCAGTTCTGCGATCCTGCCCGGGGCAGCATAGGCTGGCAGTGCTTTTCCCTGGGCCTCATCTTCATGCTGGCCACAGTGGTGGCCTTCTCCTCGGTCTCCGTGCTCTCGGGCCGCCTCTTTGCCCGCTTCAACCGCACGGCAAAGGGCCAGGTCCTGCTCAACAAGGCCTGCGCCCTCATCTTTGTGACCCTGGCCGTCCTTCTGCTCGTGGCCGAGCTCTAGGGTCGGAACAACAGGCACCAGGATCAGACAAACCGGAGTTTTCATGCCTTTCAAAAATCCCCATCACATTCCCCTGCGCGACATTCCGCCGCAGGGCAAGAGCTATGAAGTCAGCGACGTCCAGGTCTGGCAGGCCCCCCTGGAGGAATTCCACATGGACTGCCGCCTGGAGGACACGCCGCTCATGGAGCTCACCGTGCTGCCCGTGGACGAGGGCTGGCTTCTGCGCGGCAGGATTGCGGCCCGCGTCATCCTGCCCTGCATCCGCTGCACGGCCGACATCCCCGTGACCATCGACGAGCGCTTCGAGGACTACATTCAGCAGCCGGACGAGGGCGAGGCCCTTCCAGAGAACGACTTTGCCGAGGGCGACGATCATCTCCTGCTTGAACACGGGGCCCTCATGCTGGACCTTGAGGCCATTGCCTGGGAACAGTTTGCCCTGGCCCTGCCCCCCACGCCCCTGTGCCGTCCCGACTGCAGGGGCCTGTGCCCGCACTGCGGGGCCGACCTCAACAAGGGGCCCTGTTCCTGCCCGGCCGAGGAAGGCGATCCCAGGCTGGCCGTCCTGCGGGGAATCAGGATCAAAAAGGCATAGACAGGAGATAAACTTTCTGATACAGCTACCTTCTTTGAAAACGCCCCGAACACCGGGGCGTATTGACTTGCGTCTTTTGACAAGCTGCCTCGTGCCGCTTCAGGGCTCCTGAGGCCCCCAACCGGCACCTGGAATATATTTTCTCAAGGAGACAATCCCATGGCTGTTCAGCAAAACAAAAAGTCCCGTTCCCGCAAGGGTATGCGTCGTTCCCACGACCGCGTTGCCACTCCTACCGTGATCTTCTGCTCCTGCGGCGCCCCCACTGTGCCCCACAGCGTGTGCCCGAGCTGCAAGACCTACAACGGTCACAAGATGCCCGAAGAATACGAGGGTCTGAAGACCGTTCTCGGCGTCAACTAGTCAGCCAGCGAATTTTCAGGATCAGGGGGGCCTCCCCCTTGTCCTCTCTCTGCCACAGGGCCCCAAGGCGGTGACAGACAGTATCAGGGCCGGGACAAGCTTTGTCCTCTCTGTCACCTCTGGCAGACCTCTATCGCCCTCATTTCCTGCCAAACAAAGTGTCTGGCCTTTGTTCACGAAGGCGGACACGCAGCTTTAGTGCTTGCGTGAGAGCCTGAAGAAGCCCCGGGCTTTTCTTCGGGAAGGATCGCACAGCCTCTCTGGTCGGAGCACACCACATGAGCGAGCGCCCCATCATTGCAGTAGACGCCATGGGCGGTGATTTTGGCCCTTCAGTCCTCATTCCCGGAGCCCTGGAGGCCTCGCGGACTGACGATCTGAAAGTGCTGCTTGTCGGTGACACGGAACGTATCAAGGCCGTTCTGGCGACAACGGACACGAAGGGGGCCGACTACGACATTGTCCAGGCGGACGAAGTGGTCCTCATGAATGAGCGTCCGGCCGATGTTCTGCGCCGCAAGAAAAAGTCATCCATTCAGATTGGCTGCAACCTTGTCCGCGAAAAGGCTGCCGATGCCGTGGTCAGTGCGGGGCATTCCGGCGCTGCCGTGGCCTGCGGCATGTTTACCATCGGTCGACTCCACGGCGTGGAGCGTCCGGCCCTGTGCACCATTCTGCCCACGGAAAAGACGCCCGTGGTGCTGCTTGATGCCGGAGCCAATGTGGACTGCCGCCCCTACCATCTCTTCCAGTTCGGCCTCATGGGCGATGCCTTTGCCCGGGACATTCTCAACTACGAGTCGCCCAGGGTGAGCATCCTGTCCATCGGCGAGGAGGAAGGCAAGGGCAACTCCCAGGTCAAGGAAGCCTACGAGCTTCTGAAGATGGCCAAGAACCTCAACTTCGTGGGCAATGCCGAAGGCCGGGATATTTACACGGGCGACAAGGATGTCGTAGTCTGCGATGGCTTTGTGGGCAATATCGTGGTCAAGACAAGCGAAGGCCTGGCCATGTCCCTGACCAACATGCTCAAGAAGGTCTTCATGTCCGGGGCACTGCCCATGCTCGGAGCGCTGCTGGCCAAGGGCGCCTTCAAGAAGTTCCGCCGCACCATCGACTATGCCGAATACGGGGGCGCGCCCCTGCTCGGCCTGAAGAACCTGGCCATTGTCTGCCATGGCCGCTCCAATTCCCTGGCCATTACCAACGCCGTCCGCATGGCCGGTACCTTTGTCCGCAAGCAGACGGTCTCCAAGCTGGCCGAAACCATTCTGGCCAACGAGGAACTGACCCGGTTCTCGCGTGCCCTCTAGTCCTGCAAGGCCTTCGGGACAGAACAGACGGGCGTTTGCGGACACGTCCGCAAGCAGTCCGGGAAAAGGCTCAGGGCCAGTCCCTGGAATAGTGCCAACGGGGGGTCCCTCCCGCGAAACCACGCACATATGTGCGAGGACGTTCATTGCCGGAAACATTCATGACCGAACTGTATCTCCACTCCTTCGCGCTGCACACTCCAAAGACAGTCCTCTCCAACGATGACCTGACCCGCGTCGTGGATACGAGCGACGAATGGATTCGCACCCGTACGGGCATCAGCTTCCGCCACAAGGCCGAGGCTGGCGAAAATGCCTCGGACCTCGGAACCCAGGCTGCGCTCAAGGCTCTGGAAAGGGCCAATGTCTCTGCCGCGGATCTGACCCATGTCATTGTGGCCACGGGCACGCCGGACAACCTCAGTCCTTCCGTGGCCTGCATAGTGGCTGCCAATGTGGGAGCAGGTCATGTCATGGCCTTCGACATCTCGGCAGCCTGCACGGGCTTTATCTACGGCCTGTCCGTGTGCCGGGCCTTCCTGCAGGCCGATCCGTCCGCCAGGATCCTCTTTGTGTGCACGGAGACCCTGACCCGCCGCGTCAACTGGGAGGACCGCACCACCTGCGTGCTCTTCGGTGACGGTGCCGGTGCCATGGTTATCAGCGCCGAGGAAGAGGGAGCCCTGGCCCGCCTGGAAGACGTGGTCTGCCTGAGCGACGGTCATGCCAGGGATCTCATCATTGTGGGCGGCGGCACGAGCTGCGCCTACAAAAAGGGCGATCCCGTGGACGAATGCTTCTTCATCCGCATGAACGGCCGCGAGACCTACAAGTATGCCGTCCGCAACATGACGAGCATCTGCAAGGACCTGCTGGCCCGCAACAACTACGAGATCGGGGATGTGGCCCTGCTTGTTGCCCATCAGGCCAACATCCGCATCGTGGAGGCCGTGGGCGAGCGCCTGGGCATTTCCACGGATCACGTGTTCACCAATCTGGCCAATTACGGCAATACCTCTTCTGCCTCCATTCCCATTGCCCTGTCCGAAGCCCTGGACAAGGGCTGTCTTGCCAGGGGCGATCTTGTGCTCACCACGGCCTTCGGCTCCGGCCTGACCTGGGGTGGTGCGCTCATCCGCTTCTAGAAGTGCCTCTTTCCCGGCAAGGGACATGCTCCTGCATCCCGGGGCAGCCCCTTGAAGGAAGCCATTTTTTCGCTGGTAGCGTGACGGCGGTTCCCGTATCGGCACAAGTTCCTGTCTCTCAAGCCGGATCCGCCCCCAAGGATACGATATGACTCTTGCAACTACTCTTTCTCCCACGGCGCCCACAGCCGTTGTCACCGGCGGCTCCCGCGGCATTGGCCGTGCCATTGCCCTGGCCCTGGCCCGCGACGGCTATCAGGTGCTGCTCACCTATGTGAGCCGCCCCGAACAGGCTGCCGGGGTCGTTGAGGAAATCACGGCCCAGGGCGGGTCTGCAGCAAGCGTGTGCCTCAACGTGGGCGACAGCGAGGCCGTGCAGGCCTTCTTCCGCGAACAGGTCAAGGATCACGTCAATCTGGCCTGCCTTGTGAACAATGCGGGCATTACCAGGGACGGGTTCCTTGTCCGCATGAAGGACGAGGACTTTGACGCGGTGCTCTCCGTCAACCTGCGCGGCGTCTTTGTCTGCACCAGGGAAGCGGCCCGCATCATGAGCAAGAACCGCACCGGCTGCATCATCAACATTTCTTCCGTTGTCGGTCAGATGGGCAACGCCGGCCAGGCGAACTACTGCGCGGCCAAGGCCGGCATCATCGGCCTGACCAAATCCAATGCCAAGGAACTGGCTGCCCGCGGCATCCGCGTGAACGCCGTGGCCCCCGGTTTCATCGAAACGGAAATGACCGCCGTCCTCCCCGAGGAACAGCGCAAGCTCTATACCGAAGCCATTCCGCTCAAACGTCTGGGCACAGCCGAGGACGTCGCTGACGCCGTGGCCTTCCTGGCCTCTCCCAGGGCAGCCTACATCACCGGGCAGGTCCTGGCCGTCAACGGCGGTATGTATTGCTAAATCTTCAGAACAACTGTTCTGAAATCCAAACCAACTTAGAAGATACCTGGAGGAAATCATGTCCGACGTTGCCAACAAGGTTACCAAAATCATCGTTGACCAGCTTGGTGTTACCCCTGACGAAGTGAAGCCCGAAGCTTCCTTTGTCGAAGATCTTGGCGCCGACTCCCTGGACCTGACTGAACTCATCATGGCCATGGAAGAAGAATTCGACATCGAAATCGCCGATGACGACGCCCAGAAGATCCAGAAGGTCCAGGACGCCATCAGCTACATCGAAAACAAGAAGGGATAACCAACCCAATCTTCTCTCTTTTTTCACGACGAGGGGCAGGAAAATCCAGCCCCTCCTTTTTCCGTTTTTTGGGAACCTCATACTCAAGCAGGAGAAGTAATGGAACGCCCTCGCGTAGTCATCACCGGTCTTGCCGGTCTCACCCCCCTCGGCCTGGACATGGCCACTACCTGGAAGCGTTTGATCGCAAGTGAATCCGGTCTTGGTCCCATCACGCTCTTCGACGCTTCCAGCTACGACTCCAAGGTGGCTGGCGAGGTCAAGGACTTCGATCCCACGGCCTACGTCTCTGCCAAGCAGGCGCGCCACATGGACCGCTTCACACAGTTTGCCGCAGCGGCAAGCAGCATGCTGTTTGAAGACGCCGGCTTCACGGTCACGCCGGACAACGAGCACACCACCGCTGTCATCATGGGTGTGGGGCTGGGCGGCCTCAGAACCATTGAAATCTACAATGAGAAACTGCTCAAGTCCGGACCGAGCAAGATTTCGCCCTTCATGATCCCCATGCTCATCTCCAACATGGGTCCCGGCGAAATCGGCATCAAGCACGGCATCAAGGGTCCCAATCTGGTCACCACCTCGGCCTGCGCCTCGGCCAGCCATGCCCTGGGGACTGCCTACTCGGAAATCGTGCTGGGCCGCGTGCGCGCCTGCATTTCCGGCGGTGTCGAAGCCACAGTCACTCCTCTGGGCGTTGCCGGCTTCACGGCACTCAAGGCCCTGTCCACCCACTTCAACGACAATCCCACCCAGGCATCCAGGCCTTTTGACGCCGATCGCGACGGCTTTGTCATCGGCGAAGGCTGCGGCCTGCTCCTGCTTGAACGCCTTGAGGACGCAAAAGAGCGCGGCGCCAAGATCTACGCCGAAATCGTGGGCTACGGTGCCTCCTGTGACGCCTACCACATGACGGCTCCCGATCCCGAAGGCACGGGCATGGAATGGGCCATGCGCAATGCCCTCAGGGACGCGGGCCTTGCTCCCGAAGCCATCACTCACATCAATGCCCACGCCACCTCCACCAAGCAGGGCGACGTCATTGAAACCCGCGCCATGAAGAAGGTCTTTGGCGACCACGCCAAGAACCTGCACATCTCGGCCACCAAGTCCATGACCGGCCACCTGCTCGGCGCAGCCGGCGGCATAGAGGCCTGCTTCACGGCCCTGGCCCTCAAGGAAGAGATTGTGCCGCCCACCATCAATCTCTCCAATCCCGATCCCGAGTGCGATCTCGATTACACGGCCAACACGGCCCGGAACGTGGCCTGCGAATACGCCCTGTGCAACTCCTTCGGCTTTGGCGGCACCAATGCCACCATCGTGCTGAAGAAGTGGACCGACTAGCCTGAAACATCAGTTATCACGGGAAGAACTGTTCACCTCCTCCCGGTCGCAGTGCCGGGATCTGTGCGAACGGTTCTTTTTTTCACGGACGCTTCGTCGCGCCCTGCCCCGACCTCTTGCCGCCAGAACAACCCGGCGCCTGTTTTGTGGAGTGTACGCAAATGGACGAAATCTTTCTGCAGGATCTGGAACTTGCCAGAGCCATTGCCCTGGAGAGCGAACGCCAGGTGAGCAAGCTTGAGCTCATTGCCTCCGAAAACTTTACCTCTCCTGCGGTCCGCCAGGCCCAGGGCAGCTGCCTGACCCACAAGTATGCCGAAGGCTATCCGGGACACCGCTACTACGGCGGCTGCGAATACGTGGATCTGGCCGAAAACCTGGCCATTGACAGGGCAAAGCAGCTCTTTGGCGCCGAATACGCCAACGTGCAGCCCCATTCCGGTTCCCAGGCCAACATGGCTGCCTACTTTGCCTTCATCAAGCCCGGGGACACCATTCTCGGCATGAACCTGTCCCACGGCGGCCACCTCACCCACGGCTCGCCAGTGAACTTCTCCGGCAAGTTCTTCAAGGTGGAATCCTACGGCGTGGACAGGGAAACAGGCCGCATCAACTACGACGAGCTCGCGGACGTGGCCAGAAAGTGCCATCCTGCCCTGATCGTGGCCGGCGCCTCCGCCTACCCGCGCCTCATCGACTTTGCCCGCATGCGCGCCATTGCCGATGAAGTGGGCGCCAAGCTCATGGTGGACATGGCTCACATTGCCGGCCTTGTGGCTGCTGGCCTGCATCCGTCTCCTGTGCCCCATGCCCATGTGACCACAACCACCACCCACAAGACCCTGCGCGGTCCGAGAGGCGGCATGATCCTCTCCACGGCCGACATGGGCAAGACCATCAACAGCCAGATCTTCCCCGGCATCCAGGGCGGTCCCCTCATGCACGTCATCGCTGCCAAGGCCGTGGCCTTTGGCGAAGCCCTGCGTCCAGCCTTCAAGACGTATGCCGCCCAGGTCATCAAAAACGCCGCCGTGCTGGCCGGCGTTCTCATGGACAACGGCTTCAGCCTGGTGAGCGGCGGCACGGACAACCACCTCATGCTCGTGGATCTGAGCAACAAGGACTACACGGGCAAGGACGCCGAACACGCCCTGGACGACGCCGGCATCACCGTGAACAAGAACACCGTGCCCTTCGAGACCCGCTCGCCCTTCGTGACCAGCGGCATCCGTATCGGCACCGCCGCCCTGACCACCAGGGGCCTCAGGGAAGACGACATGCGTATCGTGGGCGGCTTCATCTGCAAGGTGCTCAACAACATCAACGATACGGCCTTCATTGCCCAGACCCGCAGGGAAGTAGAAGACTTTGCCAGAAGCTTCCCCATCTTCACCTGGTAGCAGGCCGCACCATTCAGACAGAATTTTCAGCAAAAGGCCCTGAAGGCATGTTCCTTCGGGGCCTTTTTCTGTGCCCCCTGTTCTGCTCCCGTTCAGCTCCCGTTCATGGATGTCCGGGGTTTCCTGCCACATCAGACCAGGGCATTGAGAAGGAGCCCTTTGTGTACTACAAGGGAAAGAAGCCATGAAGCCCACAGGCCCAGGGGCCCAAAGTCTCAGGGCCAACGTCCCGGATGCACCGTCCCAACTCAAGACAGCAGGATAAGGAGGCAGCGTGTTTGTCCCTGCCGGGGCCGCGCTGAACAGACATGCCAGGAAAAATCCCAGGATGGTTCCAGAAAAGGTTCCAGGAAACAGTCCAGGAGTACACACAGCGCGAACAGGCCGAACTGGATCTCATTGCCGGTTTTCCGGATCTGATGAACTGCCTCTGGAAGGAGCACAGCTCGACCATTACCGCCCGCAGGCTCCTCGTACCCGACGAGACCAAGGTAACTGTGGCCTATGCGCTGGGCAACTTCCCCGGCATTGCGCCCATGACGCAGCGCGAGCTCATACAGCTGCGCCACCACTGCCAGAACAACCGCGAGCTGCGCAGCTTCATCCTTGCCTCCTGGGTCTACGGCATCCTTTCCAGGGTGCTCGGGGAAGAGGACCTGCTCCCGGTCGAGGAACTTGTCTTCCTCTTCTTCTGTCCCCGCCTGACAAGCCTTGACCCGGATCTGGGGATCAGGGAATCCCTGGTTCTTGACGCCCTTGAGGAGGCCGATTCCGAAGACGATCTGAAGGAACTGCTGCAGAGTCTGCAGCCCCTGGATCTGCCCGCACGGCTGGCCCTGCGCATCAAGGCCCTGCGGGACATCATCGTGCCGCTCTACAACTGCAGACTTGAAGCCAGATGGCAGGAGACGGCCGGCCGGCCCTGGAAGGGGCTTGCCTCCTTTGCGGACCTGCAGAAAGACTTCAAGGCCCTGGAAGACATCCATTCCCGCCTCTGCGATCAGATACTTCCCCTCAGGGTGCTGCTTGCGGACGAAGCCCTTGCTTCCAGGCCGGAGCTTGCGGCTCTGCGCGGCATGGAGCTCCCGGAACTTGCCCGCCACGTGGAAGAGCACGCGGACAGCCTGACCACCCTGGCCCTGCGCCTTGTGGAAGACAATCTGCCGACCTTTGATGCGGAGAAGGTGAAAGGCCAGCTGCGCGCCCTGCAGCCTGCCCTGTCCGCGCACGATCTTGCCGTGGCCGAGGCCCAGGTGAACGATATCGCCAGCGGCCGCGTGGCCGAACAGAAGAGCGAGCTTGTCACCATCATCCTGCCGGCCATGACCGGCGAGCGGGCCTTCAACATCCTGGACGACATTCTGGAAGGGGGCTACACCCACCGCTTCCTGAGCGAACTTGCCAGGGGCAACTACCATCTGCCGGACAGCGCCGGCGATCCCGTACCGGCGCCCGACCCCGTGTCCGCAGGCACACAGGCCGATCCGGCCGAACGGCCCGAAACCAGGGCAGACACCGGGGCTCAAACAGAACAGGAACTCGAAGCAGAAACAGGGACTGAAGCCGACATCGAAGCAGACATCACAACAGGCATCGCAGCCGATCCCGAAGCTGCAGCCGAAAGCGAAGCCGGGCCGGAAGGCGAAACAGCGGCCCGGACAGAGGCACAGACACACACGAAGAGCCGGACGAAAGCCGGCAGGAAGGCAAAGCGCAAGGGCAAGAACAGGCATGCCCTCAACCTGGCTCGCTCAAGAGCCCAGGCTGCTCCTGTCCAGGCTGTCCCCGGGACGGACAGCGTGACTTCGGAGCATGGGGAGCAGGGCGCGACAGTGGAGCAGAAGGAGAACGAGACAGAACCCTCCGAACACCTTGCAAAACCAGGCACGCCGACAGACGAGGCAGCAGCAGTCCCTGTCGGACAAAATGATGCAGATAATACAATAGATACAGCAACTGCCGTCCTGGCAACGGACGCAAACCTGGCCCAGGCTGACGAAGACCTGCTTCCTGACAGGGAGCAGGATACGTCCCTGTCCTCTCCGGCAACCGGCCAGCAGGACGAACAGGAAGAGGACGAACCAGACGAGCCGGACAATCTGGAGGTCGATCTGGCGGCCGAACCGGAGGCTGGCCAGGAAGCGGAAGAAGGGGCAGAGCCCGCTGCGTCCGCTTCCCTGACCGCAGCAGCAGAAACGAGCTCCCCGGCCGGGAACGGGACCCCATCCCTGTGCGAACAGGGCCTGTCCAGACAGCAGGGCGCAGACCAGACACAGCAGACAAGCCAGGCAGACGAGTCGGAGCAGGACGACGTGATCGAACTGACCGAACTGGTCGAGCAGGCAGACAGGCAGAAGACACAGGAAGAGCAGGGCACGCCGGCCTCCGAGCCGCTTGTTCAGCCTTCCTGGGATCGCCTCCATGCCCTGGCCTGCCGGCTGCTGGACACGGGCAGCACGGCGGCCCTGCACTGGCTCGTGACCCGGGACTTTGCCCGGGCCGCAGCCTCCGGGGACGCAGGGCACGAGCTCTGCCCGCCCTGGCTGAGCGAGCTTGTGCATCTCGGCCTGCACCTGCGGCCGCGCTTTTCCGAGGCCTGCCAGCGCTGCCATCAGCTGCTCGACACGGCCCATGCCCAGTACAGCAATCTTTCCGACGAGCAGTCCCTGCTCCTTGCTGCAAGCCTGATTCGGCCCGTGCTCTTTCTGCCCCAGCCAAGCCTCATTCCCATGCTGGTCCATCTGGGCACCAGGCACAGGGCCTATGCCCCCTTCTTCTCCGCTCTCAGGGACTTTGCCATCGCCTCCAGGCCCATGGACGAGCAGTTTCTGACCATGCAGAGCGCCGAGGACCTGCGCCGCAGCGAGCTTGAGCAGCTGCGCGAGGACACCATTGCCTTCCGCCTGCGCATGGAGCGCGCCAAGCTCCCCTTCCAGCCGGCCACGATGGTGCGCCGCAACCTGTTCAAGAAGACGGGTCTCTTCGGCAGGTGCCTCGAGGCCTGCCTGCAGGGCGATTTCGGGCCTATGGAAGACTGCCTGGCCATGGACTGGAGCCTGAGCGCCCGCAGGGACCTCATCGAAAAGGTCCATGCGGGCGAGCGCAGGGATTTGCGCAAGATCGTGTCCAGTGCCCAGACGCACCTGCTCGAGGACATGGATCAGGCCCTCGCCCTGCTCAGGCACTGGCACATGTTTTCCTCGACGGAAGGGATACAGACCGACGAGGCCCTCCACGACGCGCTCCTTGCCGCCATCCGTCTGCCCGAGCAGGCCCGCAGCTGCGAGGAAGGCCTGCTGCAGCGGACCCTGGGCCTTCTGAAGAACTGCCGCAGCGGCGCCAGCTACCTTACCGAGACCGTGGATCCCTGCCTTGAGCTCAAGCTCTGGCCCCTGACCCTCCCTGCAGGCGACGGCCTGCAGGAGTGCCGGCCCGGGCAGGCCCTGCAGGCCCTGGAAGAGCTTGATCCCGACCGGCTTGCCCGTGCCGATGCCCTGTCCGTGGCCGTCCACATGCTGCACGGCGAGCTTGTGCTGAGCGAAGACTACCTGCGCGTCTACAAGGCCGGCGGCAGGGAGCTTGCCCGCGACGAGCTTGTGCAGGCGGCCACGCAGGCCAACCTGCCCTTCGAGCTTTCCGAGGAGGCCATCCGCCTGGACGACCTCCTGGCCCATGAGCGGGAGGTCTGGAACAGACGCCTGGAGAGCGAGAAGGACCTCTGCCTGCAGAAGATAAGCGATGCCTATTTCCGCGGCGCCATCCTCTCTGCCCAGCAGACGCTCTACCGCGACAGCTGCCTGACCACGGCACGCAGCCATCTGGACCAGGGCACCCCGGCCCAGGGCATACGGGAACTGCACGCCCTGCAGGCCGAGCTGAACACCCATGAGGAAGAGCAGCAGCGCATCCTGCTGGATCGCATGGAGGCCCTGCAGGAGGCCCACAAGGACAAGCCCCTGCTGCAACGGCTCCTCAGGGACATGGCCGAGCGTCTGGTGCGCACGGAGAACATGTACAGCGAGGCCTATGCGGCCCTTGCCACCGTGGAAGAGCAGCTGGCCTCGGGCGGGGATCTGCAGGAAGCGGCGCCCGAACCCATGAGGGAGCATCCGTCCAGCAGCGAGCTCTTCTACGATTTGCTGGAAAAGGATCCCTCCTCCCTCCGCTTCGGGGACGCGGACGCGGGCCAGTGCTGGCGCAACGTGACCACTTCCCTGCGCCGCAACAATGCCCTGTCGGCCAGGGAGCGCGGCTTTGTCACCTCCCTGGTCCGCCAGCTCGGCTTCTCCCTGGACCGCGACGAGGAGCTCAGCGAAGCCAACAGGGAGGGCCGGCCCTGCTTCTGGCGCATCCTGCGCTGCCGGGCCACCATCAAGAGCCCCCTGCCCCAGTGGGGATCGCGCTCGGGAGGCCTGCAGACCTTTGTCTTCGGCTGGGACGTGACCCCGGAACGGCTGCAGCAGAAGCTGCGCAACAGTCTCAACACGGGCATACTCAGCGCCCAGCAGGCCACCACCATCATCTGCTGCAATCCCCTCTCTGCCGCAGACCGCCGGAAAATCCTCGTCTACTGCAACAATCTGAACTTCCCTGTCCTCATTGTGGACACCCACCTCTACACCTGGCTGAGCTGCCAGGAAAACCGCATTGATGCCCTCTTTGGCGTGACCCTGGCCGGCATGGCCTGCAATCCCTTCACGCCCGAAGTGGCCGGCGCCGTGCCGCCGGAAATGTTCTTCGGCCGGGAAGGCGTCATCGCCGACATCCTGGACCCTTCGGGGCCCTGCATCGTCTACGGCGGCCGCCAGCTCGGCAAGACGGCCCTGCTGCAGCAGATTGCCAGCCGCAGGGATCCGACCCTTCTCATTGTCCACTACTCCATGCCGGCCGTCTCGCAGCTCCTTGATTCCCTCATCAACGAGCTGCACAAGAAGAAGCTCGAGAACGTGACCCGCACCAATCTGGAACAGAGCGTGCGCGACTACCTGGACAGCCACCCGGACAAGAAGGGCATCCTTGTGCTGGTGGACGAGTGCGACAGGGCCCTGGAAGAGGACGCCAGGGGCGACTTTGCCCAGGTGCACGCCTTAAGCACTCTCATGCAGCGCACCAGTCGCGCCTTCAAGATCGTGCTCACGGGCCTGCATTCCGTGCAGCGCTTCAGCCATGTCTCCAACGTGCCGCTCATCCACTTTGGCACGCCCGTCTGCATAGGACCGCTTCCGCCCAACGATGCCTACGATCTCCTGGTCACGCCCCTGCGCTGGCTGGGGCTCGAATTCAAGGACAAAAAGCTGGCCTACATGGCCATCAACCACTGCAACTACCACCCCAAGCTCATACAGATGCTGGGCGAGGAACTGATCAAGGCCGTCCGGCCCCTGCGCACGCGGGGCGAGACCTCCTTCAGCATCACCAGGGCCGTGCTCTTCAATGTGCTCAATGCCCGGCCCCTGCAGCAGAAGATCCGGGACTGCTTCGAGATCACCCTCAACCTGGACGAGTGCTATCTGGTCATAGGCTATACCATGGCCCTGCTCTCCCTGCAGGCTGCAGAGGAAGGAGGGGCTCCCGGCTGCGGCACGGGCATACAGCTCGGTGCCCTGCAGGAGGAGCTCGCAGGCTACTGGCCCGCAGCCTTCTCCCGCAGGCCGGGCGACTTCAGCATGCTGGAAAGCCTGCTGCACGAAATGGAGGGCCTGGGCCTGCTCGTGTCCACGGGCGGCAGCTACCGCCTGCGCACGCCCAACATCATCAATCTGCTCGGCGGCGAGGAAACCATCAGGAGCAAGCTCGAGCCCTATGCCACCAAGCCCTACCAGCCGGAGATCCAGCTGGACGAGTGGCGGGTGGACAAGGCCGAGGCCCTGGTGGCCTCGCAGTACAATACCATTGCCGAAAAGCGCAACGGCCTCATCTACATCGTGGGATCCAGTGCCCTGGGTCTGGACGATGTGCCCGCCGCCCTGGCAAGCATTGCCAGGGATCAGCACATAGGCCGCTGCCAGGAGCTCACGGGCTCGACCGTCCAGGAACTCACCTCTGGTCTTCACAACAGCTACAACCGCTGGACGGACGGCCTGCTGCTCTGGGTGAACGCGAGCCGCACGCCCCATGTGCCGGCCTTCATGCTGGAGGCCGCCCGCTGGCTCGGCTCCCTGCACCCGGAACGGCGCTATGTGCGCCTGGTCTGCCTGCTGGATCCGCAGGCCTACTACGATCTGTGCACGAAGGACAGCTGCCACAGGCTGCAGCAGCTCGGCGACGTGACCAGGCTTCTGCTCCACCCCTGGACGCAGTACAGCCTGGAGACCTGGTACAAGCTGAAAGGGGCCACCATGCTGCCTGCCAACGGCACCCTCCTTGAGGAAAGCGGCGGCTGGCACGCCCTGCTCTTCCCCCGCCTGCAGAACAGGCCCATGCCGTCTGTGGAGGACTACTTTGCCCGCCGCGGGGTCTGCTTCCCCGAGCAGGAGGATGTGTACCGGCTGCTCGGGCTCTTCTGCGACTTCTGCGACGAAAACGTGCCCACCCTGAGCGTGTCGGACTGCCTGGACGAGCTCGCTGACCTGGGCCAGGCCCGGGTGAACCAGCTGATCGCCATGCTCAGGGATTTGCGCGTGCTTGTGGACGAAGGGTCGGATCGTCTGGCCCTGGCCTTCGGCATAGAGGCCGGCCTGCGCAGGAGGCAGTCATGAACATCTGGTACTGCCCGAGCGGCAAGGGCTTTCTGCGCGACATCCGCCATGCCGCGGAGGACAGCTGCCACAGCGTGGCCATCATTCCGCCCACGGTGGACATAGAGGCCTTCGTGAACGAGCTTGGTCGCTACCTCACCAAGAAGTGGGGCGATGTGCACGTCTTTTCCGTGGACAACGAGCAGTCCCTGCTGGACGGCCTGCGCCAGATCATGAACATGAACGACATGTACGCCACGAACGGCTCGGACGGCATGGACGACATGGACGACATGGACGACGACATCCCGGCCTGGTCCATGGACGAACTTGTACAGATGTCCTCCAATGCCGGCGCCTGCCTGCTGGCCCAGGTGGACGGGGCGCTGTCCGCAGAGGGCACCGAAGCCCTGCACAGGGAGCTCAAAAGCCTTGTCCAGGCCACCAAGCGCTGGAAGGAACAGGGCAACAGCACGTACTGGCAGCTTGTACTCGCCCTGCCGGCCACAGTGGACCTGCCCTGCCAGAGCGACGTCTTTGTCCGGGAATTTGCCTGCTGGGGCTGGCTCAGGCCGGCAGACCTCGAATACGCCATCGATCTGTGCATCGACGATCTGTGCATCCGCCAGAGCCTGTCCCAGGACAGCGCCACCTGGTTCTGGATCTATGCCCTGTGCCGCAGCCTGGCCGGCATGGATCCGACCCTTGCCAGCCCCCTGCTGCAGACCACGCCAAGGACCATGGAGGACATACAGGCCCTGCTCGAACGCCAGCCGGCTACGGCCCTGGCCGAGCGCCTCAAGAGCGACGTGCACCAAATGGAGGAGCAGCGCCACTGCTTCACCGGGCTCTGGCCGGCCCAGCCGCCCACGCGCCTGGCAGAAAAGCTCTGGCGGGCCGGGCTCTACAATCTGAACTGCCACGGCAGGCCCTGCCTGCACCCCGTGGCCCTGGCCGTGTGCAAGCGGTCCAGGACCCTGGAACAGATGGTGGTCCGCGGCCAGATCCAGGTCTACCTGCCCATGGTGCAGGAAGTGCACCACTTCCTGCTCGACGTGCTCGGCAATCTCCTGCCCGACTGGCAGCAGAACATAGGCTCAGGCTACGAGGGCTACCACTGGGACATAGGCCCCCTGGTGGCCTGCCTGCAAACCAGCGTGCCCTGCTGTCCGCCCGAGCTTGTCACCCTGGCCAGGCTGTGGCGGGATGTGCGCAACCTTCTGGCCCACAACAAGTTCCTGCCCTTTGATCGCGCCATCGATGCCTGCAGGGCCTACGAGGAGGCCCAGGACCAGTTCCTGGACTGAGACCGGTCCTCCCGGCCCGTGTGCGCAAGGCCCCGGGATCCGCAACAGGCCAAGGCTCTTGTCTAAACGCAGGGCAACGTGTACTCTTCTCGGGCACCTGTTGCTCCCGGCTGCCCCATGCAGGGGTGTCGGGAGCCCCGGCACATTCCCTCACCCTGTCGCTTCTCCTGCTCCACAGAGGATCAGGGAAAACAAGACAGGTCGATCACGCCTACCAGCAGACAGCACGCCATGACCAATGCCATCCTGCCAGGGCAGCGCATGCCCTGGACCGAATACTTCATGCGCATCGCCTACCTTGTGAGCTCGCGCTCCACCTGCCTGCGCCGCAGGGTCGGCTGCGTCCTCGTGAAGGACAAGCGCATTCTGGCCACGGGCTACAACGGCGCTCCGGCAGGGACAGCCCACTGCCTGGACACAGGCTGCCTGCGGGCACGACTGGGCATCCCTTCGGGCGAGCGCCACGAAATCTGCCGCGGCATCCATGCCGAGCAGAACGTCATCATCCAGGCTGCCGTACACGGCGTCTCCATTGCCGGGGCGCAGATCTTCTGCACCACCCATCCCTGCACGCAGTGCTCCAAGATGCTCATCAACTGCGGTGTGCAGACCATCTACTACTGCGAGAGCTATCCGGACGAGCTTGCCCAGGAAATGCTCAGCGAGGCCGGCGTGCATCTGGAAAAGATGGCCGTGCCCGCAGGGGTCGGCCCGGCCGGCAGGATCTGATCCCTTTCCTCTTCATCCGTCTTTTTTCGTCTTCACCCAACGTCTTCCTTTTCGCACCGACCCACCTGCCCCGTGTCCTGCACCATGCGGGGGCGATGGGGATTTCTGAAGATTTCTTCGAGGATTGTTTCATGAGTACCCATCGCTTTGCCCTTCCCATGCGTGAAGCCATACTTGAGGCCAGAAAGGGACGCTTCGATACCTATCCCAATCCCTCCGTCGGCGCAGTGCTCATGCACGACGGCGTCATCGTGGCCCGCGGCCACCATGCCTATGCCGGCGGCCCCCATGCGGAGATTGCCTGCCTGCAGGACGCCGAACGCCAGGGCATCTCCCCCCGTGGCTGCACCATGGTCGTGACCCTGGAGCCCTGCAACCATCAGGGTCGCACCGGGCCCTGCTCCGAAGCGCTCATCAAGGCCGGCATCACCCGCGTCATCATCGGCACCAAGGATCCCACTCCCAGAGCCATGGGCGGCGCCAACCGCCTGCGCGAGGCGGGCGTGGACGTCATAGAGGGCGTGCTTGAACCCGAATGCCGCCTGCTCATCAGCGACTACCTGACCTGGCTCACCCAGCACCGTCCCTTTGTCCTGCTCAAGCTGGCCTCCACCCTGGACGGCCGCATTGCCACCAGGACCGGCCAGTCCCGCTGGATCACGGGCGAGGAATCCCGCTTTGACGTGCACCGCTTAAGAAGCGGCCTTGGCCGCGCCGGCGGCTGCGTCCTTGTGGGCGGCAGTACCTTCCGCCATGACAATCCACAGCTCACGGCCAGGGGCGTGCATGCCGGCGGTCCCCAGCCCAGGGCCTGCGTCTTCACCTCCACCCTGCCCGATCCGAACCTGGACTGCCATCTTCTGCGCGACAGGCCGCAGGAGAGCCTCTTCTTTGTACCCAAAAGTGAGGCGGCCACGGACAAGGCAAAGGCCCTGCAGGACATGGGCGTCACCGTCCTTGCCAGCACGGCCGATCCCGAGGCTCCCGTGACCGAGCACCTCCAGTCCCTCATTGCCCAGCTCTATCAGCAGGACATGCCCTATGTCCTGTGCGAGGGCGGCGGCCGTCTGGGCCTCAGGCTCATCGAGGCCGGCCTGTGCGATCTCTTCTATCTGTACATGGCCACCAACATCTTTGGCGACAACGAGGCACGGCCCCTGTTCACGGGCAGGGCTCCGGAAACGCTCAGCGACCTCATTCATCTCAAGAATGTGGGCATCCGCAGCACAGGCGCCGACCTCTCCATGGCCTATGTGCCCCACAGCACCTGGTTTGCCAAGGATCTTGGCGAGTTCAGCACCATCAACGGCGAAGCGAGCCTGTGGGCGAGCGACGACAACTTCCCTGCCATCTCGCAGCTGCGCAGGAAGTAGCCCATGTTTACAGGCCTCATACAGGCAACAGGACGCATTGCCGCCATTGAACGGCGCGGCAGGGAAAGCCGGCTGCGCATAGAGCCGGACTTTTCCCTGGCCGACATCGTGGATGGCGAGTCCATTGCCGCCAACGGAACCTGCCTCTCCGTGGAGGAGCACGATGCCACAAGCTACGTGGCCTATGCCTCCGCAGAGACCATGCAGCGCACCAACCTGGGCTTTCTGACACAGGGCACGCTGGTCAACCTGGAGCGGGCCCTCAGAGTGGGCGACCGCCTGGGCGGACACATCGTGTCCGGCCACGTGGACTGCCTCGCCACCGTGGAGCGCATGGAGCCCAGGGGACTCTCCCTGGAATGCCGGCTCTCCTTTCCCGGCGAATACGCCTGCGAGGTCATAGCCAAGGGATCGGTCTGCCTGGACGGCATCAGCCTCACGGTCAACGAATGCGGGACGAACCATCTTACCGTCAACATCATCCCGGACACGCAGAAGCGCACAAGCCTGCGCTACTGGAAGCCCGGGTACAGGGTCAACATGGAAACCGATGTCCTCGGCAAGTACGTGCGCCGCTGCCTGCTCCTGCAGCCGGGGCTTCAGTACGGATCGGCCGGGGACAGCCTGTCCGGGCAGTCCGGCACATCGGCCCAGTCCGGGGCTTCCGCATCCCCCATTACCCTGGAATTTCTGCAGGAACGGGGCTTTGTCTAGGCCTTGCGCGACCCGTTTCCTCTCTCGTTTCACGTCTTCTTTCCATGTCTTCTTCCCATGTCTTCTTCCGAGGAGTTGCACACCATGCCGCACATCATCGAAGGGCAAATGAATGCCTCCGGGCTCAAAATTGCCATTGTTGCCACCCGTTTCAACGACTTTGTGGTCGAACGTCTAGTCAGTGGCGCCATGGATTATCTGACCCGCCATGGCATGAATCCCGAGGACGCCACCATTATCCGTGTGCCCGGTGCCTTTGAACTGCCCCTGACCTGCAAGAAGGTGGCTGCCAGCGGCAAGTATGACGGCATTGTGGCCTTAGGTGCGGTCATCCGTGGCGGCACACCGCATTTTGACTACGTCTGCAGCGAGGCCGCCAAGGGCCTGGCCATGGTCAGTCTGGAAAGCACCCTGCCCCTGGGCTTCGGCCTGCTCACCTGCGATACCCTGGAACAGGCCATTGACAGGGCCGGCGCCAAGGGCGGCAACAAGGGTGTGGAAGCGGCTTCGGCCATGCTCGAGACCGTCCGCGTGCTGGAGCAGATTTAAATGCGCACCATCACACGTCACGCCCAGCGTGAAATCGCCTTCCAGGTGCTCTACAGCCTCTACTTTACCAGGGCAGCCTCCCTTGAGGATCTGCAGGAGCGCTTTGTCACCATCGTCCGCACGGCCGAGGACGAGGCCAGGGACGGCATGAAGGACAAGGGGCACAAGGACAGGGACCAGAAGACCGAAGCGGACGCTGGAACAGATGCCCCGCAGGCCTTCAGCATTCCCAAAGGCCTCGACTTTGCCTGGAAGCTTGTGCGCGGCGTCTGGGAATTTCAGGACGCCCTGGACCGGCTTGTGCAGAAAAATGCCAGCCGCAGCCTGGACCGCATCGGCCGGGTGGAGCTCGTGATCCTGCGCATGGGCACCTACGAGCTGCTCACCTCCAGGGCCACGGATCCCAAGATCACCCTCTCCGAATCCATTATTCTGGCCCAGGACTTTGGCGAGCCCGCCTCCCATCAGTTCATCAACGGCATCCTGCACAGCACGGCCACCATGATACAGCAGGACAATCTGAGCCTGCTCTCCCTGCAGGGCGCAGGCCAGAAGTAGCGGACGAGTCCGGATCTCAGTCCGGACGAGCCCGGCCGTTTGCCCCTGCCCGCACCTGCGGCGCGTCCCGGGGCCGACCAGTCATTTTCACGAACCAGAACCATCTAGAGAAAGGGAGCATGCCCGTCTGCCCAGGCCTCTGCCCCGGGAACATCCCGCGGGGCAGGCTTGCGGAGAGACAATCGGCATGCCCTTATATAAAGTCATGAAACGCTATACCCCACAGGAAATCGAACTCAAGTGGCAGAAGCGCTGGGAAGAAAGCCATGCCTTCGCCTGCACCCACAAGAGCGACATGCCCAAGTACTATGTGCTGGAAATGTTCCCCTATCCGTCCGGGAACCTGCACATGGGCCATGTACGCAACTACTGCATCGGTGACGTCCTGGCCAGGGCCAAGAGAATGCAGGGCTACAACGTGCTGCATCCCATCGGCTGGGACGCCTTCGGCCTGCCGGCCGAAAACGCGGCCATCAAGCACAATACCCACCCGGCCAGCTGGACCTATTCCAACATAGCCAACATGCGCAGCCAGATGAAGCGCCTGGGCTATTCCTACGACTGGGCCAGGGAGCTTGCCACCTGCCGTCCCGAGTACTACCGCTGGGAACAGCTCTTCTTTCTGAAGTTCCTGGAAAAGGGCCTTGTGTACCGCAAGGAGGCGCCCCAGAACTGGTGTCCCTCCTGCCACACGGTGCTGGCCAACGAGCAGGTCGTGGACGGCTGCTGCTGGCGCTGCAACTCTCCTGTGGAGCAGAAGGATCTCACCCAGTGGTTTTTGCGCATCACGGCCTATGCCGACGAGCTCCTGGAAGACCTGGAGCTGCTCAAGGGCGGCTGGCCGGATCGCGTCATTGCCATGCAGCACAACTGGATCGGCAAGTCCCACGGTGCGGAAATCGTCTTCCCCCTGGAAAAGCCCGTGGCCGGCCAGGACAGCATCTCCGTCTTCACCACCCGTCCGGACACGGTCTTCGGCGTGAGCTTCCTGACCATGGCTCCCGAACATCCCCTGGTGGCCGAGATCATCCGCGGCCTGCCCAACGAGGAGAAGATTCAGGAATTCATCACCTCCGTGCGCAACATGGACCGCATAGAGCGCCAGTCCGAAACCCTGGAAAAGCAGGGCATTGCCACCGGCGCCTACGTCATCCATCCGCTCACGGGCAAGAAGGTGCCCATCTGGCTCGGCAACTTTGTCATTGCGAGCTACGGCACCGGTGCGGTCATGGGCGTGCCCTCCCACGATCAGCGCGACTTCGAGTTTGCCCGCAAATACGATCTGCCCATCGTGCAGGTCATAAGCGAGGACGGTTCCCTGTCCGACACGGCCGGCTGGGAGTGCGCCTACACGGAAGCCGGCACCATGGTCAATTCCGGCGAGTTTGACGGTCTGGACAACGAGACCGGCAAGAAGCGCGTGGTCGAGGCCCTGGAAGCGAAAAAGCTTGGCCGCGCCACCACGCAGTTCCGCCTGCGCGACTGGAACATTTCCAGGCAGCGCTACTGGGGCGCCCCCATTCCCGTGGTCTACTGCGAGCACTGCGGCCTTGTGCCCGAAAAGGAAGAGCATCTGCCCATCCTCCTGCCTCTGGATGTGAAGACCTTCCCGGACGGCAAGTCGCCCCTGCCCGCCACCTCCTCCTTTGCGGACTGCACCTGCCCCAAATGCGGCGGCAAGGCCCGCAGGGAAACGGACACCATGGACACCTTCGTGGAGTCGAGCTGGTACTTCACCCGCTACACCTGCGCCCGCGACGAGCAGGAGGCCTTCGACAAGGAAGCCCTGTCCTACTGGATGCCCGTGGATCAGTACATTGGCGGCGTGGAACACGCCATCCTGCACCTGCTCTATGCCCGCTTCTTCACCAAGGCCCTGCGCGATCTCGGCTTCTATCCCGAGAACCTGGACGAGCCCTTCAAGCGCCTGCTCACCCAGGGCATGGTGCTCCTGGACGGCAGCAAGATGAGCAAGTCCAAGGGCAACATTGTCAATCCCGAGGAAATGATTGACAAGTACGGCGCCGACACGGTGCGCCTGTTCTGCCTCTTTGCCGCACCGCCGGAACGCGACTTCGACTGGACCGAATCCGGCATCGAGGGCGCAAGCCGCTTCCTGCAGCGCATCTGGCGTCTCTTCGAGGACAGCAGGGACGTGCTCGAGCCCGTGCCTGCCGCCTCGGCCACGGCTGCCGATGCCACCACGGCCCTGGCAAAGGATCTGCGCTGCCGCGAGCACACCACCATCAAAAAGGCCGGCGAGGACATGGGCACACGCTGCCAGTTCAACACAGCCATTGCCTCCATCATGGAGCTCGTCAATGCCATGTACCTCTACAGGGCCAAGATGGGCACGGATGCGGGCGAACGCAGGGTCTTCTCCTCGGCCATGGCCACGGTACTGACCACCCTCTCGCCCATTACCCCGCACATGTGCGAGGAACTGTGGTCCATGATGGGTCAGGAAGGCCTGGTCTCCACCCAGAAATGGCCGGACTGCGACGAGAGCGCCCTGGTGCGCGACACGCAGACCATTGCCCTGCAGGTCAACGGCAAGCTGCGCGGCACCATGGAAATGCCCACGGGCGCCGACAAGGCTGCCCTGGAAGCCGCGGCCCTTGAACAGGAACAGGTAAAGAAGTTTACCAAGGACCTCACCATTCAGCGCGTCATCGTCATTCCCGGCAAGCTCGTGAACGTGGTTGCCCGCTAGGACGACACGGCACATGGCAAAGGCAAACACCCAGCGTCCGGGCTTCCTCTTCGTGGCCTGCCCGGACGTGCAGATCCTGCTCGCGACCGTCGAGGAGCAGGCACGCATCCATGCCCCTGCCGGCGGCACCTTCAAGCGCGTCTGCTTCTGGGGGGACGAGGCGCCGGGCAATGCCTTCTGGGAAGCGCTCACGGTGCGCGATCTCTTTGGCTCCATGCGCCTTGTGCTGGTCCGCCAGGCCAATCTGTGGAACACCCAGACCTGGAAGACCCTGGACAAGATGCTGGCCCGTCCTCTGGCCGGATCCCTTCCCGTCTTCTGCGTGGAAAACGACTGGGAGAGGGGCAGGATCAAGCTGCCGGCCCCCCTGGCCAAGCTGCGCTGCGTGCAGTTTGCCACGAAGCAGGGCTGGCTTCTGAGTCACCCTGGCCTCACGGACAAGACCATACGCGGCTATGTGAAGGAACAGGCCCAGCTCAGGGGGCTTGCCCTGGACACCCTGACCATGAACACCCTGTGCGAGAACACGCCCAGGCAGGCCGGGGTCGTGTGCGCCGAGCTGGACAAGCTGGCCCTGCTGGCGCAGCCCGGGCAGCCTGTGACCGTGGACATGCTGGGCACGGCCTCGTGGTCCCCGGAGGCGCAGGTCTTTGGCTGCATCAACTGCCTGCTCAAGGGCGATGCCAGAGGCACCTGGCGCGAGCTTGCCAGGGTCACGGACATGGACAGCGCGGCCCTGCAGCTGCTGGGTCTGCTTGTCTGGAATTTCCGCACCCTGTGGCTCATGCTGGTGGGCGATACCGCGCCGCGCTCCTTTTCCCTGACGCCGGCCCTGGCAAAGCGCATAGGCGCAGCCAGGCTTGCCCGCTGCCTGGAGCTCGTCATGGACGCGGAAGCAGCCATCAAGACCGGTTCCCCAGCCAGGCAGACCATGGAAATGACCTTTTCCGAGCTGCTCATGCTCTTTGGCAAGCCCCTGCAGGGATAAGCCGGACTCGCCTCGCAACGCATCACAATGGACACAAATCCCCCTGTTTGTGCAGGGGGATTTTTTTTGGGGCCCGAGAGCGTGACGGGCCTGACGAAAGGGACGCGTTCCCGACTTCTGCTTCAGCCAGAGCGCTTCAGGCAGGGCACTTCAGACAGTCAGGCAGACGGCCCCGGGCTGTCCTTGCCCGTCCCCTGCGCCCTGCCAAAATAGCTCAGGGCCACAAAGTAGAAGGGCGCAAAGCGGCCGTCCCTGTCCCGGCGGGCCAGGTTGTCCAGCAGGGCCGCCACGCCCGCCTCGCCGTCACCATCCGGCCACCCCTTTTCCTGGATCTTGTGGACCACCTCTTCGATCAGGCGCAACAGCCCTGCTCGCATGCAGCGCAGGATGCCGGCATTGAGGCCCAGGATGGCTATGGTCTGGCGGGCCTTTTCCTGATCCTCCAAACTTTTTGCGGGATTGGGGTGCACGCTGCCGTCGGCGCTGAAGGAAAAGTAGGAGAGACAGTCTTCCTGCAGGGGCGTCACCGGCAGGAGGGCATCGCCCTGACGGATGTCGCAGTGCGCTTCCTTGCGCACGTCCGGATAGCGCATTCTGTTGAAGGAACCGTCGCAGGAGGCACAGATGTTGTCGTAGTCCAGCACCCGGTCCGGCGCCCTGGACTGGGGCGCAATGTGGGCATTGCGGACATTGTGGTGCTCGCCCCTGGCCAGGGGCATCTGCACAATGCAGGTGTTTTCCTTGCGGCCCAGGGCCGTGCCGCAGAAGCAGCACACATAGCCCTGTTCGTGCAAAAGGGCATTGCGCAGCTCCCGGCGCAGGGGCATGGGCATGTCCTTGTAGGTGACGTGGCCCCTCTTTGCCTTCCAGGCCCGGACCATGGGCGGTTCTTCTTCCTTGTGAATATAGATCATAGCCCGAGCATCCTCATTCGAAACTGCAGCAGGGAAAGGGCGGGAATCTCGCCGTAGCGGGTATGCATGGCTTCCATGAGGGAAAGGGCCCGCTCCCTGTCCTTCTGCTCTATGGCCTCTTCCACGGCATGCAGTTCCCGCACAAAGGCCTCGTCGTAGAGCTCTTCGGTGAAGAAGCGGGCAATGATGGCCTCCACGCTGCCGCCCCTGGCAAAGGGCACCTCGCGGCGCACCACCCGTCCCTCTCCGTCGCGGACAAGCCACAGCACCTCCCTCTTGTCCAGGCCGGCCCAGATGAAGGGCGAGTGGCTCGTGATAATGAACTGTATGTCCGGAAAGCTCTCCTTGAGCAGCGGCGCCATCTTCATCTGCCAACCAGGGTGGAGGCTTGTTTCCAGCTCGTCGATGAGCACCAGGATGTCCCTGCCCGAGGTGTCCTCGGCAAAGGCGGCCAGGCAGATTTCCACGACCATGCCAAGAAAGCCGGCCTCCCCGGAAGAGAGCTGCTCCTCTATGCTCAAAAGCCGGCCCTCCCGCTCCACGGCCAGCACTTCCCGGCCGTCCTCTCTTTTCAGGGCCAGACTGGACAGGGCCGGATTGATCCGGCAGAGCACCTCGCGCACCTTCTGCAGGGCCGGATGCCGGTACTCCCCCTGCCCCCTCGCCCTGTGTATTTCTTCCTCGCGCAAGAGGTCCATGAAGCAGGCCCGGACCGTGCGAAAATCGGCGATCCCGCGCAGGGCCAGGCTCTGCATGCGGTCCAGGATGTCCGCACTCTCTGCATCACTTGTCCAGTCCTGCAGGCAGCGGGCATGGAGGAGGGTCGGAATGAAGCTCACCCGGCGCAGATCCAGTTGCCCTTCGCAGGTCACCCGTCCGTCTTCGGGATGCCAGCAGACGCGTGTGCAGCCGGGGAGCCCTTCATTGAAGATGAGCTCCGAAGGCAGGCGGGCATCGCGTATCTTGGCCGGAGCAAAGAGGGTACGCCGGGCAGCAGTGCTCGCAGCAGGTCCCGACATGGATCCGGACACAGTTCCGGACATGGGGCCGCCCCCTGCTCCCTCCCCTCGCCTGGTGCACGCTTCCTGCCAGACCAGGAAGTCGTGCAGCATGTAGAGGATGCTGCTCTTGCCCACGCCGTTTTCTCCGTAGATGATATTGATGTTGGGCGTGCACTCGACGCTTATGTGCTCAATGGCGCGGTAGTTGCGAATGGTAAGGCGTTCTATCTTCATGCCACCCTCCGGACGTGCGACCCTGCCTTCAGGCTGCTGGGCTTGAGTGCAGGGTAGCCCACTGCCGCAGCCTGGGCAATGCCCAGGGCCTGGACGTTCAGGCTTGTTTGCCTGGCCCCCGAAAACGCAGGAAAGCCACACTCCCGAACAGGGGGAGTGTGGCTTTCTGTATGCATTCTAGCGCAATGGTGTCCGGCAGGCTTCCACAAGCCCTTCCGGCGGGTCAATGACGATGGGGTCCTCAAGGCTGACAATGAACTCTTCCCTGGCCGGAAAGAGCACTTCATGGTCTGCATCCCGTATGGCCCAGAGCAGCTGTCCTGGCGGCACCTCGATGTGGTGCAGAACTCCCAGGGCCGTTCCGTCGGCCAGGGTCACGGCACGCCCTATGAGATCGTCCAGGTAGGCTGCGCCCTCGGGCAGATCCGGCAGCTCGTCGCGTGGAATCCATACTGTGGCTCCGCGCAGATATTCCGCTGCATTGCGATCATCCACTCCGGCAAAGCTGACCAGAAGACCGTTCTTGTGCTGCCTGAAGGTTTTCGCACGCACGCTGCGGAGCGTTCCGTCGGGGTATTCAAGCAGCACGTCTCCCTTCAGATAGGAGACTTCGTCTGCGTACCATTCGACGCAGACTTCGCCGCGCACGCCATGCGGCCTGGTGACCGCGCCAAGACAGATTCTTTTTTCAGTCATTGCGATCCGTGACAATCTCGAAGGAAAGGCGTTTTCCCGACCTGAGAGCACAGGCACGCAGCAGGGTGCGCAGGGCACGTGCTGTCCGCCCCTGCCGGCCTATGAGCTTGCCGCGGTCTTCGGGACTCACCGTCAGCTGCAGAACGCTGCCGTTTTTGGCCGGCACTTCCTGCACCCTGACAGCTTCGGGATGCTCCACAAGGCCTCGGGCAATGGTCTCGAGAAATTCCTTCATGACTGGCACTCCGCCTGCCGTCCCTGCAAAGGGACTACTCGGCAGCAGGAGCAGCGGAGAGGTAGGTCTTCAGCAGGGAACGCACGGTGTCGGTGGGCTGGGCACCACGGTCAAGCCACTTCTGCACCTTCTCGGCGTCCAGCTTCACCTGGGCGGGATTGGTCATGGGGTTGTAGTAACCAAGGAAATCCAGGGGACGACCGTCGCGGGCGGTGGCGTCATTGGCGGCAACAACGCGGTAGAAAGGATTCTTCTTGCTTCCGAGACGGGTCAGTTTGATTTTAACGGCCATGGGCTGTTTCTCCCTCTAAGAGATAAATTGAAAAGAATGATCTTTGCCCCCTGGGGGGGCAAGAGTTCAGACACTGGAGTGAAAACGCAGCGCAGGCCTACTTGCGGCGGGCCTTGCGGCGTTCCTTGCGTTTTTTCTTCTTGGCCTGGGCAAGCCTGTCGGCGCGCTCGGCGCTCAGGGGCCTGCCTTCGGCCGGCATGTCGGGCATGTTGGGCATTGCGGGCATTCCGCCCATTCCGGCCAGTCCGTTCATCCCCGGGAACTGGGGCAGACCCTGCGGTGCCCTGTTTTTCAGAGCCTTCATGGCTCCGCCCATGCCCTTGGGCATCTTGCCACCCATGACCCCCTTCATCATCTTCCTTGTCTGCTCGAACTGGCGGACAAAGAGGTTCACATCCTGGACCCTGACACCGGCACCCCGGGCTATACGTGCCCTGCGGCTGCCGTTGAGCAGATCCGGATTGTGACGTTCCTCGGTGGTCATGGAATTGATGATGGCTTCTGCCCTGCCCAGTTCCTTTTCAGGCACACCGCCGGCCTCGGCCAGCTTTTCGCTGATACCCCTGAAACCGGGAATGAGCTTGAGCAGGCTGTCCAGACTGCCGAGTTTTTTCAGCCGGCGCATCTGGGTGCGGAAGTCCTCGAAGTCGAAGGAGGCCTTCTGCATCTTCCTGGCAAGTTCGGCAGCTTCCTCTGCCTGGATGGTTTCCTGGGCCTTCTCGACCAGGGTGAGCACGTCACCCATGCCGAGAATGCGGCTGGCTATGCGGTCTGGATGGAAGACCTCCATTTCGGAGAGCTTTTCACCCATGCCGACAAACTTGACGGGTGCACCTGTGACGGACTTGATGGAGAGGGCTGCACCGCCTCTGGCATCGCCGTCCATCTTGGTGAGAACCACACCGGTAATGCCCAGCTGCTCGTTGAAGGACTCGGCAACTGTCACGGCATCCTGACCGGTCATGGCATCAGCCACAAAGAGGATTTCCTGAGGATGCACCGTGCTCTTCAGATCCGAGAGCTCCTGCATGAGCACTTCGTCCACATGCAGGCGGCCGGCTGTGTCGAGAATGACCACAGTGGCCTGTTCCTCGCGAGCCCTGATCATGGCGTCCCTGGCAATGTCCACGGGCTTCATGTCCGTCGTGGACGGATAGTAGGGCATGGACAGCTGCTTGGCGAGCACCACCAGCTGATCAATGGCTGCCGGGCGGTAAATATCTGCGGGCACAAGGTAGGGCCGCATCTTCTGCTTGCGCAGGTAGTTGGCGAGCTTGGCGGCAGAGGTCGTCTTGCCCGAACCCTGCAGGCCAACCATCATGATGACTGCAGGGGTCTGTCCCTGCAGGTTCAGGGCCGTGGTGGCGCCGCCCAGAAGTTCTATGAGCTGCTCGTTGACAATGCTGACGACCTGCTGGGCCGGCGAGACGCCCTTGAGCACTTCCTGGCCCAGGCATTTCTCGCGCACCGTCTCAATGAAGCTTCCGACGACCTTATAGTTGACGTCTGCTTCCAGGAGAGCAAGACGGACTTCGCGCAATCCGGCCTTGACGTTCTCCTCATTGAGGGTTGTCACTCCGCGGAAGGAGCGGAAGACGCTGGTAAGCCTGTCGGAAAGACTGTCAAACATGAAGGGGTCCTCGAAAAAAAGGCAGCTTGGGAAAACCTGAATTGGGCATGCAGCGCCTGCCCTGCAAAAAAAGGGACAGCGGCGTGTGCCCTGCCCCCTGCAAAGCAGCAGGCTCTAAGGGAAGACCGCATACACGCAAAGTGCCGTGTGGTCAAGTTTTTTTTACAGGCCGCACCTGTCCCGGGCCCTTCTTCCAAAGAGCAGGCCGGCCCCTTGCCATATGGCAATTCCTGCTTATCTTAGCAGAAAAACAGACCCCCGTGCCGCGAATGACGTCCCACACGACCAGGCTCTTCCCCACCCTTGCATGAGCCCGCGCACAAGGGCACGGGCAGTCCCTGCCGCCAGGCCGCAACGCATCCTTAACGACAGGGCTGAAATCGAGGTACCTTCTATGTCTGACGAAAAAAAGGATCTCCCTGCCCAGACGGCAGACGAGAACGAACACAATACACAGACTCCCGACGAGGCTGCCGGAGCTCCCGTGTCTGCCGACACGGCCGGACAGGCCGAGGACGCCCAGCCCCCAGCTGCCGGCACGGCAGACCGGACAGGCGAAGCAGGCGCGACGGGCGAGACAGCCGGAGCCGCCGGGACAGCCCCTGACGCAAAGGGCGAAGAGGGCGCAGAGCCTGCTCACGCAGCCTCGGTGAAGCGCTACCTGCGCGTGCGCAGGCTCGCCACCACGAGCGCCCGCAAGAGCGCCGACCAGGGGACAGCCAGGTCCGCACGATCCGCAAAGACCGGCAAGCCCCAGGCCGGCAGGGGCCAGAAGTTCGGAGAGAAGAGGGAGACGGCAGCGCCGGATTTCCTCAAGGATCTGCCAAGAGAACTGCCCGTTGTCCCCCTGCGGGACGTGGTGCTTTTCAACTTCATGATCCTGCCCCTCTTCATCAGCAGGGACGGATCCGTGGCCGCCATCGAGACAACCGTGGACGGGCCGCACTTTGTCCTGGCCCTGACCCAGAAGAACGAGACCGAGGACAATCCCGGCCCCGACGATCTCTATGCCACTGGTACGGTCATGCAGGTTTTGCGCATCCTGAAGATGCCCGACAATCGCATCAAGGCCCTGGTGCAGGGCGTGGCCCGTGCCAGGGTGCGCCGCTTCGGCCAGGGAGAGCGCTATCTCACCGCCGAGGTGGACTACATCAACGAGCCTGATGTGCCCCACAGCGCAACAGTTGAAGCCCTCCTGCGCCTTGCCAGGGAGCAGAGCGAAAAGGTCCTGGCCATCCGCGGCCTGGCCTCGCCCGAGCTCATGAAGGTGCTGCAGAGCGTGGAGGAACCGGGGCGCCTTGCCGACCTTGTGGCCTCCAACCTGCGCATGCGCACCGAGCAGGCCCAGCATCTGCTCGAGGTGAGCGATCCCGTGGAGCGCCTGCGCCTTGTGACCGAGCAGCTGCAGCACGAGGTGGAAGTGGCCACGGTACAGATGCGTATACAGTCCTCGGCCAAGGAAGGCATGGACAAGGCCCAGAAGGACTTCTACTTGCGCGAGCAGCTCAAGGCCATACGCCACGAGCTGGGCGATCTGGAGGAAGACTCGGCCGAGGAGCTGGAGCGCCTCAAGGAAGCCCTGGAAAAGGCCCATCTGCCCAAGGAAGTGAAGAAAGAGGCCGACAAGCAGCTGCGCCGCCTCTCCCTCATGCACGGAGATGCCGCCGAGGCCAATGTCATCCGCACCTATCTGGAACTTCTGAGCGAACTGCCCTGGGACAAGGTCTCCGAGGACAATCTGGACATAAAGAATGCCCAGACCATCCTCAACGAGGACCACTACGGCCTGGACAAGATCAAGGACCGCATCCTGGAATTTTTGAGCGTGCACAAGCTCAATCCCCAGACGCACGGATCCATCCTCTGCTTCGTGGGTCCTCCTGGCGTTGGCAAGACAAGTCTCGGCAAGTCCGTGGCCAGAGCCCTGGGGCGCAAGTTCGAGCGCCTCTCCCTGGGCGGCATGCATGACGAGGCCGAAATCCGCGGTCACAGGCGCACCTACATTGGCGCCATGCCCGGCCGCATCATACAGGCCCTGCGCCATGCGGGCACAAGCAACCCCGTCATTGTCCTGGACGAAATGGACAAGGTGGGCAACGACTTCCGGGGCGACCCGCAGTCGGCCCTGCTCGAAGTGCTCGATCCCGAACAGAACAATACCTTCAGCGACCACTACCTGAACGTACCCTTTGATTTGTCCAGGGTCATGTTCCTGTGCACGGCCAATCAGCTGGACACCATTCCCTCGGCCCTCAGGGACCGCATGGAAATCATCCGCCTGCCCGGCTACACCATGCAGGAAAAGGAAGCCATTGCCGAACGCTACCTGGTCCGCAAGCGCGTGGAGGACAACGGTCTCTCCATGGAGGAAGTGACCATCGCGCCCGGAGCTATCGAGGGCATCATCCGCAACTACACCCGTGAGGCGGGCGTGCGCGAGCTTGAGCGCCAGATAGGCGCCGTGTGCCGCAAGCTGGCCCGCAAGAAGGCGGAGGGAGGCTCGGCCCACTTCCGTGTGGAAGAGAGCGATTTGCAGGCCCTGCTCGGCCCCGCCCTCTTCCTGGACGAGGAGCGTGAGGAAAAGCTTCTGCCCGGCATGGCCTACGGTCTTGCCTGGACACAGGCCGGCGGCGAGGTGCTCACCATCGAGACGGCCGTCATCAAGGGCAAGGGCAAGCTCCAGCTCACGGGCTCCCTGGGTGATGTCATGAAGGAAAGCGCCCATGCGGCCATCAGCTACCTGCGCAGCAATGCCTCGGCCTTTGGCGTGGAGGCAGACTTTGACAGCAGGCACGACATCCACATCCACGTGCCGGACGGTGCCACCCCCAAGGACGGTCCCAGTGCCGGCGTGACCCTGACCACGGCCCTGCTCTCGGCCCTGAAGAAGGCCCCGGTGTACGCCGATCTGTGCATGACCGGCGAAATCGACATCAAGGGCCGCGTCCTGCCCGTGGGCGGCATCAAGGAAAAGCTCCTGGGTGCCATGGCCCGCGGTCTGAAGAAGGCCGTGATCCCCTGGCAGAACCAGAAGGACCTGGAAGACATTCCGGCCGACTTGCGCGAACAGCTGGAGATCATCCCTGTGCGCTACTACAGCGAAATCTACGAGCTGGCCTTCACGGAAAAGGACAGGGCCAGGGTGGCAAAGCCCCACCAGTCCCGCAGCAGAAAGGCCGAAACGACTGATGCCGGGGCAGAAAACTGATGCCAGCCATAGCTGGGCTTCTGTCGTCTGCAGTGCACAGCCTGCAGGCGGCAGAGGCCGCAGAATGCACTGCCCCTCGTCTGGAAGCGGAACTGCTGCTTGCCTGTGCCCTCAAAAGGGACAGGCTCTTTGTCCGCATGTACCCTGAACACGTTCCGGACGACGGGATCCTTGAGCTTTTTTGGGCTCTCCTTGCGCGCCGCTGCCAGGGAGAGCCCATGGCCTATCTGCTGGGCGAGAAGGAGTTCTACGGACGCCCTTTTCGCGTGCGCCGGGGCGTGCTCATTCCGCGCCCGGAGACGGAACTCATCATAGACACGGTGCTTGAGGACAAGGACCTTGCCGGCCGGGAAGACGTGCGCTTCATCGATCTTGGCGCGGGCTCAGGCTGCATAGGCCTCACACTGCAGCTGGAGCGCCCCCACTGGCAGGGCCTGCTCCTGGAACGGGCCGGGGTGCCATTGGCCGTGTGCGCCGAAAACAGAAAAGGCCTTGGAGCCGACAGGGCACTCATCCTGCAGGCCGATCTGGCCAGGGTTCCCCTGAAGGATGCCTCGCTTGATCTGGTAGTCTCCAATCCGCCCTACATAAACGAGGACGATCCCGAGGTGCAGGCAGGCGTGCGGGCCCATGAGCCCCATGAGGCCCTCTTTGCCGCACAGCATGGCCTGGCGGATCTGGCTTCCTGCATCAGCACGGCCGCACGGGTGCTTGTGCCCGGAGGGCTCATTGTCCTTGAGCACGGGGCGCAACAGGCCGAAATGGTTCGCACTCTGCTCGCGCAACAAAATTTTTTGAAGATTTTAACAAAAAAGGACCTCGCAGGGCTTGACCGAGTGACCCTTGGCGTATATAAGGGTCGACGCACTTGAGGCACAGAGCGAAAAAAAAACTTCACCAGGAAGTCACCTTCGCGAAGCGCACAAGTCAAAAAAATTTTTCCAGCAGTGAATTTTTTGCTTGCCAAGCATCAGGTTTTCGGCTAAAAGCTTCAACTCGTGCTGGCGTAGCTCAATCGGCAGAGCAGCTGATTTGTAATCAGCAGGTTGTAGGTTCGATTCCCATCGCCAGCTCCATTCTGCCAAACAGCTGCCCGACACAAGGCCAGGGATTTTCCCTCAGTGCCTGGCAGCAGAACATACGAATTATGTGGTGGGGTTCCCGAGCGGCCAAAGGGAACAGACT
>DXHV01000036.1 GCA_019113165.1 Candidatus Desulfovibrio intestinipullorum
GCGACTGTCAAGAACTTTTTTTCGTTTTGTCACATTTTTTCAAAACGTGGTCAAAAGCGTGAAGCTCTTCTTGAGTCGCGAGAAACGTCCTTATAGGACTTTGTTTCCCTTCCTGTCAAGCTCTTTTTGCAGCCTTTGCGAAATTTCTTTCGCGGTCAGCTTCATGGGAGCCAACAGACTCTGCATGACGACGGGTGTTTACCCTCTCCATGCAAAGGACGGGCCTGGCAGATTTTTATCGTAACATGTCGCAGGGTTAGTTGCCCTGTCGCCGTATTCGTCCAGCCTCTGTCAGGCGGCGCGAGGAGCGTTTCTACGCTTGCGGACCCTGCCTGTCAACAAAAATCTGCATTTTTTCCAAAAAAAGTTTCGCCTGCGCCCAAAACCCGCTTCAATAGCCGGGACCATGGTCCAGAACCCCGCCAGCGTGCTCCTGGCAGGGCGATCCGCGAAAAGAGCCTCAGACTCTTTCTGAACGCTTCCTGTTTCTGCCGCAAAGCCTCCGGCTCTGCCAGAAAATGGCCGCAGCCTGGCAAATCCCGTCCGTCTGTTCCCAAATCCGGTTTCCTCTTTACGGCCAGGCCGACTTTTTCCATACTCCGCAGACGCTCCCTGGCCCGGACTCCTTAATGGCCGATAGTCCTCGCCAGGCTCCAAGACGTCCTGCGCTGCCATCGTGCACGCTGCCAGGGCGTCTGTCAGGCGTCGAGGGACCTTCAGGCTGCCTTCAGGCTGCCGCCTTCATCTGCAGCTCCTGCAGTATCACGTCGTTCCTCAAGGCCCATGCGATCCCTTTCTCCAGAACCCGCACTCAACTCCCAAAAACCTGCACTCTTCGAGGACAGTCCATGCGACGCTTTCTCCTTCTGCTCCTTCTGCTTGCCCTGCTGGCTCCCTGTGCCGTCCAGGCCGAGAGTCCGGCCCGCAATGACGGGCCCGGCGAGCCCTTCTGGAAATCCATCAACCTCTCCCTCCTTGCCGGCTTTGATGCCGGCATAGGCGGATCCGCAACCAGCAACGAATACCGGGGCATGCGCTCCGACGGCACCTTCCTGCCCCTCATAGGCTACGAGGGCAAGCGCTTCTATCTGCGCGGCGTCTCCGGCGGCGTGCACCTCTTCAGGAACGCCTGGTTCGAGTTCAATGCCCAGCTCTCCTACCTGCCGCAGCACTTCTACGCCGGCAACAGCGACAGCCGGGCCATGCGCCGCCTGGACGACCGCTATTCCAGTATGCTGGCCGGCCTCAATGCCAGGCTCATGTCCCCCATCGGCATTCTCACCCTCACCGGCTCCACGGACGTTCTTGGCTACAGCAACGGCTTCATCGTGGACGGCAACTATTCCTATCCCCTCGTGTTCGACCGCCTGAGCCTTGTGCCCACCGTGGGCCTGCAGTGGACCGATGCCAACTACACGGACTACTACTATGGCATCAGCGCCAGCGAATCCCGCAAGAGCGGCCTGAGCGAGTACGATCCCTCAAGCTCCGTGGCGCCCTACGGCCAGCTCTCGGCCCGATTCTCCTTCACGGATCACTGGAGCGCCTTTGCCTCCTTCAGGGCCACCTTCCTGGACAAGGAAATCACCAACAGCCCCATGGTCGAAACCTCGGAAAAATACTCCGTCGGTCTGGGGCTCATGTACCGCTTCTAAGGGCATGAGACAAAATTCCATGCAGGAATTATTGCCGGTCGCCAGCTCTGACTCTCTGCTGCCGGATGGCTGACGAGCCATCTGACCCTGACATTGGGAAGACGCAGGAACTTTTGTCACCATTTTCCCTGCAGGACCTTTCGGACAGGCGGTCCCGCATGTCTGCCACTGTTCACCGGCACAGTTCACCGGCACAATTCGCGCACTGAAGTCCGCCTGAAGAAAGAAGTGTCCCCCTGCGGCTCCCTGGAATGGGAGAAGTCCGCGGGGGACACTTCTTTTGTCTGAACGGTATACGGTCTGATGTGCCTTGCGGCCAGACGGGAAAGCCGGGCCAGTCGGGAAGGACAGGGGACGCCCTCTTCCCAGCTGCAGTCCCTCAGGACCTTTCCACGTTGTCCCACAGGGCCAGGGCGTGATTGTAGGATTCGCCCTCGCCCGTGCAGCGCCGCAGTATGGTCTGGAAGTCCTTGACGGAGATGGTGCCCATGGCCTCGACGACCTCCCTGTCGAAGCCCGGGTCCTTGCGCAGCTGATCCAGGGCCGTTTCCACGCTCATGGCGTCGCGATAGGTACGCGGGCTCACCATGGAGCAGAAGGCATTGACCACGGAGAGCACCCGGGCCGTAAAGAGGATTTCGTCGCCCTTGAGGCCACGCGGACCGCGGCCGTCCACGCGCTCGCCCATCTCGTAGACCGTCTCGGCCACGGGCAGGCCGAAATTGAGGCTGTAGAGCAGCTCGTAGGCCGCTTCCGGCGCCTTGCTGACCTGGGCGTATTCCTCGGGTGTGAGCTTGCCCCGCTTGTTGAGCAGGTGCCTTGGCACAAAGAGCTTGCCTATCTGGAAGAGGCGGGCCGAGATATTGAGGGTGTCCATCTCCTCCTTCGAGAAGTGCAGAAGCGGCGACAGGGCGTCTATGATGGTGAGCATCTTGTCCGTGTGGCCGCGCAGACCGGCGTCCACGCTCTCCACCACCGTGGAGAAGACGTTGAGGATCTTCTGCACCCTCTGCTGGCTTTCCCTGGCCTTGTTGCGGAACTCGGTAATGTCCCTGAAGATGGCCACGCAGCCGAGATCCATGTCGCTGGCCCGGCCTTCCTGTTCCTGGCTTGCGTAGACCGTGACGCGGTAGAGCCGCTTGGCGCTCTCCTCGCCGTAGAGCAGCTCCACGCTGCCCTCGCGGCCGTTTTCCAGCACATGGTGCATGCATTCCAGTACCTTGTCCGCCGCATCGCCGGTCAGGGCGTCGTGCAGGGACACGCGCACCCAGCGGGCGCGGCCGTCGGCCGTGAAGAAGTGCTCGTTCATGTAGACAATGTCACCGGCCTTGGAGAGCAGGATCATGCCGTCCTGAATGGAGGCGTTGATGCGGTCCAGGATGGCCTTCTGGTTGGCAATGCGCCGGTTCACGAGCTGGCGAACATACTTGTCCCTGAGCATGGACAAAAGCACCAGCACAAGAAGGATGAAGGCAATGACCACGCCAAGACAGGCAAGGATGAAGTACCTGTGGCTTGTCATGAGCTCCTGGACGTGGATCTGCGGCACCATGGTGCACACGTAGCCCGCGATCTTCTCGTCCGAGGGGAAGTACATGGTATAGTAGAGGTGCTGATCTTCCTGCAGGATCTGGCTGTCGGCAAGCTCCCTGGGCGTGATGTCGCCTGTGCCGGGCATGATGGTGTCGCGCACGAAGAGCATGGAGCCCTGCTTCTCGACACTGGTGCGGATGTGGCCCGTCTCGGTCTTGTGTATCTGCACAAAGGCTATCTTCTGGATGCCCCTGTTGTCTGCGGGCGGGGTCAGGATATCGCTGAACTGGGAGCTCAAGGGGAGCGCCATGAGCAGGGCGCCCAGAGGCTTTGCGTCTGTGCCTTCCACGGGCGGGAAGATGGGCACGGCCACGTCCACGACCACCTTGCCCTCGGAGGCATGGAGGGATCCGTACTGGAAGGTTCTCTGCTGCAGGACCCGCTCCAGCATGGACTTCCAGGACTGGGAATAGAGCTTGTTGTCCCTGGAGCCCAGGAGAATGTCGCCGTCCGCCATGACTATCAGGGCATCGGAGATGCCGTGCGAGGCGGCAAAGTCGGCAAACATGTCCTTGAGATAGGTCACCAGTTCCTGATCGTCGGCACTCTGTTCCCTGTTCGTGCCCAGGGCCTTGCGCTGCTCGTCGGTGAGGCCCGCGTAATAGGAGACGGACAGCTGCACAATGCTTGCGCTGGCTATGTTGCCGGCAAACTTCTCCACCGAGCTGCACCAGGTCGCAAGCCGCTTGTCAAAGGCCGACTCCTTGAGCAGGAGGTTCTCCGCGGCCTCGTCCAGAACGCGCCCGCCCGAGCGCTCCACCAGAACGTAGGCTGCGACCACGGCCAGCAGGATGAGACCGCAGGCCACAGCAACTGCGGCCCGGAAGAGGGCATAGTACTTCTTGAGCGATGCACTGAGATTGTCTGTAAAGGGAGTTGCTCTTTGCATGAAGTGCCTGCAGCGTTGCCGATTGATGCATCGGGAAGAATGACAAGGGAAAGGCGACAGGGAAAAAGCGAAAAAATGCCGGAAAAATATCGTGAAAACAGGGCTCTGCCACGGGGGAGTGTACTGTGCCCGCCAAAAAACTGCAAGGTGCTCCCGGATTTGCGTCTGCCAGGCAGGCTGTCTTCCCGGCTACTGGCTCGTGCCGGTCACGCCCCAGTTGCGCATGTGCAGGTAGGCCTTGGCCGTGGCAATGCGGCCCCTGCTGGTCCGCTTCAGAAAGCCCTGCTGGATGAGATAGGGCTCGTAGACGTCCTCCAGGGCGCGCACGTCCTCGGAGCAGGCCACGGCCAGGGTCTTGATGCCGCAGGGACCGCCGTCATAGTGGTTGATGAGCACCTGCAAAAGGCGGCGGTCCATCTGATCCAGGCCCTCCCTGTCCACGTTCATGCAGGAAAGCGCCCGGTCGGCAATTTCCCTGGTAATGCAGGGCGCCCCTTCCTGCAGGGCATAGTCCCGGACCCTGCGCAGATGCCTGTTGGCAATGCGCGGTGTGCCCCTGGAGCGCCGGCCTATTTCCAGGGCGCCCTCCTCGTCGATGCTGATGTCCAGAATGCCGGCACTGCGCCGGACAATGCGGGCCAGATCCTCGGGCGAATAGAAGTCCAGGTGCAAAACAATGCCAAAGCGGCTGCGCAGGGGAGCGGACACAAGCCCCATGCGCGTGGTGGCACCCACCAGGGTGAAGCGGTCCAGGGGCATCTTGACCGTGCTGGCCGCTGGTCCCTGCCCCACCACAATGTCCAGCTTGAAGTCCTCCATGGCCGGATAGAGCACTTCCTCCACGGTAATGGGCATGCGGTGGATTTCGTCCACAAAGAGAATGTCGTTGCGGGACAGGTTGGTGAGAATGGCGGCCAGATCCCCTGGCCGCTCCAGCATGGGGCCGGTGATGGTCACAATGTTCACGCCAAGCTCGGCGGCCATGATCTGGGCAAGGGTCGTCTTGCCGAGACCGGGATTGCCGTAGAAGATGGTGTGATCCAGGGCCCTGCCAAGCTGTCTGGCCGCGCCCAGGAAAATTTTGAGCTGGGAGCGCACATCCTGCTGCCCGATGAAGTCGTCGAGCTTCCTGGGTCTGACGTTGTCGTCTGCCTGATGGAGTTCTTCCTGCATATGCGTCTCGTCCTGTCCTTCTGCCCGTCCTTTCTGCCCGTCCTTCCTGCCCGTCCTGCTTCCGCCCCTGTCAGTCTGTCCCGCCTGGCCGTCCTGTCCCGTGTCCCTGCCTACTTTCTGCGCCCGAGTTCCTGCAGGGCCCGGCGCAGGGCCGAGGGCACATCAAGATCCGGCTCGGCCCGCAGGATTTCCTGCAGCACGCTGCCGCACTCGCTCTCGGCATAGCCCAGGCCCTTGAGGCCATCAAGCACACTGTGGTACACGCTGCCCGCGCCAGAGGCAGCCAGGGGCTCGGCGCCGACCTCTACCTTGAGCTTGTAGGAGAGCTCGCGCACCAGGGTCTCGGCCAGGCGCTTGCCTATGCCGCTCACTGCCGTCAGGGCCACGGTGTCGCCATCGGCCACAATCCTGCGCAGCTCGGCGGGCCTGTAGACGGAGAGCACGGCCAGGCCGAGCCTCGGGCCAACCTTGGGCACGCTGGTCAGGATGTCAAAGACGGCGCGCTCCTCCATGGTCTGGAAGCCGCACAGCCTGAGCATGTCCTCCCTGACCAGCAGGGTGGTGTAGAGCTGCACCCGCTGGCCCCGATCGGGCAGGGACTGGCGCAGGCGGGCCGTCACCTCCACCTCGTAGCCCACGCCGCCGTCGGTAACGACGATGATGGACGGATCGGAGACGTGTTCAAGGCGTCCTTCGAGCCAGGCTATCATCATGACTCCTGCGGGGCTTCGTAGCCAGGCAGCAGCACGCTGGTGCCGGTCTCGCCATTGCCCTTGGGGCAGTGGGCCTGCAGATGACAGATTTCGCAGCCGCCGCGGAAGGGATAGAAGGTGACCACGGCAAAGCGGCGGTTCAGGACCGCCAGGTCCTCCCGGTAGCGCAGCTCAAAGTCCTGCAGTGCTTCCTTGAGGCTCTCCGTGGGACGCGGAGCCGGAGCACAGCCCACGGTCTCTACCTGCGGCAGCAGGGCGTTCACGCTCTGCATGATGAGGTACTGGGCCAGGGAATTGGAGAGATAGCCCTCGGAGGGCGTCTTGTCCCAGGTCTCGTCCACATAGGTCTCCACCTCCTCGGGCAGCCAGGCCACCAGGTAGGCTATCTTGCCACAGGTCACCTTGTAGACGGAAAGCTTCTTGTGCCACTCCTCCCAGAGCGTGCCCAGACGATCCATGACCTTGCCGTCCAGCCTGCTTTCCTGGCTGAGCTCCATGAAGCCCACCATGTCAAAGCAGGGGTCGACGTCCAGTTTTTCCAGGTTGCATGCGCTCATGTATGTATACCTCCCTCAAGGAAGAATGTCTGACAGTGGATGGGGCCCTCCCCGGGGACACCCCTTCGAGCCTGCCCGTGCTCCCGAATCTTCAGGAGACAAGGCGGACAGGGGCACAGGCACGGGCCAATCATTGGCTCAACTAAACTTTTGCAGGAAGAAATTCAAGCTTGGGCACAGGGCCATCGGGCGCCCGGGGGAGAGCCCCCCTGTTCCCGGGCCCTGTCCTGTCTTGGCAGGGGACTTGACAGGGGCCTGGCCTGCCCCCAAACTTGTCTCTTTCAAGGAAAGCAACCTGCCGCACAGGCAGTCCCCGATTGCAAGGAGTGCACCCATGGGCAAGACGACCCAACAGCACCTGACCATACAGATGGATCCCGACCTTCCCCTGCACAATTACAACGGCGTCATGGGCGGCGTCACCCAGACCGGAGAAATTGAAATGAATTTCTTTGCGGAGTGTGACGCGCTTCCCGAGCCTGCCGAATTCCTCTTTACGGAAAGTGGCGAGCTGGTCGCCAGCGAACAGCAGGAAGACCAGCAAAAAGTGCGCGACCGCCACGTGCTGCGCACCATCTACTCACGCGTCCTGCTCAACCCGGATCAGGCCCGCAGCCTGGTGGCCTGGCTCATGAAGGAACTGGACAGCCTCGACGAGACAGGCCCCCGCCTGGAAGACCTCGAGGCTCTTCCCGGCAAGGGTCCAAAGGACTAGGCCTGAGTCCCCCTTGCGACGCGCACACCTTCCTGCCGGAACCATCAGAACCTTTGACACCATGACGTTTCACATCATTACCTTTGGCTGCCAGATGAACGTGGCAGACTCCGACTGGCTGGCCAGAATGCTCAGGGACAGGGGCATGCGCTGGGCCGAGCCGGCTCAGGCCGACATCATTGTCCTCAATACCTGTTCTGTCCGCGAAAAGCCCGAACTCAAGGTGCGCAGCACCCTTGGCCGCATCCTGCAGGAAACGGGCAAAAACCGCTCCGTGCTCGTGGCCGTGGCAGGCTGCGTGGCCCAGCAGCTTGGCAACACCCTCTTTTCCTTTTCGCCCCAGGTGCGCCTGGTGGCCGGCACGGACGCCATGGGCCAGATTCCCGACGCCCTGGAGCTGCTCCTCGCAAATCCCGGCCGTACCCTGTGCCTCACCTCCTTCAGCACACGTTATGACGAGCGGCCCAAGCCCAGGGAAGCCCACTGCGGACCCGTGGCCTACGTGAACATCATGCAGGGCTGCGACAACTTCTGCACCTACTGTATCGTGCCCTTCACGCGGGGCCGGCAGAAGTCGCGCAGCTCCGCGGCCATTCTGGACGAATGCCGCCTGCTGCTCGAGCAGGGCGCACGGGAGATCTGCCTGCTTGGCCAGAACGTCAATGCCTACGGCCTGGACAAGACGAGCGACGGCACCTCCTTTGCCTCCCTGCTTCGTCAGGTCTCGGCCCTGGATCCGGACATGCGCCTGCGCTACGTGACCCCGCACCCCAAGGACATGAGCCATGAGGACGTGGCCCTCTTTGCCGAGCTGCCCAACCTCTGCCCGCGCCTGCACCTGCCCATGCAGGCCGGTGCCGACCATGTCCTCAGGCGCATGAACCGCCGCTACACGGCAGGGGACTTCCTCTCCCTTGTGCAGGCACTCAAAAAGGCCCGCCCGGATCTGGCCCTGTCCACGGACCTTATCGTGGGCTTTCCCGGCGAAACGGAAGAGGAATTTCTGCAGACCATGGACATGGTGCGAAAGTGCGGCTTCATGAGCAGCTTTTCCTTCTGCTATTCGGACAGGCCGGGCACCAGGGCCTCGGGGTATGCGGACAAGATTCCTGCTCCCGTGCAGCTTGACCGGCTGCAGCGTCTGCAGGCCCTGCAGGAAGAGCTGAGTTCGGCCTGGCTTGCAGAGCGCGTGGGCGCTGCCACCACGGTGCTCATCGAGGGCCAGAGCCCGCGGCAGGACGATACGACCGACCTCTGCCGCTGGCAGGGACGCGACCCCTACGGCGCCCTTGTGCACGTGGATCTGGCAAAAGACGCGGATCACACAGGCCAGTTCGTGGACGTCACCATCACCCATGCCTTCAAGCACAGTCTGCAGGGCACAGCCGGATAGCGCAGGCCTCACAACACAGCGAGATGACACCGTGCCCGGCAGACGGGCCCAAAAATGCAGCATCCCCGCGATGCCCCTCCCTGAAATTCCAGGGGCATCACGGGGATGTCGTGCACTGAGGGGACTGCGTCCCCTGAACGTGTCTCGTCGCTTCCTGTCCGGTCTGACAGGAAGACCCCTACCTGAGCAGGGCCTTCAGGGCTGAGGCGCTGATGCCCCTGTCCACCACCTTGCCGTCCACGATGAGGCCGCTTGGTGTTTCCAGCTCGTAATAGCGGCAGACTTCCGTGGCCTGATAGAGATTGATGTTGCCAGCTTCATATATATAGGCAGCCAGCCTGCTCTGATCCTTTTCGGGCACCTTGGGCTTGAAGCAGGAGTTCATGGCCACGAAGGCCATGGGATAGTCCTTGCGCGAGAGCACGGCATCGTACTCGTTGTTGAAGGGGCGCACGCTGCCCTTGCGGCGCTGGGCGCTCTTGATGTCGTCCCAGCGCTGCAGGACCCAGGACAGATAGGTCATGGCCTGTCCTGGACGCTCCCTGCAGGCCCAGATGGCAAGACCTGCCAGGTCCGTGGCATAGACTTCGGCACTGCGGGCAAAGAGCACAAGTCTGGCCTGACTGACAGGCAGCTTGTCCATGGCAGCGCGCACCGTCTTCCAGAGGGGCCGGGCCGCAGGATCGGCCATGTCGAGCACGAACAGGACCTCGTGGCGGGCGTCCCTGGTGCCCTTCAGCACAGGGTAGGCCTCTTCCTTCCAGTGGGGCCGGTAGGCGGCATCCGTGGCAATGCTGCGCTGCGTGCCGCCCAGGGCTTCCAGAATCTTGCTGTCCTCGCCCTTCACCTTGCGGGAGGAGGGCATGGCCTTGCCCGTGTAGGGATTGAAGGCATTGGCTGCCCCGTCGGCCAGGGCAGGCGTCTGGCCAAGGACCAGCACACAGCTCAGGGGGAGGCAGACAAGCAGCGTTTTCATGAGAAGGGAAAAAAAAGCTGACTTGATCACGAGACAAAAAACCTTCGTTGTAACAGGTTGAATGGGCATATGGGCAACAGGGCAGGCACAGGCTGCCTCGCCCTGTTTCGGAGCCTTCGGGGAAAATCGGTGCTTCCGGCCTCATCGGGGCGTCCGGACCGGGCAGCAGACCTGATCAGGGGGTCGCGCTGCTTCGGCTGCCAAGGCCCAGGCGGGCCATGGCCTGCTCCAGATGGTCGAGCCAGATGTCGGCAAAGGCCTTGTGCACAAGCACGCCTTCCTTCACGGCCAGGCATTCGTGGCCGTGGCGTTCCAGGAAGGACTTGAGGGAGTCGGGATCGCTGCCGGCAATGTCAGAGACCGTGTGCTTGCCCACGGACGAGAGCAGGGGCACAAGCCACACCCTGTGCGAGGTGAGCCTTGGCAGCAGCCCTTCCAGGGGCATGTTGCCGGACAGGGTGGCCACATGGATGCCGCCGTCCATGGCAGAGGCCAGGCGGCAGAGCTCGGCATAGCGCGTCTGGGCCGCATGGGAGGCCCCGTGGCCCACGAAGATCACGTCTTCTTCGGCCGTGCGACCCTCGGGCAGATGGGCCAGCATGGCCTGTACACACAAGTGCACATCGGCCTCTGTGGCCAGCAGGGGAGCGCCCACGCTCACCGGCACGCCCAGTTCCGCAGACACAGACTGGGTCAGTCCCTCCACCACCTCGTTCTCCGTGGCCGAGACTATCTGCAGGGGCTGGGCCACGATGGGCGAAAAGCGCTCCAGCACAAGCCTGCGTATGGCCTTGACCACGGAATCGGACTTGCGGCGCACCTGTACGGCCAGCCTGTTGCGTATGTGCTCGGAGGTATAGGCCCAGCGCACGGGAAAGCCCGGATGGCGCTGGCGGACCCTGGTCTCGAAATGCCGCAGTGCGTCCAGTCCGCTGGCCAGGCAGGAACCATAGGCTATGAGAAGAATGGCGGGGTTTTCTGCGGGCATTGCTGGTTTCCTCGACGACAGAAGTCTGGGGCTGGACAGAAGGACGCTGATGAAGCAGGCGGCCGGAAGAGACACAGGAGAAGTGCGCCACAAGGGAAAAAAGGGGAAAGAAGGGAAAGAGGCATACGGCGCAGGCGGATCCTTGAGAGAGCGGGCAGAGTGCGCTACCCTTGTTTCCGGGACCCTGTACCCCCTTTTCAAAGGAACCGTCCCTGGGACTTTCCGTCCCTGGAGGCCTTCCTTTGGGTCTTGCAAGGTCTAGCACACGCACGCCCTTTTCTCAAGAAAAGCGGTCCTGCCCAAAAGGCTCCTGTCCGCGCATTTGGGCCTCTGGTCCGGCTTCCGCTCCTTTTTCCCGCTTCTGTCCCTGTCGTCTGGCCCCAGTCTTCCGACCCCCGACTTTTGCCCGGCAAACACGCCGCAAGGAGATTCCCCATGGCACGACCTTCCGCCAAGACGCTCCTTCCGGGCGCGCTCTTTGTGCTCGCCCTGGCCCTTATCCTGTATGTCCTTACCCGGCACGGAGACAGGGCCCTTGTGCTCTACGGCAATGTGGAAATCCGTCAGGTGGAGCTCTCCTTCAGGGTGGAGGGCCGCATAGCGCGCCTGCTTGTGGACGAGGGCGACAGCGTGCACAAGGGGCAGATTCTGGCGCGCCTGGACAGTGACGTCTACGAAGCCGCCCTGCGGCAGGCCGAGGCCCAGGTGCAGGCCCAGGAAGCCCAGCTGGCCCGTCTGGAGGCCGGCTACCGCTCAGAGGAAGTGGCCCAGGCCGAGGAACAGGTCCGTGCGGCCAGGGCCCAGGCCGATCTGGCCCGCATCCAGCTTGAGCGCATACGCAACATGCACAGGCAGAATGCCACTTCCCAGCAGGCCCTGGACAATGCCCTCTCTGCTGCCAGGCAGAGCCGGGCCGAGCTGGCCGCAGCCGAGCAGGTCTATGCCATGCATGCCAGCGGCTACCGCAAGGAGGACATTGCCGCCCAGAAGGCAACGCTTGCTGCCGCCAGGGCCCAGGCCGATCTGGCCCGTATCCGGCATGCGGACTGCGAGCTTGCGGCGCCGGGAGACGGCATCGTGCTGACCAGGGCCCAGGAGGAAGGCGCCATCGTGGCGGCCGGAAGCCCTGTGCTCACCCTGACCCTGCGCGATCCCGTGTGGCTGCGCGTCTATGTGGACGAGCCCCACCTTGGCCGCATCCGTCCCGGCATGGCCGTGGAGGTGCTGGCCGACTGCTCGCAGGCGCCCTTTGCCGGGACTGTGGGCTACATCTCCCCTGCGGCCGAATTCACGCCCAAGAACGTGGAGACCAGTGAAGTGCGCACCTCCCTGGTCTACCGTATCCGCGTTCTGGCAAAGGATCCGGACAACATGCTCCGCCAGGGCATGCCCGTGCGGGTGCGCCTGCCCGAAGAGGACAGATAATGCCTGCCCTGCTGCACACCGGGACCGGCCCGGATCCCGGCAGGACAGATCCTGGCCGGGACAGCCAGGCCAGGGACACGCTCGTTCGCGCCGACCATGTCTGCAAGTCCTTTGGCGCCCGCCCTGCCCTGCAGGATCTCACCTGCACCCTGAAGCCGGGCCAGATAACCGGGCTGGTCGGGCCTGATGCTGCCGGCAAGACCACATTCCTGCGCCTGCTGGCCGGCCTGCTCCGCGTGGATGCGGGCGAGCTCTCTGTCTTTGGTCGCAGGCCGCAGGAGCTGCTGGACGCGGATCCCAACAGCATTGGCTACATGCCCCAGAAGTTCGGACTCTACGAGGATCTCACCGTGCTGGCCAATCTGCGCCTGCACGCCAGGCTGCGCGGCCTGAACAGGGACGAGGGCGAGGCCCTCTTTGCGCGGCTTCTGGCCTTCACGGGCCTTGGCCCCTTCGGATCCCGCCTGGCCGGCCGGCTCTCCGGCGGCATGAAACAGAAGCTGGGCATTGCCTGCGCCCTGCTGGGATCGCCAAGACTCCTTCTGCTGGACGAGCCTGGCGTGGGCGTGGATCCGCTCTCGCGCAGGGATCTGTGGCACATGGTGGCCGAACTGGCCGACTCGGGCATGACCATTGTCTGGTCCACGGCCTACCTCGAGGAAGCGGAACGCTGCCCGGACATCATCATGCTGGACGCAGGCCGCATCCTCTATGCCGGTCCCCCGCAGGACTTTCTCGAGACCGTGGAGGGCCAGGTCCATCTGGTGCCTGGCAGCGGCGACAATCGGGCCGACTTCGAGCACTATGTGCGCGAGGACGGCATACGGGACGTGGTCATACAGGGCTCAAGCCTGCGCCTGCTCACGGCGAAAGACTGCCCGCAGGCTCTGCGCACGACACTTGAACGCACGGGAAGAACGGTGCCACCGCGTCTTGAAGACGCCTACATGGCCGCCCTTGGCGGCATCAATGCGAGCCCCTCGCCCTATGCCCGGGCCGAAAACAGGGGACACAAGAGGGGCGGCGAAGAGAGCTTGCGGCCTGCCATCGTAGCCAGGGGACTGACCAAATGCTTTGGCTCCTTCACGGCGGCCAGGGACATTTCCTTCAGCGTGCGGCCAGGCGAAATCTGCGGACTGCTTGGTCCCAACGGGGCCGGCAAGTCCACCACCTTCCGCATGCTCTGCGGCCTTCTGAAGCCGACCAGCGGCTCCTGCGAGGTGGCAGGCATAGACCTGCTCTCCTCGTCCAGTGCGGCCCGGGCCAACATGGGCTACATGGCCCAGAAGTTTTCCCTCTACCCGGACATTCCCGTGGCCGCCAACATCCGCCTCTTTGCCGATCTCTACGGGCTGGACAAGGCCACGCGCACGCAGCGCACGCAGCTTCTGGCCGAGGCCCTGGGCCTTGAGGATCACCTCTCCTCCATTACCGAGACCCTGCCCCTGGGCCTCAAGCAGCGCCTGGCCCTGTTGTGCGCCACCCTCCACAATCCGGCCGTGCTCTTCCTGGACGAGCCCACCTCCGGGGTCGATGTGCGCACGCGCAGGGACTTCTGGAAGCACATCCTGGCCATGACCGAAACAGGCACGGCCGTGCTTGTCACCACCCACTGCATGGACGAGGCCGAGTACTGCGACACCATCTGCCTCATCTATCAGGGGGCCATGATCCATTACGGCACCCCGGAAGCCCTCAAGAGGGAGTGCTGCGGCGAAGCCCGGGGCCTGGATCCCACCCTGGAAGATCCCACCCTGGAAGACGCCTTCATTGCGGCCATACAGCGCTGGCACGCCGATCACGAAGAGTAAGGGAAGGAAGACTGGGCCAGGACATGGCCAAGACAAGGAGAAGCAGGGAGTTCTTTCATGGCACACGCATCCCCACTGACCCTCTGGCTGCGGCAGGTCCTGGCCCTGACCGGCAAGGAATTTGCCCAGATAATCCGCGATCCGTCCTCCTATCTTGTGGCCGGCGTGCTGCCCACGCTCTTTCTGCTGCTCTTCGGCTTTGGCATCAACCTGGATCCGGCCAATCTGCAGCTGGGCATCTGCGACGAGAGCCGCTCCCAGGCCTCCACGGCCCTGATCGCCGACTTTCGTGCCTCGCCCTGGTTTGAGGTGCACGAGCTCTCCTCCATGGCAGCTGTCACCCAGGCCATGCGCGACTCGCGCATACAGGGCTTTCTGCACATCAGGGAGGATTTCGAGCGCAACCTCCTGAGCCTTCTGAGTCTTGAACAGCAGATGGCGCAGGGGATGAAGAGAGGCAGGAACTTTTCTCCCGATCCCGACAGGGCAGGCCGGACAGAGACAGACTTTTCTTCCCTGCAGCTTGTGGTGGACGGCACGGAGCCCAATTCCGCCCGCTTCCTGCAGGGCTATGCCCAGTCCGTCCTGCTGCTCTTTGCCCAGAGGCTCACGGGAAGCACACAGAGCGCAGGCATCGATCTCGTTGTCCGCCACTGGTACAATCCCACAGCCCTGAGCATCAACTTTCTTGTGCCCGGCTCCATCACGGTCATCATGACCCTCATAGGCACCCTGCTCACCTCCCTGGTCTTTGCCAGGGAATGGGAGCGCGGCACCATGGAGGCCATGCTGGCAACACCCGTTACCCGCATGCAGCTCCTTCTGGGCAAGCTTGTGCCCTACTTCTGCCTTGGCATGTTCTCGCTCTTCTTGTGCACGGTGCTTGCCATCAACCTCTTTAACGTGCCCTACCGGGGCTCCTTCCTGGCCCTTGTCGTCATCTCCTCCATCTTCATGCTCTGCGCGCTTGGTCAGGGCCTCTTCATTTCCGTGCACCTGCGCGTGCAGCTCGTGGCGGCCGAGGCAGGCCTCTTCACGGGCTTTCTGCCGGCCCTGCTGCTCTCGGGCTTTGTCTTCGACCTGGACTCCATGCCGCCCCTTTTGCAGGCCCTGGCGCAAATCTTGCCTGCCACCCATTTCAACATCTGCCTGCGCACGCTCTTTCTGGCCGGCACCATCCCTGCGGTGCTCGTTCCCCGTACCCTCTGCCTGCTGGCCCTGGCAAGCCTGCTTCTGGTGGTGGTCTACCGGCATCTGCGCAAGAGCATAGACTAAGGGAGACGGGTCATGAACGCTCGCCCCAAAATCCGCCCAAAAATCCGCGTGGAAGCCCTCAGCCTGCGCCGCATCTGGGCCATCCTCTGCAAGGAACTCCTGGTCCTCTTCTACAACCGGACCTCGCGCCTCATGCTCATTGTGCCGCCCCTGGCCCAGATCGTCATCTTCGGCTGGGCGGCCACCATGGAAGTGCGCAACGTGACCTTTGCGGTCTTCAACCGCGATAACGGGGTCTGGAGCACCCGCGTCTGCCAGACGATCTCTGGATCGCCCACCTTTGTGCGCATGATTGAGGTGCACAGCGACGAAGAAGTACAGGACTGCATGGACAGAGGCAGGACCCTCTTCTGCCTCGTCTTTGACGAGCGCTTTTCCAGAGACCTTGAGGCCGGACGGGAAGCCCGGCTGCAGGTCCTCCTGGACGGCCGCAGGGCCAATGCCTCCCAGCTTGCCGTCTATTATCTGACCACCATCATCCAGACCTTCACGGCTGCCCAGGCAAATCCCCTGTCCGTGGCCGTGCGATCCTGGTTCAATCCCAACCTGGACTTCCAGTGGTTCTTCCTGCCCAACCTCATCGGCATGCTCACCTACATGCTGGGCCTGGTGGTCACGGGACTGTCTGTCGCCAGGGAACGGGAAGTGGGCACCTTCGACCAGCTGCTGGTCACGCCCAGCACCTCCACGGAAATCGCCCTGGCCAAGCTCATGCCAGGCTGCATCACGGGCTGCGTCCACGGCACCATCTTCCTTGTCATCACGGTCTTCGGCTTTGGCGTGCCCTTCACGGGCTCCGTGCTCCTGCTCTACCTCTCCCTGCTTGTCTTTGCCCTGGCCTCGGGCGGCATGGGGCTCATGGTCTCTTCCCTGTGCGCCACCCAGCAGCAGGCCTTCCTTGGGGCCTTCACCATCGGGGTGCCCTCCATCCTCATCTCCGGCGTGGTCACTCCGGTCAACAACATGCCCATCTTCCTGCAGTATGTAAGCGAACTTGTGCCGTTGCGCCACTTTGCCGTCCTCTGCCAGGGCGTCTTTCTGAAGGACATCAGCCCTGCGGCAGCCGCCCTGCAGCTTGGCAAGATAGGCCTCATCTGCCTTGTCAGCGTAAGCGTGGCCGTGTGGATGTTCCGGCGCAGGACCTGAGAACCGCAAAGCGACAAGGGACAGCACAAGGACGACAGCCCATGCACTTCAGAACAATTCCGGTCGAAGAAAGGCTCGCCTGCAGGGATCTGCTGCTTCTGGCAGACGAACAGATGGACATGGTGGAGCGCTACCTCTTTCGCGGCACCATGTTCGCCCTGTTCGATCAGGATGATCCCGAAGCCCGGGGTATCGTCCTTGTGACCGACGAGGGCGCAGGCGTCTTCGAGATCAAGAACCTGGCCGTGCGGGAAGACGTCCAGCGTCAGGGCTATGGGAGAGCCCTTGTGCAGCATGTGGTGGACCTTGTCCGCCCCCATGCCCACACCCTGCTGGTGGGCACGGGAGAGAGCCCCGCCACCCTGGGCTTCTACGAGCATTGCGGCTTTGTCCGCTCCCATGTGATCAGAAACTTCTTCACCGACAACTACGACCACCCAATTTTTGAAGAAGACCGGCAGCTTGTGGACATGATCTGTCTTGCCATGGACCTCTCCTGAAGCCAGGGCCAAAGCGTTCCTCTGCACCCCTGCCGGGCCGCCCCCTTCCTCACGCTTGAGAAGCAGGCGGCCCTTGCTGTATCCTGCAGGCCGCAACCTGCAAATCCTTTCCTGCAAATCCTTCCCTGCAAATCCTTCCCTTCAGATCCTTCAGCAGAGGAGCCTTTCATGCGCATTCTTATCAGCGGCGGCAGGGGCATGCTGGCACGGACCCTGGCCGCACGCCTTGGCACCCATGCAGATCATGTCCTGGCAGCTCCGGGCCGGGAGGAACTGGACATTACCGATCCCCTGAGCGTCGGCAGGGTCTTTGCCGACTTTCAGCCCGACGTTGTCCTCCACTGCGCAGCCTATACAAAAGTCGATCAGTGCGAGAGCGAGCCCGAGCTCGCCTCGCAGGTCAATGTGGCGGGATCGGCCCATGTGGCTGCCGCCTGCCAGCAGGCAGGGGCACGGCTCATTGCCTTTTCCACGGACTATGTCTTTGACGGCCACAGCGGCCCCTACAGCGAATTTTCCAGGCCCACCGGCGGCCTCAATGTCTACGGCCAGACCAAGTGGGCCGGCGAATGCGCCATACGCCTCAACTGTCCCAACCACCTCATTGCCCGCGTCTCCTGGCTCTACGGTCCCGGGGGTCCGAGCTTTGTGCACACCATGATGCGCCTGAACAGAGAAGGCCGGCCCCTTGTCCGCGTGGTCAATGATCAGAAGGGCAATCCCACCAGCACCCTGTCCGTGGCCTGCGCCATAGAAGAACTTCTGGACCATCCGGAAATCACGGGCACCATCCACCTGACCTGCGAGGGCGAGGCCACCTGGTACGATCTGGCAAAGGCAGTCTTTGCCCTGACAGGCAGGGAGCAGAAGGTGGAGCCCTGCACCAGTGCCGAGTATCCGCTGCCTGCTGCACGACCTGCCAATTCCTGTCTGCTCAAGGAGCGCCTGAAGCTCTGTCATCTCAGGCCCATGCCCCACTGGCAGACGGCCCTGAAGGACTTTCTCGCCAGCGAATTTCCGGACTGCTTCAGGGAAACGTCTCAGGGGGCCGCCTCATGACTCTCAAGGCCTGCCTGCTTCTCTTTCTTGCCGGCGGCTGCGGAACCCTCAGCCGCTTTCTGGTGAGCACCGGAGTCAATGCCCTGGCAGGCAGAAACCTGCCCTTCGGCACCATGGCCGTCAACATCCTGGGCTGCTTTTTCTTTGGCCTGGTCTGGGAGCTTGCCGCCAACAGGCTCCTTCTCAGCGACAGCCTGCGCGTCCTTCTCTGCACGGGCTTTCTCGGCGGCTTTACGACCTTCTCCTCCCTCATCTTCGAGAGCTTTGCCCTGGGCCAGATCCGCCCCCTCTTTCTTGTGGCCAATATAGTTGTGCAGATTCTGGCAGGCTTTGCGGCCTTCCTTTGCGGTCTCCACTGCGCCCGCCTCGTCTGAAAACCACGTTTCCGAGCCGGCACGCAGGTCCGTCTCCATCTTGCGGGCCCGTCTTCGGGTCCGTCATCCGGATCTGTCACCAGGCCCGTCTTTCCGGCCCTTCAGGGCACGCTGTCCCCATCCTGCCCACACGCGAGGTTGTCATGCCACGTTTCTTCCACTTTCCCCGACACACAACCGGACTCATGACCAGATACACAGTCAGGCTCACGGCTCTCCTGCTCGCCGTGCTCTTCCTCCTGCCCGTGCTTCTGCCCGCAGACGCCCAGGCCGCACGCTTCAGCTGCGCCTACTTTTCCCTGGATCTGCCCAGGGGATGGAGCCTCATAGAGGGGCCCTTCAAAAAGCGCGGCGGCGAGACGGCCGTGCTCGGCCGCAGGGATCACAAGGCCTCCCTGCAGATGATCTACGGCCCGAGCTCTGCCAGAAACTTTCGCACCATTGTGGAAGGCTATGCAAAAGGCCTGCGCGGCAAGCCCGTCTTTTCGGCCAATCAGGCCCATTTCGACACCATACGCGGCGATCAGAAGCTGCGCTTCATCTTCCGTCACGACAATGCCGGCAAGGTGCTGGCCATCTTCATCCTCAACGGACGGCCGCAGGACATGAACTTTCTCTTTACGAACATGACAACGCGTCATGCGGGCCTTGTGCCCGTCAATCCCGACAGGGGCACAAAACGCTAGCACAGACCTGCCAGGCTGGCTTTCTGCACGACGAGCACGGAAACAGAGACCCTGTGGAAGAGCCGGCCTGAGCGTGCCTATCGCTGCCCAATGGGCCGCAGGACAGCCCTGCGGCTGCGTTCAATGGGCACGCCCAGGCGCAGGCGCTGCATGAGGGCCTGCACCTCGCCGACCCTGGAGAGGGGCCCGCGGGTGAGCAGGAGCACAAGATAGAGGCGCCCCTGTGTCTCAAGCCTGGAGCGGAAGCCCTCGGCCTCCAGCTGCATGCGCAGGTTTTCGGCCGCATCCCTGGTACGGAAGGCGGCCGTCTGGAAGACAAAGTCAAAGAGATCCGCGGCCTGTCTGGGCGGCTCGGGCGGACCGCCGGACACGCGGGCAGGACTCATGCCGGGCGCCATGACGGGTTCTGAGCCCTGTGCCTGTGTCCCCTGGGGCTGCGGAGCCACGGCAGGCTTCATGATCTGCATCTTGCCGGGCTCGGGCACCTTTTCTCCCGGTGCGGCCCGCAGAAAACGGACAAAGCCCAGATCCTTGGGCCTGAGAATGCCCTGGGCAAGCTCCGTGTCCTCGTCCCTGTCCTTCGCGTTTCCGCCCTCTCCGTCTTCTGCGCCACTCTCTTCCTGCAGCGGGGAGACCGGCAGCGCGGCCACTTCCTCATACTCCTTCTCCAGGGTATAGCGGCCTGTGGCCACCCCGCCCATATAGGCCAGGGGCAGTGCTGCTGCCAGCAGAAAGAGGGTGCAGAAAAGCCGCTGACCGGTCAGGACAAAGCCCCTGGCCTGCGCACGCCCTTGCTGTGCTGCAGCCGGATCCTGCAGGGGATGAGCCTGCACGTCCTCCCCCTGTCCTGTCTGTCCTGCCTGTCCGATCTGTCCGGTCTGGCCGGCCTGTTCGGGACGCACTCCTTCGTTCACAAAGACATTGCGCTCGCCCTGGGCAGGGCCCTGCATGGGGCCTGCGCCGTTCGTGCCGGCGGCCTGTTCGGTCACGCCTGTGTCCGCCTGCACCTTTGTGCGCCGTCTGCCAAGTTTCAGGAAGGAAAATGCCAAGTGTGTGCTCCGCAAGGCCTGAAAGCGTGTCCTTTTCAGGGAATTGTGAATGGGGGCTGCCGCAGGAAAAAGGCGGCACGTCGTGCCTGGGCGCCTTTTCGGCCAAAGCATAGGGCCCGCGCCACGGATTGGCAAGAAGGAAGTTTGGGCAGGAGAAGGCAGAAAAAGCCAGGAGAAGACTGGCTGGCAGGGGCAGACAACCCCCAGGCAAACCCCTGCAGTCCGGGAGGGAATGATCGTGTGTCCCGGGCTCGTCCCGGACTTGGCAAGGCTGCCAAGCTTGCGTATTCTGCCTGGCGTCCCCTGTGACGCCAGGCCCTGCCCGAAAGACCTGCAGGTGCCCTGTTTCCTTCCACATCCGGTTCCGCATTCCAGGCGAGGTTTTGCCATGCCCAGCATGTTTGTCCTTCTCTTCTGTGCGTTCTCTCTCCTTGTTCCAGGACTGAGCGTCAACTGCGCACAGCCCTGTTTTGCTGCTCCCAGGGTCCAGGAAGAGGCGCAGGCTGTTCAGAACACCCTGCTTTTGAGCAACAAGAGTCATCACGATCTGGTCGCCATCCGTCTTTCCGACGGCACGACCACGAGCTTTGCCCGCATGGACCTTGGCCCCGGCAGCGAGGACGAGCTGGAAAATCCCGGCGGCACTGTGGAAGTGCGCCTGGATCTGGGCCTCTCCCTGTGCACGTGGAAGGACATCAACCTCACCCATGTGCAGAGCCTCACCCTGTGCCCGGAGCATGAGACCTGTCTCATTGTCCAGCGGGACAAGGGACGGCCTCTGCATGTGCGCGGCACCAGGGAGAGCCTGCTGCCTGCCGCCGATGCCAGACCCGTCTGTTCCCTGGAAGGCTTCCACACGGGCATGACCATGAAGGATGCCTGCGGCCTCATCAAGACCTACTATACCATGGAAGAGGACGTCTATCTGGCCACCCTGGGCTTTGCCAACCAGGTCTGGAGCGCCAGGCTCTATGCCAATACCGACAATGCCAGGGAACTGGGCGATGCCCAGCTGGAAAACGTGGAGCTGCGCCAGACCCTCTCCCTGCCCAATCTGAAGGGCGTGCTGCAGGCCCTGGCCAGGCAGAACTACGTGCCCTGGCAGGCCACCTTCCCGGGCATAGAGATGACCTTCTCGGAAATGCTCAACTATCCTCCTGCCGTGCACAGCGAGCTCATCCGGGTCTGCACGGAAGCCTTCCTGAAGCAGGGACGGGGCATAGCCTCCATCATGTTTGCGCCAAAGGATCTCGTCCAGGAACTGGCCACCTCGCCGGAATTTCCCCAGCGTGACACCCAGCTCTACACCATCTCCCTGCACAGGGACTCCGATACGCTCATCCTGGACATGACAGCCTACAGCGTCGAAGATTTGCAGCGCTAAGCCCTGCCCAGTCTGCCCGAAGGCACATTCTCCCAAACGCGACAGTGCCGGATTCTTCGTGAGGAAGAGTCCGGCACGTTTCTTTTGTTCCCTGTCTGCAGTGGGCAGACCGGACATACGGATTGTGTCTACCAGGTGGACAGGGTGTCCACGTGTTGCTCATCGTCTGTCTCGTCGTCTGTCTCGTCAGGCTCCCTGTCCCCATCCTGTGCCGGCCTCTCTGCAGGAGGCTGCACAGGCAGGGGCTTCACCCCCTGCACCCTGAAGACATCGAGCACATGGCCGCCCCGGCCCTTGCGGCCCTGGGCCGTGGTCAGGACCATGGTGCCGTCCGGGTGCACGGCCAGGCCCACGGGATAGGGCGAGGCCGGCACGCGGTCCACCACCTTCCAGTTCAGGGCATCCACCATGACAAGCCGGGCCATGCGGTTGCAGGCCACATAGATCCAGCGGCCGTCGGCGCTCAGCGCCAGGGTGCGGCCGTCCGGGCCCACGGCCAGGCTGCGGCCGCGGTAGGATGTGTCGCCGGTGGCCAGGCTCTCAAGGACCCTGTCCACCTCCAGGGCATTGATGGTGCCGCTGGCTGCGCAGGAGACATAGAGCGTTGTGCCGTCCGGGGAGAGCACAAGGTGCCTTGGCGTGGGATCCACGCCCCTGAAGGTGCCCAGGCAGGCTCTGGTACGCACGTCAAAGACCGTGATGCCGCCATTGTGCATGCGTCCCACGAAAAGATGGCGGCCGTCCCTGCTGAAGACCGTACCGCGCAGGCAGTGGCCGCAGACCTTGTCCCTGTCGCCGCGCACCCTGCGCAAATCGGGCCTTTTGCCGTCCACAAGCAGCCCCACATAATGAAAGTCCCTGGGATTGTCCGAGGAGATGTCCATGAGGGCCACGGAATTGTCGCCCCAGTGGGTGATGGCCAGGGTGCGGCCGTCCGGGGAGACAGCCAGCATCTTGGGCAGGGGCCCCGTGGGCATGACGCGCACGATGCTGTTGCTCTGCGTGTCGATGATGGCCACGGCCGAGGGCGAGGTGGCCCTGGGGTCCCAGGTCCTGCGGTAGTAGGTCACCCACAGATAGCGGTCCGCGTGGGTCAGGACGCCTTCCACGGGCTTGCCGCCAAAGCAGTTGCGCTTCTGCGGGTCGCGGTTCACAAGATAGGTATAGTCAAAGACCGTGGACTCGTTGTCCAGAAAGAGCCCTGCGTCTTCTTCCGTGAACTCGTGGCTGATGACATGGGCAAGCTTCAGGGTGGCCGTGTCGTAGACCAGGGTCTTGAGGCCTTCCAGGGCATTCACATAGAAGCGGCTGCCGTCGGCCGAAAAGATCACCGACTTGGGCGAGAGCACGAAGGATCCGCGGATGGTGGTCACGCGCTCAAGCCCCGGCTTCTGCGCCGGGACTGCCTGATCGGCCTGGGCTCCCTGATCGGGCTGGGCTTGCTGATCGGGCTGGACGGACTGACTGGCCTGGTCCGCTGCCGACGCCGCCGACACAGTCGGGGCGGCCGGGCTGGCAGACGGCCCTGATTCTGGTCCTGATCCGGCTTCGGCCGGAGCGCCGGACAGGGGCTCTGGCACGACGTCCGCTCCTAGGGCCAGCCCCGGTGAGTGGAAACAAAGAAGAACAATCACACAGACGAGCAAAAGGCAGGGGACACGAAGCATGGGACCTCCCATCGGGTACGGTTGAGGGTTGGGGATGCAGGGAGTGGTCTTAGCAGGAGCGTGTTCCAGAATACGGAAGGATACGGCAGGCAGTGCCGGATACAAGGACACCGGACCCCGGTCTGCTTCCTTGCGAGGCAGGCCGGGATCCGGTGACGTTGCTTTCGACTGCTTCGGGCCTGGGACCCCCTGTCCTTCCTGCGGACTAGAGGGAGCCCTTCGTCTTCTTGAGCTGCACGGAGGCCCTCAGCCAGGTGTACCAGTCCCTCAGGCCCTGCTGCTTGGTGCAGGAGATCTGGAAGATGGGCAGATCCTTGTTCAGGGCCCTGGCAAAGGTCGAGGCGCGCTCCACGTCAAAGTTCACGTAGGGGAGCAGGTCCACCTTGTTGAGCAGCAGCACCTTGGCCAGGTTAAAGAGGAGGGGATACTTTTCCGGCTTGTCGTCGCCTTCGGTCACGGAGAGGATGCCCACCTTGGCGTCTTCGCCCAGGTCAAATTCTGTGGGGCAGACCAGATTGCCCACGTTCTCGATGAAGAGAATGTCCAGGTTGCTCATGTCCAGATGGTCCATGGCCCGGAGAATCTGATTGGCATCGAGATGGCAGCCGCCGTCCGTGTCAATCTGCACGGCCTGCACTCCTGTGGCCGCCACGCGGCGGGCATCGTTGTCCGTCTGCAGGTCGCCCTCGATGACGGCCATGCGGAACTCGGAGGAGAGATCCGTCAGGGTGCGCTCAAGCAGGGAAGTCTTGCCGGCACCCGGAGAGGAAATAAGGTTGAGGGTCAGGATGCCCTTCACGCGTTCGCGCACCACGGACGCCAGACGCTCGTTGGCTTCCAGAACGTTGCGCACCACAGGTATCTGCATGATATGTCTCCTTTTTTATTCAAGTACGTGCAGGGAAAAGTGCCGGAACAAGAGGGGGCAGCGGCTCAGGGCCTGTGTCTGGCCCTACTCGCCTTCCAGCCAGGTCACCTGCATCTGCCGGCCCGAGAGCACGGTGTGGCCCAGGACCTCGCCGCACTGCGGACAGGCGGAAAACTCGCCCGGCCCGTGCTCGCCCTCGAACTCGCACTGGCAGCTGCCGCAGCGCAGTTTCAAGGGAATGCGGACAATGTCCAGCACGGCCTTCTCGTGCACCGTGCCCTTCACCAGGGATTCGAAGGCAAAGGACAAAGACTCGCAGACAACGCCGGAGAGCGCGCCCACTTCCACGCGCAGCAGCTTGAGCCGCGTACAGTTGTGACGTGCCAGTTCTTCCAGGGCTATGTCCAGCATGCCCTGGGCCAGGGCCAGTTCGTGCATGAAAGTCTCCCCCCTGCTGCGTGCAATGGATGGCAAAAGGCCCCAAATCAGGGCCCGACCTGCCCGGACCTTCAAAAAGCAGGTCTTCAGAGCCGGTCCTGAAAAAAACGCACAAAAAAGCTCATCGGCGCCTGCGGCCAGGGGATGAGCTGTGCCGTGTGCCTGGCATACTACATGCCCGGGACAGAAAAAACAACGCGGCGCCCGAAAAGCGGAAATGCCTGCGCTCCCCAAGGCCGCAGATCCGGAAAAATCCTCCTGAAAAGCCCCCGCAAAAAGCAGCCCTGACCGGCTCAGGATCGCAGAAGCTCCACCAGGGACCAGCCCAGATGCAGGGCATAGCCGCAGATCACAAGGCCGCAGACCAGGTTGATGAGACGCAGGATGCGGGCCGTGAAGCGGCTTTTCAGACAGCTCACCACCAGGGTGAGCCCGGTGAACCAGGAGCAGGAGGCCGTGGTCACACCCAGGATGAAGGCTGTCGTCTCGCTCTCGGCCAGGACGGCCCGAAAGGCGCCCAGCAGCAGGGACACATCCAGCAGGGCCTGCGGGTTGAGCCAGGTAACGGCAAAGGCCATCCAGGCCACCCACCACAGGGGCATGTCCAGGGCACAGCCGGTGCTGGCAACGCTGCGGCTCAGCACAAGGCGTGCGCCAATGACCAGCACAAGCAGGCTGCCAGCGCCAAGAATGAGCACCCTGGCCAGCTCCGAACGGGTGATGAGAGCGCCCACGCCAAAGAAGCCAGCCAGCGAGAGCAGGACATCGAAGACAATGACGATGCCGGCAATGCGCAGGGCCACGGACCTGGGACGGGAGAGGGCCGAATTGATGACAAAGAGATTTTGCAGGCCTATGGGCGCCACGTAGGCAAGTCCCAGCGAAAAGCCCTGAAGAAAGGCGGTCATGCGATCGAAAGGGGTGCGGGTATTGGCAGAAAAGGGATAGCAGGGGGGCGAACCACAAGACAGTCCGGGGGGGCACCCCGGGGATGGCCAGAGAAGACTGGCCGCACACTGTCCGGCCCCAAGTGTAGCCCCTTTTGCGGACCTTGCAAGGGGACAAGGCGGCCTTCCCAGGGCCCGGGCAGCCCTGGTCTGGAACTCCCTGCAGGCGGACACCCCGTAAAACAAGAAAAAAGGCGTGGCTCCCCCGCACATTCAGGAGAGTCACGCCTGTTCCTTGTATGCCCTGTCCCTGTACCCGACCCAAGAGGCTTTCGCCCTGGTACAGGACAGGGTCTGTACCGGCTGTCAGACTGACTGCCGGCAGACGGCCTGGCAGACCGCTCAGTCAGGATTAGCAGATGATGGAGACACCGGTCTGGTAGATGGCGTCTTCGACCAGCACCTTGATGGCATAGGTGCCGCTCAGGCCTTCCTTGCTGATATTGAACTTGATGACGCGGTCATCGTCTTCCAGGTAGGCGCCGGAGCACATGGCCAGATGGTTGGTCGCAGCGGTATTCACGTAGTAGGCGCGGGTTTCCTTTTCGCCCTGCAAAAGCACCATGGCCAGGGAGCCTCTGGCAAAGCGGCCGTGGAAGACAATGCGGTCCACGTCTTCCTCGATGTTCACCTGATGCCAGCTGTTGATGACCTCGGACGACTCGGGCAGTTCGGGAATGGTGTCGAAGGTGGGGGTCACATCGAGATGGCCCAGCAGCCTGCCTTCGCCCAGGGCGGCGTTTTCGCCGTCATGGTAGGCGGAGAGCTTGGTGCCACGGTAGAAGTTGCCTTCCACTTCCATGTAGTACATGACCACGCCGTCCTTCTGTTCCACGGTCTTGGAGCAGATGTCCGTACCGGGTTCCTTCCTGGGGTTGATGAAGGCGGGCAGCACGTCGGAGGCATAGCCATCCTTCCAGCCGATGCCGCCGGAGTGGATGAGGTAATGGCCTTCGGCATAGTATTCCACGTTGCAGATGTAGGGAGAGAAGAAGGCCTCGCCCAGTTCCTTGCCGTACTGCCACAGCTGCTCGATTTCCATCTTGTCGGTATCGATGCGGTAGCGCACGCCGCGGGAGAAGTTGTCGCGGTTGCGGATGTAGCGTTCCTTCACCTTGGAACGATACTGGCCGTTGTCAAAGCACATGATGCTGCCGTCCGGGCAGACCACGCAGGCATGCTGTTCGTACTGCCAGTCGAACTTGGAGAGATCGCCCACGGGCTTGAAGAAATATTTCTGCATATCGGCGGGCCAGGTCTCAGGATCGCCAATAATCCAGTTCAATTTACTTGTTTTGTAATCAAAATTTACGACAGCATCCTGATGACGGCCGGAAATTGTAATGCTGTTTGTCTTTTTATCGTACCATAATGCATTGTTATGGAACCAGTCGTGGGCATCCTGCGAGCCGGATCCGGCCACATTCTGGGGAAGAAAGTCCTTGAAGTCCCAGGTGCGCAGGATTTCGCCGCTCTCGCGATCCACCAGGGCAATCATGTCTTCCACGGTGTCGGTGTGGAAGTCCTGGGTCAGGGAGAGGATCTGGCCGTCGGGCATCTCGAAGTGGTCATGATGGTAGTTGCCCGGCAGGCGGATTTCCTTGTAGATCTTGCCGAGCAGGTTCATCTCGTAGAGGCCGGTGCAGTTGTAGGGCATGTGGCAGAAACGGGAGGAACCGGTCACGATGTTGCCATTCTTGTAGCGCTTGATGGCGAACATGGTGTTCTCGGTAAGCAGCCAGCGGATGTCGCCGGCATAGTCGTAGGCCGTGGGCAGGTTCTTGCCGGCAGGAGTCAGGAACATGAAGTCCGTGCCAAAGTACTGGATGGAGGTGCTGATATTGCGGCAGCGGCACACGTCCTCGGGCAGGGGCTGGGACTGGATGGCAAAGGTCTTGCTGGCGCCGCTGGACAGGGCCACGGTAACCCTGGTCTCCACGCCCTCGTAGAGGCCCACCACGGGCAGCACATGGCTTGTGCCCTCGGCAAAGGTGTGGATGATGTCCTCGCGGGCATTGCGCTTGCCATGGATGGTCAGCGTGGGCACGCAGGGCTCGGCGGTCTTGAAGAGGATCATGGCGCACAGGGGGTTGATGAGATAGGGGTTCACCACCACCTGGGCGTTGTCGAGATCCGGCCGGGCGGCCTCGAAGGCGTCGAGCATCTCCTTTTCGGCGCGGTTCTGGCGGTCGATGAGATGGTCATTGTAGGTATGGATGACTTTGGAATCCATGGCTGTCTCCTTGGAAGCCCGGCGCTGCGGGCACGGGTCTTGTGAGCGTGAGAACAAACAGTCAAAAAACGTATGAAATTTTTCCGGGAAGGATCTTTTCCGGGAAAGATCTTCTTCGGGAAGGACAGTCCTGCCCCGGGAGCACGTCCCCGGAACACGCTGCCCCGGGAACGTCCGGGACTAGAGGATCTTCTCGACTTCCTTGAGGATGACGGGCTTCTGCTTGAGGCCTTCGAGACGGGAGACTTCCTCGCCGTCACGCATGAAGAGCAGCGTCGGGAAGCCCTTCACGTTGCAGCGGTTCTTCAGTTCCTCGTTGGCATTGAAGTCTATCTGCCAGATGGGCAGGTCGGGCATGGCCTTGGCCACGTCCTTGAGCACAAAGGCCAGCATTTTGCAGGGGCCGCAGGTCTTGGAGTAGAACTCCACCAGCATGGGGCCCTTCTTGTCGAGGCTGTCGTAGGCAGGGGTATCGATTTCCTGAATCATGATGCGTCTATCCTTGAGAAAGGACCTGGTCCCTGGACTGTTCCCTGAAGGAACCCGGTCCCTGGTTTGTGGTGTTGCGGGCAAAAGGAGCGGGAGCGCGAGGTCCTGGGACCTAGCGCAAATGTTCCACGTAGGAGGCCGCGTTGTGGGCGGCAATGGCGCCGTCGCCGCAGGCCGTGGCCACCTGGCGCAGTTCCTTGTTGGTAATGTCGCCTGCGGCATAGATGCCGGGCACCCTGGTGGCCATGCGGCCATCCACCTCTATGCAGCCCATGCGGTTCAGGATGCCCAGGTCCTTGCAGAAGGAGGCCGTGGGCTCCAGGCCGATGTACTCGAACACTCCGTCGCAGCGCACGGTACGCTCCACGCCGTCTTCCTTCGTGGACTTGAAGCGCACGCCCTCAAGGCTCTCGCCGCCCAGGAATTCCAGCACGTCCTGGTAGGGATAGATGGTCACGTTGGGCAGGGCGCGCAGCTTGTCGCAGACCTTGGGATCGGCGGTGAGATCGAACATGGTCACTATGGTGAGGCTCTTCACGATGCCGGCCAGGTAGATGGACTCTTCCACGGCCGAATTGCCGCCGCCAATGACCACCACGTCCCTGCCCTTGTACTGGGCGCCGTCGCAGATGGCGCACCAGCTGATGCCGGCGCCGGCAAAGTTGTCCTCTCCGGGAATATTGAGCCTGCGCGGACGGGTTCCTGTGGCCACAATCACGGCCCTGGTCTCGATGCGGGTGTCGTCTTCCTCGCAGACCACGACCTTGCGGGTGCCGTGATCCTCTATGGCGGTCACTGTCCTGTAGTCGAATTCGGCACCAGCCTCCTGGGACTGCTCGAACATCTTGATGGCCAGCTCGGCGCCGTTGATGACACCCACGCCAAGGTAGTTGGCAATTTCATTGGTGTTGATGATCTGTCCGCCCGGAGCAAGCTTGTCCAGAAGCAGGGTTTTCATGTTAGCCCGCACGGCATAGACGGAGGCCGTGAGGCCTGCCGGACCTGCGCCAACAATAACAATATCGTACATGACGTGCCCTCACAAAAAGGCTGGGAAAGGGAAAGCGGGGCGCCCCGTCCGCGGAAGGGGCATGGGGCGTCCGGATGCAGTGCATCTGTCAGAAGGGAAGAAGCGGGAAGCGTGTGCTAGAAGATGAGGAAGGCCAGGGGCATGCCCACGCAGACCACCACGCCGTAGACCACGGCCGAAGCAATGACGGCGTGCTTGATCATGACGCCTGTGCTGGCCCATCTGGTCTGGCCGAAGAGCAGTGCCGCAAAGGGCGAGGCGGCCGGCGTGCAGGCCGCAATGAGCACGGCGTAGATGAAACAGGCCATGATGGGGCCGGAGGAGTAGCCAAAGGCATTGGAGACGGCCAGCAGCACCGGCGTCAGCATGAGGCCGAGCACCACGGAGTTGCAGAAGTTGGTGAGCACGATGCCAAGGCCGGCTACGGCAACAGTGAGCATGGTGTAGTCCATGCCGGTCAGGAGATCGCGCAGCGTGTATTCCATGACCAGGGCCACATTGGTGCCCTTGCCGGTCATGATGCCGCCAAGCAGCATGGCCACGGCAATGAGCAGGAAGACGCGCAGCGGGAAGTGGGCATTGGACAGGGTGATGTCTATGGCGGGCTTGCCCTTGATGAAGATGACCGAGATGGCCAGGACGGCCATCAGGGAGCCTGTCATGTTGTTCTTCTGCAGGAAGGCGCCCACGGCATTGTCCGTGCCGATGATGGAGGGCAGGAGCAGCCACAGGGCGTAGCCCAGGAAGGTGAAGAGCACCACCTTCTGGGACGGGCTCATGGGCGGCAGGGGCTCCCTGCGCAGCATGTCGGTGTTGATGTTCTTCAGGGGCGAGACATCAACCCTGAACACGAAGCGCATGAGCAGAAGCAGGATGGCTATGCTGGTCAGGGAGACCACCTGCGCAAAGGAAAAGTAGGCCAGCAGGTCCAGGGGCTCGGCGTTCAGGCCCGTGGAGGTGGCGGCTATGCTCTGCAGGTTGGAGACCAGGTAGAAGGCGCCGCCCTTGAAGGGATCCGAGGCAAAGGACAGCAGGGCCATGATGCAGATGTAGACCACCATGATGGAGACGTACTTGTCGCCCTTCCTGAAGCCGGCCTGCTCAAAGACCGCGTAGAGCACGGGCCACATGAGGAAGACCGCCGTGGTCTGGTCAAAGAAGGCCACTATGTAGGTTGTCAGCAGCAGCGTGGCCGTGAAGACCCAGGGCCGGCCGTTCACGAATTCTCTTGTTGTCAGAAAGCGTGCAATCCAGGAGGCCAGGCCGGAATGGACAATGGCACTGGCGAAGATGCACAGGAAGAAGATCATGACAACCATGGGGTTGCCGAGAAACATGGACAATATCTTGGGCGCAGGGGCATAGTTGCTGAAGATGAGCGCAGCTATGCCGAGCAGGCTGGGCCAGATGGTGTCCACAAAGGTCCACAGGTACACCACGGCCAGGAAGGTCATGGTGATGATCATGCCCATTTCGGTGACCTGGAGGGTCACCTGGCCATCGACAACGGGCAGGCCCATGGCAATCAGCTTTTCGTTGGCAGGAACAACCTTGGAGATCTGGGGCAGGAAGTAGCCGGAGACCATGATGAGCAGGCCTATGACGATGTGCACCATCTTGGCAAAGTCCGGCTTGTGCGGAGCGTCGCTCTGCACGGGAGCGGATGTGGTCATTGTCGAAACCCGATTGGTCTGATGCGGTAACTGGCGAGCACGACATCATTGGCTGCACTCTATCCCAGCCAGGGATCCTGCTAAATAAGTCTGGACTTAGATTGCACTCTTTTTTTCACAAAGCCCGTTTTTTTGTTCCGAACTGTCCCTGACAGGCCCCCGGGACAGACCAGGACCTGGTCCTGCTTCAGTAGTCGAGCTCGCGCATGCCCATGGCAATGTCGCGCATTTGGCCCATGTTCGTGATGACGACCTGGCGGCCCTTGCGGGCGATGAGCCCCTCGTTCTTCAGTGCTGTGAAAATTTTCGCAACGGTCATGGCGTGCATGGACAGATGCGTGGCTATGTCCTGATAGGTGAGCGGCAGGTGGACAAGATAGGGCGTCGTTTTCGGCACAAACTGCAGAAGCAGGCGGCAGACGCGCTGGCTGGCCGGCAGCGTGCTCGAATTGGTGGCCAGGGAGAACATGTTGAGCAGGTTTTCGGTCAGGGCACACAGCAGGATCTTGTTCAGAAGCAGATTGTTCTGCAGCTCCAGCAGGAAGCGGGCAGGCTCGATCACGACGCAGCGGCACTCGCTTCTGGTCTTGATGACAAAGTTCCTGCGAATGATGAGCCGGCTTCTGGTAAGGTTGTGCATGGGCAGCATGGAGGAGAGGCTGGGAATGAAGTTGGCCAGCATGCCGGGCTCGAAGTAGATGAGCGTCACTTCCTCGCCCGACGGCTCCCTGCTGCTGAGGGTCATGCTGCCCTCGAGGAGCAGGTACACGCTGTTGCTGCGTATCTGAAAGCCCTTGGGCAGGCGTTCCTCCCGGCCAAGGCTGCGCAGGAGTTCGCTGCCCTGCTGCAGCAGATCCGCCTCGACCCAGTTCTTCTGGTCCCGGTTTCCCTGTATCCCTGTGTGCATGTCAGTCTCCCCTGCTGTCCTGTCGCATGACGCTGTTCCCCAGACTGTCAGTCGCGCTCCACTTCCTTCAGAAAGGCCTCGGGGTCGAGAATGCGGACAATCTTCCTCCTGCGGCAGTAGTCCAGCAGGCCCTGTTCCCTGGCTGCGTCCAGCGTCCTGTACAGGGACACCCTGTGCACGGCGAGGTAGCTTGCCAAGTCCTGAAAGTTCGAGTCCAGGCGGATGACACCGGCCTCGTCCGCATTCCTGAGTCTGGTGGCCAGGTAGCCGAAGACGCACTCTCTGGTGGACGCTATCTGCTCGTTGGTCATCTTGCAGGCCAGGAGGGAGACCTTGAGGCCCAGGCTGCGGCAGAGATTGAGAAAGAGGTCCGGATTGGCCCTGCCCGCGGCCACGGCCGTCTCGAAGGGTATGCGGCCCACCAGGCTGTCATGGGTGCAGTAGTGCGCAAAGACAGGGGTAAGGGACGTTTCCCTGGCCCTGGCGGAGAGGCCGGCAATGCTCGGCGGCAGGGGCGCCGTGCTCGAACTCACTTCCGTGAACACCGGCGTTTCGTTGAAGATGGTATTGTCGCGCAGATACCAGAGGATTTTTTCCGTGCCATCCCTGGTCATGGCGGTCAGGCGCACGCAACCCTTGAGAAGGTAGTTGAGATCCGTGCCTGTCGGTACCATTGATCCCTTCTTGTAGACACGGGTCTCCCCTGCTGCCAGGGTTCTCCAGCAGGTATTCACATCGTGGATTTCAGTGTAGGAGAGCATGGTCCCTCCCTGGGAAAGCGGGGCACGGGCAGAACCCTTTTCCCCTGACAACGTCAAAGAGCGAGAGCGGATGGCCTTGTACCGGGACTGTCAGACCAAGGCCCGGCCAAGGCACAGGATGCCGGCCAGCAGGATGACGGCCTGGACAACCCTGCGAAAGGTCTGTGTGTTGATCCTCCTGATGACCGGCATGGCCAAAAGCAGGCCAAGCACGGCAAAGGGGGCGCAGTACTGCACATAGTGGACAATTTCTGCCGTGTAGAGCCCGGCAGAGGCCTGCACGGTACAGGTGACCACAATGCGCAGGAAGAAGTAGATGCTGGTGGTGCCGAGGAAGACCAGGGGCTGCCAGCCTGCCTGCAGGCCGTAGAGGGCAACGACAGGACCGTCTATGTTCACGCAGGTGCCCAGCATGCCGCCCGCCACGCCCACAAGAAAGCTTGCCATGGTACCTTCCTGCAGGAAGCGGAGATTTCTGAAGAGGGCCATGCCCGCCGTGCAGAAGATGAGCATGATGCCCACGAAGACTTCCAGGATGGTGGCCGGGGCATACTGCAGGATCTGGAGCCCTGCCAGGGAGCCCGGTATGGTGCCCGCAAACATGAGCAGGGCCGTTGTCCAGCGGCAGTAGCGGCCATAGCGGAAGCACATGACCAGACCGGCAGCAAGGCCCGTGAGACAGGAGACGAGCACCACGGTCTGCACGGGCAGGACCGTAATCTGAATGGCCGTGGCAATGGCGGCCGCACCTATGCCGCACAGACCGGTCACAAAGGACGCCACAAACCAGGCAAGGACAGAGACAATCAGGGGCAGATCCATGACAAAGACCTCAGGGACAGGGGACAGGGCACAGGCAGGGGGGGCACAAGGGGCATACGGATGCCTGGCGCTGTCAGCTGTCATCTGCCAGTGTCTTCCCCGACCAGCCCCTGCCACAGTACCTGATGCGCAGAAAACGCAAAAGAATGCATGACCATTGCCTTTGTATCAGCAAAGCATGCATTTTTTTCTGACAAGGTAACTACTCAGCTTCACAAATTCGAGCTAATATCTAGTAATTTCAAATGGTTATATTTATATTCTTACATTGGGCACCATGAGCAATCATCATGCATGTGTTAAAATAAGCATGTGATTACAAATATTT
>DXHV01000037.1 GCA_019113165.1 Candidatus Desulfovibrio intestinipullorum
GGAAAGGAGGGTACACCCGATCCCATTCCGAACTCGGCAGTTAAGCTCCTGTTCGCCGATGATACTGCATATCTTCATGTGGGAAAGTAGGTCGTTGCCAAGATTTTTTTGAAAAGCCCCGTCGAGCTCCAGTCAGCTCCGGGGCTTTTTCTTTGCCCTTTGCAAGGCATCATTCCCCGCCCTGTGCGTTCTGCCGGGGCTTTTTTTTGCCCTGTCCTGCCCGCCTTTGCACAAGTCCCCTGATGGGCCTGATGAGTCTGATAGACAGGATGCGCAGGGCCACTGTCCCTGGACGCTCCGGCAGCCTCCCTGGCAGCACCCCCGGCGAGAATCAGGCAGCTCTTTGCCACAAATGGACCTGTTCCAGGGACTGGAAGAGATGGTAGACTTGCGTCTTGCCAGAAAGACCGGAAGACTGGCCAGACTGCCGGAAGACTCCGAAACAGCAAGGCCGCGGAACTGCAAGGCTGCAAAACAGGAGGGCTCTGCTGTCGGTCCGGCCGGATGTTCCAAAGCTTGAGACTTTGTACAAGACCACGAGGAATACCATGGAGTACCGCATCAATCGTCGTACCGGAGAGGCCATCAGCATCATCGGCCTGGGCTCTGGTTCCCTGCCCCTGTCCTCCGAGGAGGAAGGCGTGGCCACCCTGGAGATGGCCTGTGCCCAGGGCATCAACTATTATGATCTGGCCACGTCCGAATCCCGCTGTTTCAGGCTCTTTGGCACGGCCCTGGCCGGAGTGCGCAGCAAGATTCGCTACCAGCTTCATTTCGGCGCCATGTATGCCCCGGACAAGAGCTATGCCTGGAGCCTCAATCTGGACAGGATCAAGCGCAGCGTGGCCTGGCAGCTGGAAGAGCTCAAGACGGACTACATCGACTACGGCTTCATCCACTGTCTGGACGAGGAGAAGGACTGGACAACCTACCGTACCAACGGAGTCCTCGAGTACCTGGAGAGCCTGAAGAGCCAGGGCGTTGTGCACCATCTGGGCTTTTCCACCCATACGCCTGCCGTGGCCCATCAGATTCTGGATGCGGACCTTGCGGACATGATGATGTTCAGCATCAATGCCGGCTACGACTATCAGCACGGCGAGTTTGCCCATGGCTCTGCCTCGGAGCGCATGGCCCTCTACCAGCGCTGCGAGGCCATGGGTGTGGGCATTTCCGTCATGAAGCCCTTCTCCGGCGGACAGCTTGTGCAGGAAAAGACCTCGCCCTTCGGCAGGGCACTCACGTCCTGGCAGTGCATGCAGTACGCCCTGGACAAGCCCGGCGTGCTCACCGTCCTGCCCGGTGTGCGCAACAGGCAGGATCTGGAAAACGTCCTGGGCTACCTGGACGCAAGTCCGGAAGAGCGGGACTATTCCGCCATCAGCACCCTGACGCCCGGGGACATGGAGGGCCGCTGCGTGTACTGCAATCACTGCCAGCCCTGTCCCGCAGGCCTGGATGTGGGCCTCATCAACAAGTACTACGATCTGGCCCGGGCAGGCGACGATCTGGCCGTCGATCACTACCGTCACCTCGCCCTGCATGCCGATGCCTGTACACAGTGCGGCCACTGCAACCACCGCTGCCCCTTCCACGTGGATCAGATGGCCCGCATGAAGGAAGTGGCCGCCTACTTTGCCACGACAAACTAGGCATTTGCTGTCCCACGGAAGCCCGGCTGCCAGCTCGGCTGACGGCAGAGCGGCAGCACAACGGACAGCTCAAGGCAACATGCCCATGAGGCCGGTTTTGCGGCTCCCGAACGTCCGAAAGGATTTTGGGGAGAGCTCGCTGAACCGGTCTTTTTTTGTGCTCGGACCTGGTCCCATTCCTGCTGTCGTTTTAGGGTGTGCGACCTGTCCGCATTGTTCGTCCCATGTCGGGAGGGGCAATTTAGCTTGCATTCTGGAGGGAAGGTCTTCTTTCGCCCCTGTGTCGCCTGACAGTCGCCTGCTGTTTGCGACACAGGTCCTGTCCGATCTGCCTGGGGGAAGGGCTTTTGTCGTGCGCGCCTGGCCTCGAGAGACTGCATATCCTGATGAAAGCCTTGCCTCTCTTTGACAATTTTGTGCACATTGGGTAGGGAGTTGTGGTGCATCGTGCCAATTTTGTGTCGGACAGGTTGCAGTATCAAGACTGCAACTCAAACTGTGATGGCCTTTTTTTGCCTGTGAAGGGCACAGTGTGTCAGGCGAATGCAGGGCAAACATTCTGTTTTCCCAAAAAGACGAAAGCTGCCTGATCCTTCCTGTCCTGTTTCTGCAGTGCCCCATCCCCGGGACGGCTGCACAAGCTCCCTTCCACAGGGATATTTCGAGCGTGTCCATGTCTGCACCAGCCATTCCCTCCATAGAAGAATTCCTGCGCACACAGGGCACTCTCACGTGGTATCTGGACAGGATGCCCATGGGCATTGCCATCATCAGGATGATTTTCGACGAAGAAAACAGGCCCGTGGACTGGCAGTTTGCCTACTGCAACGAGGAGCTGGCCCGGTTCGAGGGCCTGGAGCGCGAGAGCCTGCAGGGCACCTGGTTTTTCAGGGATCTCTTTCCCCATGGAGACAGAAAGTGGCTCGAGATCTACGGCCGGGTCGCGACCACGGGCCGTCCGGCACACTGCCGGGCCCTGAGTCCGAAGTCCGGCAACTATCTGGAGATTCAGGCTACCAGCCCCTGCTACGGCTACTGCTTCTGCACCCTGGTGAATATCAGCGAGCACTTTGATTCCGAACAGAACATCAGAGAGTATCAGAACGGCATCTTCTCTCTGATGGACAGGCAGCTCGCCCTGCTCTGCTTCTACGACATCGACCGCCGCACCATCTACAACAACCTGCACACAGTGGCCTCCAGGCAGCAGTCCGGCAGGCACCCTTCCACCATCAGGAACGTGCCCGAAGCCCTGGTCCGCATGGGCGTGGTCAGTGAAGAGGATGCCCGGCGCATGCAGGACGAGCTCTTCACGCCCCTGGAGCAGGGCGTTGCCGAGGCAGAGATGGAGATTCTGCTCAACCTGGGCGCTGCCGACGGCCTGGACGACTGGCAGTGGTATCAGGTGGCCATGCACAGGTATGTGTCCGTCTTTCCCAACGTGCGCCGGGCCGTCTGTTCCGTGCGCACCATTCAGGAAGAGGTGGAGCTGCGCAACAGGCTGCGCCGCAAGGCCGATGCCGACGCCGTGACCGGCGTCTTCACCCGGGCCGCAGCCGAAGAGGTCCTGGACGCACGCCTGCAAAAGACAGAAGGACCGGTGTGCCTCTTTTTGTTCGATATCGACAACTTCAAGACCATCAATGACACCCACGGGCATGTCAGTGGCGACAATGTCCTCTTTTTCTTTGCCCAGCTGCTCAAGGCCCAGCTCAGGCAGCATCTCGTGTTTCGCCTGGGCGGCGACGAATTTGCCGCCTTTGCCGAGGGGATCTGCCCCGAGACCGCGTCGGGCTTGTGCCGGCTCATCATGGAAGAGCTCTCCTGTCAGGAGCAGTTTTCCTTCCCCGTGGAGTGCAGCTGCGGTGTGGCCTGGAGTGATGCGGCCTGCAGCTATCAGGACTTGTACGCCTTTGCGGACAGGGCCCTCTATCACTCCAAGAGGGCAGGCAAGAACAGGTGGCATGTCCTGAGAAGCGGAGACAGGCTCGAAGACGGGAAGCAGGACCCGGTTCAGGTCTGAGACAGGCAGCTCCTGCCCGGAGCCTTCCCTGGCTCCCGCAAGAGCAAAGGATGACGCTTTTTGCCTGTCCGTGCCATCTCCCCAGCGCTCTGATTCTGCTCAATTGATGGATGACACGGACAGGACAAAGACTGGTCCCGGTTCTGGGCAGGCACTGATTCAGGTTCTGACACTGGCCTGGAATGCGGGGAAATGTGAACAAGGGCCTGAACAACCCGCGCTCCCGGAGAGGGTTTGGCGAAGCGCCCGGAGGTTCAGGCCCCTGAAAGGGGAACAGGCATGGTACGCCCTGGGCAAGCCCCCCGGAACGCCCGGGACGGACCTGTTCCCGTGAAAAGTGTCAGCAGTTGTTGTGCCAGCGGCAGGTGAGGGAGCTCTCCAGGCCCAGCTGATCGAGAAGGCGGCCGCAGAAGTGGCGGAGCATGTCCTCTATGGTCTTTGGAGCCGTATAGAAGGCCGGCATGAAGGGCATGATGGTGGCGCCGGCCTGGACAAGCAGGCGCATGTTTTCCAGATGGATGAGGCTCAGGGGCGTTTCCCTGGCAACCAGGATCAGGGGCCTGCGTTCCTTGATGGTCACGTCGGCGGCCCGGTGCAGAAGATTGCTGCCGCAGCCATGGGCAATGCTGGCCAGCGTGCTCATGGAACAGGGGCAGATGATCATGCCGTCATGCTTCCAGGACCCGCTGGCAGGACCGGCGCCTGTGTCCCTGCAGTCGTGCACGTGATCGGCACAGGCCTCCAGCTGCTCCATGAGGGGATCCCTGTGCTCCTCCTCTATGACCTTGCGGGCACCATCGGAAATGATGATGTGGGTTTCCACGTTCCCCATGGCACGCAGGGCCAGCAGCAGTTCCCGAGTCAGCGGGATGCCGCTGGCGCCGCTGACTCCTATGACAATGCGTCGGACGTGCTGGTTCATGGATTGCTCCGGGAAGGTTTTTATACCAAAATACGGTATTATGTATCAATTTTTAGAAGACTATTGCATATTTTGCTTTTAGTCAATCTCGAATTTGAAGAAAAATTTTCCCCCTGCGCAGGGAAGAGCGACTGGCAAACAACAGAACAGCAGGCAGGGTGCAATCCGGCAGCAGGGCCCAGGAATTCTGTTCAGGAGTTCTGTTCAGGAATCCTGTGCACAGGCGTCCCTGGCCCTCTCTTGCGAAGCCGACTCCTGAGGCCGGCCTGCTGCACAAGGGGCACAAAAAAAGCCCCTTGCAGGGCCGTCGCAGACAGGACGGCCATGCAAGGGGATCTGGGGGGATGATTTGATACGGGTATTCGGGCGATTCAGGGCGATCATCAGGGCCTGCCCCGCTGCCGATTGCGATCAAGCGATCGCTGCTGTCAGGGGACGGTCCCCTGACAGCGTTCATGATGCGCCTGCACAGGCTGAAAGCGCTGTGCCTGCCCACCTGCCTACCGGGCGGCAAGGTACTTTCTGAAGAAGGCCTCGATGCGATCGAAGGGAATGGCGTCCGGATTGTCGTAGAGGTCGGTGTGGCTGGCACCGGGGACGATGAGCAGTTCCTTGTTGTCGCCCGTGAGCTTCTTGAAGGCATCTTCGCTGAAGTAGCGGGAGTGGGCCTTTTCTCCGTGGATGAGCAGCACGGCACTGCGGATTTCTCCGGCATAGGAGAGCAGGGGCATGTTCATGAAGGAAAGGGCAGAGGTCGTCTTCCAGCCGGTGGTGGAATTCACGGAGCGGGGGTGGAAGCCGCGTTCGCTCTTGTAGAAGTTGTAGTAGTCCTGCACAAACTGCGGTTCCTCGCCGCTGAGCTTGTCGGGCAGTCCCGGGCCCATGGCAAAGGTGCCGCTGGCCGCATCCTGTGTGCGCTGGGCATTGAGGGCCATTCTGGCCTGGTAGCGGGCTTCCGGGGTCATGGAATCAAAGTAGCCGTTGGCCGTGACCCTGCTCATGTCGTACATGGTGGACGCCACCGTGGCCTTGATGCGCGTGTCCATGGCTGCGGCATTGAGGCCCATGCCGCCAAAGCCGCAGATGCCGATGATGCCTATGCGTTCGGGATCCACGTTGTCCTGTATGGACAGAAAGTCCACGGCAGCGCTGAAATCCTCGGTATTGATGTCGGGCGAGGCCACGTCACGCGTGCCGCCGCCGCTCTCGCCGGTAAAGGAAGGATCAAAGGCCAGGGCGAGAAAGCCGCGTTCGGCCATGGTCTGGGCATACCTGCCGGAAACCTGTTCCTTCACGGCGCCGAAGGGGCCGCTCACGGCCAGGGCGGGCAGCTTGCCCCGGGCATCGAGGGGCACGTAGAGATCGGCCGCCAGGGGCACGCCGTAGCGGTTTGTGAAGATCACCTTGCTGTGACGAACTTTGTCACTCTTGGGGAAGGTCTTGTCCCAGGATGTTTCGAGCTGCATGTCGGTCTCCTGTGTGGTTGCGGGTGAAGCTGTCCCTGGTGCGGCCAGGGCGGGGTGAGCTGCCAGGCAGGAACAGAGGACAAGGAGTCCTGCCAGAAGCGTCGGGCGCGGGATCATGAGGATCCTCCCATGCTTGCGGTTTTTCTGATGGTCTGTTTTTCCGGCTCCCGGATCCTTTCCGGGAGCGGGTGCTGTTTCCTGAAAGCTCTGTAGCGCCGGCTGAAAAATTAGGCAAATACTTATATCAAATAATGTGAAATACATTTTAAGCATATCTTGCCCGGTGCCAGGAAGAGAAGCCGGTTCTTCATCGCTGCCGGTGCCTTGAGCAACCTCGTGCCGAGGCAGGTATTGCAAACGCGCAGAGGCCCCCCTGCCGGCATGGGCAGGGGGGCCTCTGAAGGAAACAGGCAGACTGGCAGGCAGGGTCAGCGGCCTGATGCGTTGCCCGAGCTTGTCGCGGGGAGTCGGCCTGCTGCTCCGAACTGCTGCATGATCCTTTCAAGGAAGAGGCCGGCAGCAGGGGAGAAGACCTGATATTTTTTCCAGGCAATGTGCAGGCCCGTTTCCAGGCGCGGTTCCAGCAGCCTGAAGCACAGGGGGCTTTCGGCAGAGACATTGGCAAGCCCGTCCAGGGAGACCACATAGCCTATGCCGCTTTCGGCCAGAATGGTGGCATTGTAGACGAGATTGAAGGTACCTGCGATGTGGAGCCTGTCGAAGTCGTCGCCAAACCAGTCCAGAAATCTGTTGGGCACGGAGGTGCGCCTGATGGCCTGTCTGGAGAGAATGACCGGGACGTCCAGAAGGTCTCTGCGGGTGATGGTGGCCTTCTTTGCCAGGGGCGCATCCTTGCGCATGATCACGCCCCACACGTCCTTTTCCGGCAGATTCACGGAATGGTATTTCGAGATGTCCGCAGGCTGGATGAGCACGGCAAAGTCCAGCAGACCCTTGTCCAGGCGCTCGGTAATGTCGCCGGAGTTGCCGGACTGCAGGTGAAAGACGATGTCCGGGTAGTCCCTGCGGATGTCCCTGATGATGTCCGCAAGAAGATGCATGACCCTGGTCTCGCCGCCCCCTATGTGCACATCGCCGGCAATGCGCTCCTCGTGCACGGCAAATTCGGCCTCTGTCTTCTGGAGCATGTCTATGATTTCTTCGGCCCGCTTGCGCAGGCGCATGCCGTCCGCCGTGAGGGTGATGTGGTGGCTGTGCCTGTCAAAGAGCTTGATGCCAAGCTCTTCCTCAAGGTCCTTCAGCTGCCGCGAGAGGGTGGGCTGGGTCAGGTGCAGGAAGTTGGCCGCTGCCGTGATGCTTCCTTCGCGGGCAACGGTCAGAAAGTAGCGCAGGACACGCAGTTCCATGGGACAGGCCTCCTTTTTGCCGGTTGTGGCACAGCCCTCTCATGCCTGTCAAGCATGACATCATATTTGATATAAGTATTTGCCAAGAGGAGAAGGGGCACATAGAGTTGTGCCGACAAGGGGCAGCCGTCCTGGCTGTGCCCTGGCCCCTGTACTTTTTTGCCATCGTCTGCAGACCCTGCAGCAAGCGATACATTCAGCAACGAGAGGACGCCTTTCCATGCAAACCATCAGCAACAGGAGTTTTGATGCCGAGCGTGCCCTGTACGGCATGCGCGATCTGCACCTTGTGAACTGCCGCTTCACCGGTCCCGAAGACGGCGAGAGTGCCGTGAAGGAATGCCGCCATGTGCACGCGGAACACTGTCTGTGCGATTTGCGCTACCCCTTCTGGCATGTGCACGATCTGCACCTTGATCAGTGCGAGATCACCGAAAACGGCCGGGCTGCCCTGTGGTATTCCGACCATGTTTCCATCCGTGACAGCCGCCTGCACGGCATCAAGGCCCTGCGCGAATGCCATGAGGTGGACGTGCGCGGCTGCGACATCGCTTCCGACGAGTTCGGCTGGTTTTCCAGGAATGTTACCATGCAGGACTGCACGGTGCAGGGCAGCTACTTCATGATGCAGGCCCGCAACCTGACTTTTTCCGGGGTGCGCTTTTCGGGCCGCTATGCCCTGCAGTACCTGCACGACTGCACCTTCACGGACTGCAACATCACGAGCCGCGATGCCTTCTGGCATGCGGAAAACGTGCTTGTGAAAAACTGCGTGCTCAAGGGCGAATTCCTTGGCTGGTACTCCAACCACCTCACCCTGGATCACTGCCGCATCCTGAGCTCCCAGCCCCTGTGCTACTGCGACAATCTCACCCTCATTGACTGCGAGGTGGTGGATTCCGATCTCTGCTTCGAGAAATCCCGCCTCACGGCCACCATCACCACCACCGTAGACAGCATCAAGAATCCCCTGTCAGGGACCATTGAACTGCCCGGCGTGGATGAGCTCATCTGCGATGATCCCGAGAGCACGGCCCGCATCATCACCACAGGGACAAAGCCTGCCTCGCAGGGCGATCACACGTATCTGACCCATTGCAACCGCTGCGACACCCTGGGCAAGGCCCGGTAGGAGGGCGCCATGTCTGTCAGCGCGGCAACACAGTCGCACGCTTCGTGCAGTAAGAAGACCGACAGCTCGTTGGCCTGCGCACAGGCTTCTTGCCGGTGCGGTTACCAGGGGCAGAGCATGTCCCGTCAGGAGATGGAGAACACGCTTTGCGACGCAGGTCTTGAAGCCTCCGTACAGAAGCGCTTCTTCGCGCTGTGCGAGGAGGGGCGCATGACTGAGGGGATCGCTCTTCTCAAAAGGCACAGGTGTTCCCTGCTTGAGGCCGTCCACTTATGCCAGAAGCAGATCGACTGTCTGGATTTCTTTCTCTTTTCCCTGAAGCAGGAAACGATCGAGCGGCATCACGCCGGTGCCTGATGATCCCTGCCTCTTTCCCGGCCGGATTTTTCACCCTGAGTCGTCGTCCGGCCACCCCTGCACCAGGCAGGGGGCAAGGAGTACAGGATGCCCACCATTCCCTCTTTTGATCTTGGCAACGGGGTTGCCATGCCGGCCCTGGGCTATGGCGTCTTTCAGATTGATCCCTCCGCCACCTGCCAGGCCGTCAGTCAGGCCCTGGACTGCGGCTACAGGCTCATAGACACGGCTTCGGCCTATCACAACGAACAGGGCGTGGGCGAGACCCTGGCCCGGTGGATGGCCGAAGGACGTCTGACCAGGGACGAGGTCTTTGTGAGCACCAAGGTCTGGGTCACGCAGTTCGGACTGGAAGAGACGCACAGGGCCGTGGCCGGTTCCCTGCGACGCCTGGGGCTTGAGTACGCGGACATGATCCTTTTGCACTTTCCCGTGCCCTCGGCCTTCGAGAAGACGCTCGCAGCCTACAGGGCCCTGGAGGAAGAGCAGGCGGACGGCCGTATCCGTGCAATAGGCGTGTGCAACTTCCATGTGCACCATCTGCAGAAACTGATGGATCAGTGCCATGTCGTGCCCGCCGTCAACCAGGTGGAACTCCACCCCTGCTTCAATCAGGCAGCGCTCATGGCCTTCCATGCACAGCACGGCATCGTCACTCAGGCTTGGTCGCCCCTGGGCGCCGTCATGCAGTATGACCCTGCCTCCCTGGACAGGCCCAGGCGTCTGCTGGACGAGCCCGTGCTCGGGGAACTGGCCAGGGCCTGCGGCAAGAGTCCGGCCCAGGTCGTGCTGCGCTGGCACATGCAGCGGGGCGTGGCCGTTATTCCGAAGTCCGTGCACAGGGAACGCATGGTCGAGAATCTGGACATCTTCGACTTTGTCCTGAGCGACGAGGCCATGGCGCGCATCAATGCCCTGGACAGCGGACAGCGCGCTGCCCTGGATCCGGACCTGGTGACCATGGACACCTATCCGAACACCATCGAGGACTAGCCCTGGGCCTCAGCGGACAGGCCGGCAGGCCCGGACACAACAGACGAACAGCCACCAGCAAGACGGCGGACAGACCATGCAGCGAGGAGATGCCATGAAGGAACAGACCGTACAGCTGAACAGCGGACAGCGCATGCCCCTGCTGGGCCTTGGCACCTATGCCCTGCAGGGGCGCGTGGCCGAAGAGGCCATTCTGCAGGCCGTGGATCTTGGCTACCGGCTCTTCGACACGGCGCAGATGTATGCCAACGAAAAGGAAGTGGGCAGGGCCCTGCGAGCCTGCGGGCTGCCCCGCCAGGATTTGTTCGTAACAAGCAAGATCTACCGTCCGGATCTCTCCTGTGCCAGGGCCAGGGCTGCCATCGAGCGGTCCCTGGACAGGCTGCAGATGGACTACCTGGATCTCATGCTCATCCACGAGCCCTATGCGGAAGCCGAGGAGATGTACCAGGCCCTGGAAGAAGCCTTTCAGGCCGGGAAAATCAGGAGCATTGGCGTCTCCAACTTTTCCGTGGCCCGCTTCACAAAATTCCTGTCCGGCTGCTCCATTGTTCCGGCAGTGAATCAGGTGGAGGTCCATGTTTTCTATCAGCAGGGGGCGCTGCACCGCCTGCTTGCCGGGCAGGGCGTTCATATGCAGGCCTGGAGTCCGCTCACTGCGGGCAGGGCGCAGCTGGCCGGCCATGAGGTGCTCAGGCACATTGCCGAACGACACGGCAGGACGCCCTGCCAGGTGGCTCTGCGCTTCCTTGTGGAGCAGGGCATTTCCGTAATCCCCAAGGCCAGCTCGCGCCCGCATCTGCAGGAAAATCTGGCAGTGCTGGACTTTTCCCTGGACGATCAGGACATGGCCAGCCTGCGTGCCCTGGATCGGGGCCGGACCCTGTTCGGCTGGTACTGACGTTTAGTGTCCGCACACGAAGAACCGTGGACCAGGGAGGCTGAGATGATCGCAGCTCGTCATGACAGGATCGAACGTTTTGCAGGAGCGTCCGCAGGACGCTGTGAAGAAAGCCCCGCCAGGCTGCACCTGCAGTCCGGGCTCTCCAGACGCGCCTTTCTCAAGACCCAGGCTGCCTGCGCCCTGGGGCTTGCGGCCGGAGGCGTGCTGCCGGCAGCGGCCGCAGCCGCAGGCTGTGACATTGCCATAGCAAAGGGCGAGCCCGCTGCAGCCACCAGGGCTGCCGTGGCCGCCCTGGGCGGCATGCAGGCCTTTGTGCACAAGGGCGCACGAGTTGTCCTCAAGCCCAACATGAGCTTTGTGGCCGATGTGGACAGTGCGGCCAACACCCATCCCCTGGTTGTGGCCGAGCTTGTGCATCTGTGCCTTGAGGCCGGAGCCGCCAGGGTGCGGGTGCTGGACCATGCCTTTCAGAGCGGTACGGGTTCCCTGGAAGCCTCGGGCATTTTGGCCGCCTGCAACGGCATCAGGGAAGGGATCTGCCACAATGTCACCCAGGACCGCCTCTACAGAGAGTGCCGTCTGACCGGGGCCCGGGAGATGAAGAGCAATGCCGTCATCAGGGAAGTGCTGGAGGCCGATGTGCTCATAGCCGTTCCTGTGGCCAAGACCAACAGCTCCACCGGCGTGAGCCTGGGGCTCAAGGGACAGATGGGCCTCATCCAGGACCGCAATGTCATGCACTGGCGCTATGATCTGGATACGGCCATCGTGGATCTGGCAGCCTTCCTCAGGCCGGCCCTGACCGTGGTGGATGCCACCAGGGTGCTTGCCAGCAACGGGCCCTACGGCCCCGGTACCGTGCTCAGACCCGGCGAGATCATTGCCAGCGCCGATCCTGTGGCTGCCGATGCCATGACCGTGGCCTCCTACGAGTGGTACGGCAGGCGCATCAGGCCGCAGCAGGTGGCCCATATAGCCGGGGCCCATGCCAGGGGCCTGGGGCGCATGGACATAGAGAATCTGCAGGTACGGCGCCTTACGGTCTAGAACAGACCGGCAGGAGAATAAGGCTGGGCAATCCGGTTTGGGAACGTCTGCAGGCAAGAGGCAGGAGAACAGGGGAAGCATTCATGAGGGCAAGAAGATGGGTACAGGCTGGCGTGCTGGCACTGCTTGCGGCAGGCCTTTGCCTGGCAGCACCGGCGGATCCTGCGCCGGCAGATGCTGCGCTTGATCCTGCCAGCGCTTCGGCACAGGGGCCATTGGGGAGCCTGTGTGCGGAGTGTCTGGCCCTGCTGATGAGCCTGGATCCCCTGGCAGGGGTGCTCACGGCCCTCAGTGCCGGGATAATCCTGCCGGTCCTCTGGGGCTCCCTGCTTGTGCTGGGCCTCTCCCTGATTCTGGGCCGCGTGTTCTGCGGCTGGATCTGTCCCATGGGCACGGCCCTGGATCTGTCAGGCGGCCTTGTGCGTGCGCTTGTCGCCAGGCTGCGGGGCCGCAGGAGCCACAAAGGACAGGCTTTTCGGGGAACCTGGTCTGCGAGCATGCTCGTCCTCTGCGCCTGCCTGACTTGCGCCATCGCAGGTGGCAATCTGTCTTCCTGGACCACGCCGCTGCCCCTGGTCACCAAGCTCCTGGCGCTCGTCGTCCTGCCGGCTGGCCAGAGTCTGGCCGATCTGGGACTGGATGCCGGCGCCCTGCTTGCCACCCGGATGCCGGCCCTGGGTGATCTTCTGCCCCTGGACTGGCACATTGATGGCGAATTGCGTGCAGCAGCCCTGTGGACAGGGATCGTCTGGGCTGTCCTCATTGTGCTGGAATGCGTGCAGCCGCGCTTCTGGTGCAGGTATCTGTGTCCGGCCGGCGCCCTGCAGGGACTTCTGGCGCGCCTGAGCCCTGTGCGGCATCGGCTGTCTCCAGTCTGTACGCGGTGCGGGCGCTGTGCCGCTGTCTGTCCCATGGGCCAGGCGCCGGCTGAGGTGGATCCGGCCCACTGTCTCTCCTGCCGGCAGTGCGTGGTCGTCTGCCCCCAGGGAGCCGTGCACTTTGGCAGGGAGGCTGCCGGCACGGTGGCCGGCACGATGCCCGCAAGGAAGACGGCAGGGACGACAGGGACGCGCTCGGGGAAGACGGCAGAGGGCGTCTTGTTCTGCAGCAAACCATCCTGCAGCAAACCATCCTGCAGCAAATCTTCCCGCAGACCTCCTTTCTGCAGTAACCTATCCCGCAGGAAGCTGTTCTGCGCGGCTGGGGCCGGAGCAACCGTGGCCCTGCTTGGCCGACTTCCCGGACAGTCCGGGCTCTTTCCTGCCACCACGTCCTTTGTGCGGCCGCCTGCTGCCCTGCCCGAAGAAGATTTTCTGCGTCTGTGCCTGCGCTGCGGCGCCTGCATGCAGATCTGTCCTGGCAAGGCCCTGCAGCCCCTGCTCTTTCAGGCAGGGGGAGTGGGCTTCCATTCCCCTGTGCTTGTCCCGCGCCTTGGTGCCTGCCGGCCGGACTGCACGCTGTGCGGGACGGTCTGTCCCACAGGTGCCCTGAAAAAGCTGTCCCTGCTGGAAAAGCGCTGGGCCAAGATGGGCACAGCGGTTGTGAACAGGACGCTCTGCCTGGCCTTTGCCGAAGGGCGGCGCTGCATGGTCTGCAAGGAAAACTGCCCCTATGGAGCTGTGGATGTTGTTGCCAGGGAGGGCGTGCCTGTGGCCGTGCCCGTGGTGCAGGCCAACCGATGCTACGGTTGCGGCTTCTGCGAAAAGGCCTGTCCCAAGACGCCTGCAGCCATAGCAGTCAGTGCCGAAGGCGCTCTGCGTCTGAACAGCGGAGACTATCAGGCACGAGCCCGATCGCTTGGGCTGGAACTGGACCCGGAGCAGCACAAAAGGAAGCAGGCAGGGCCCCCGGCGTCCTGGAATGGGGCGCCGCCAGGCTTTCTGGAATAGCGGGACGCTGTGCGGCCTGGAACTGCAGCTTTGCAGCTGGAGCTGGAAGCTTTCTTCCGGAAGCGATCGGGCAGAGCCGGAGGCTTTGCGGCAGGAAGCGGAGGCGTTCAGAAAGAGCCTGAGGCTCTTTTCGCGAATCGCCCTGCCAGGAGCACGCTGGCGGGGTTCAGGGCTATTGAAGCGGGTTTTGGACGCATGCGAAACTTTTTTTGAAAAATGTGCAAATTTTTGTTGACAGGCAGGGTCCACAAGCGTAGAAACGCTCCTCGCGCCGCCTGACAGAGGCTGGACGAACTGCTCGCATGAGTGACTAACTCTGCGACATGTTCCGATAAAAATCTGCCAGGCCCGTCCTTTGCATGGAGAGGGTAAATACCCGTCGCCATGCAGAGTCTGTTGGCTCCCATGAAGCTGGCCGCGAAAGAAATTTCGCAAAGGTTGCAAAAAGAGCTTGACAGGAAGGGAAACAAAGTCCTATAAGGACGTTTCTCGCGACTCAAGAAGAGCTTCACGCTTTTGACCACGTTTTGAAAAAATGTGACAAAACGAAAAAAAGTTCTTGACAGTCGC
>DXHV01000038.1 GCA_019113165.1 Candidatus Desulfovibrio intestinipullorum
AGACTTTTCTTCGGCCGCAGGCTCGGGCTTGGCCGCAGGCTTTTCTTCGGCCGCAGGTTCAGGCTTTGCCGCAGGCTTTTCTTCGGCCGCAGGTTCAGGCTTTGCCGCAGACTTTTCTTCGGCCGCAGGCTCGTGCTTGGCCGCAGGCTTTTCTTCGGCCGCAGGTTCAGGCTTTGCCGCAGGCTTTTCTTCGGCCGCAGGTTCAGGCTTTGCCGCAGGCTTTTCTTCGGCCGCAGGTTCATGCTTTGCCGCAGGCTTTTCTTCGGACGCAGGCTCGGACTTTGCCGCAGGAGCAGCTGCAGGCTTCACGACAGCCTTCTTGACGGGCTTTTCGGGGAAGATGGTGGTGCCGTCGTCCAGCATGAGGCCTATGCACTGGGCAGGGCAGGCTTCCATGCAGGGCGTCATGGTCTTGCCGTTTTCCCTGCGCCAGTCGCGGCACAGGTCGCAGCGCACAGCAACCTTGCGAGGCTGCTGCAGTTCTTCATCGTCGGGATTGTCCTCCACCTTGACGACGGGCAGGGGGGAGACATCCATCTGAATGGCGCCATAGGGGCAGGCGTCAGCGCACATTTCACAGGCAATGCAGAGCTCGGGATGCATGGTCACTGCACCGCTTTCCAGCTGTTCCAGTGCTCCGGTGGGGCAGATGTGACAGCAGGGGGCATTGCTGCATTCATGACAGCGCACAGTGGTCTTGTAGCCTTCGCCCTTGATGACGCGGACACGCGAGATGAACTCGCTTCTGCGTTTGGTGGCTTCCTTGATGTCTATACCATGGTGCGCCGCAATGCAGGCCACTTCACAGCGTCGGCAGGCCCTGCAGCGCTCGGAGAGTAAGACTATGCGTTCCATAACAACATCCTATATCTGTCTGAAGTCTGTAGTGTCTTGAGTGTGGCCGTCCGTGTCGGGCGGCATTTTTTCGACTTCCATGCTCAGCAGGGTCAGACCGTGCCCCCCGGAAAAGGAGAGATGGGTTCCATGGCAGGACGGGCAGACAAAGTGGCGCCGGCTGAGAGAGAATCTGGCTCCGCAGTCTTCACAGGTGCAGTCCAGTGGTTCCCGCACGATATCAAGCCTGGCTCCTTCGGCTTCGCTGCCTTCGGCGAGCAGTTCAAAGCAGCCTGTAAAGGTCGTGGCCTCGACGCAGGACAGCAGGCCCAGGCCCAGCCTGAGCGCCGTGATGCGACCGGCCGGTGCCTCGGGATGCTCGGCATTGTAGGAGCGGACGCTGTCCAGCGTGATTTTCAGAAGACCCTGTGCCAGGGAAGCTTCGTGCACGGTCTGTCTCCTGCTCTTAGCGTTCCGTGCAGGAAACGCAGGGATCGATGGTATTGGTAATGAGCGCAGCGTCGGCAACCTTGGCATTGCGCAGCATGACACCCAGTGCTTCCCAATTCATATAGGAAGGAACGCGCCACTTGAGGCGTTCCGGAATTTCCGTGGAATTGGTTCTGATATAGTAGATGACTTCGCCTCGCGGAGCCTCGGAACGGGCAACCGCCTGGGAGGGGAAGATGTGCTTCATGTGCACCCTGGTTTCGCCCTCGGGGATGTCGCGGATGACCTGTCTGATGATCTTTACGGATTCCAGCACTTCGTGCAGGCGCACGCAGGTTCTGGCGTAGAGATCGCAGCCGTCGCGGGTCACTATGTCAAAGTCGACCTTGCCATAGGCCGCATAGGGCGTTTCCTTGCGCACGTCCACGCTCAGGCCGGAGCCGCGGGCCACAGGCCCCACGACGCCGAGACGAATGGCGTCTTCCTTCGGCAGGATGCCTGTGCCCTGGATACGGGCACAGATGAGGGGATCCGTCTCGAAGATGTCCAGCACTTCCCTGAACTGCGGCATGAACTTTTCCAGGCTTTGTTCCAGGAAGTCGAAGCATTCCTGATCCAGGTCGAACTTGGTGCCGCCAATGCAGTTGAAGGCCAGGTTCATGCGGTTGCCATAGAGGCTTTCCTTGACGTCCTGCATGATCTCGCGGATTTCCATGGTGTGCATGAACAGGGACTCAAAGCCGCACAGATGGGCCTGAATGGCCAGGGTGAAGAGGTGCGAGGCCACACGCTTGATTTCCTCGGTGAGGGTGCGCAGGTAATGGGCCCGTTCCGGAACTTCAATGCCCAGGGCATTTTCCACAACCATGGCATAGGTGAAGGCATGGCTGTTGGAGCAGAGGGAGCAGACACGTTCGGTCAGTGTCTGATTCATGATGAGGTTGCGGTGCTGGGCCAGATTTTCCATGCCCCTGTGCACGTGACCGCTGTGCAGGGTGGTTCCCCTGATGATTTCGCCTTCAACCTGCAGATCAAAGTAGACCGGTTCTTCCAGGGCCACATGCACGGGGCCCAGAGGGATGTTGAAGGTGCTTCCTGTTTTCTGTTCAATGGCCATTACTTGCCCTCCCTGCGCGTCAGGATGTGCTCCCAGAGGTCCTTGGTGCAGGCACCGTTCATCATGACCGAGAGGGGCACAAGTTTGTTGAGGACACCGGGATCCAGCGAGGCATCCAGGAACAGGCGTTCGGGATTGGGCTGGTTGCTGACAGTGATGCCCACAAGCTCGACCATTTCCCGCTCATGCCAGTCCGCATTGGCAAACCAGGGCGTGATGCTGGGCACGGCCGGTTCCTTCCTGGTCAGGGTGACCGTGACATTGTAGATCACGTTGTCCAGGACAAAGTGGTAGCAGGCCGCATAGGGCGCTTCCTCGGCGTCGGGCTGGGAGGCCCTGGAGTAACCGGAGATGAGGCTGAGGCGGGCTGCAGTGTCCTTCAGAGCTGCTGCCGCCGCAGTGATGAGCGAGGGAGAACGCAGTTCAAACCAGTGCTGGGCATTGCCGGACATGTCCGAGCTGTGCCGCACACCGCCCTCGTTGCAGAGTTTGGCCAGTGTATTGATAAGGGCAGTATTGCCCTGAATAACTTCTTGCATACTATCCTCTAGAAGAGAACGAACTCATTACGGCAGGGGAGGCAGGGACAAAGGGGCGCAAGGCCATTCATCCCTGCCTGCGGATTCTTCTGGAAAAGCGGGGGCCTTCAGAACCCCCGGCCCCGATCTCAGGCCTTTTCCGCGGCTGGAGCCGTGGAAATGTCGGAGCGCAGCATGCAGACCGTGCTCTGTTCCGCGTCGCGGATCTGCCGGCAGCTGCGGCACAGATGACGGATTTCCTCGGGATCTATGTCTGGATCGGCGGCATAGAGTTCCCTGGCCCGATCCAGCGACATGACGCGCATGGGCGTTCCGCAGCGGGCACAGGGCTGATAGGAAATGGTATGCTGTTCAATGCGCTTGTACTTGTCCTCTTCCACATGGGCACTGTGCCAGTCGGGATCAATGCTCATGGCTTGCATGGGACAGTAGGTCACGCAGGAACGGCACAGGCAGCAGCTGTCCTGCCATATGGTGATGGTCCAGCCCTGAGAGTTGCGCTGTATGTTGATGGCGCCGGCAGCGCAGACATGGCGGCACATGCCGCAGCCAAGGCAGAGATCCCGATCGATGCGTATGAGTCCCCGGACGCGCTTGGGCGAGAAGGTTTCCCCAAAGGGGAAGGGATCCGTGGCAGGTCCGTAAATGATGTTCTGCAGAAGGGTATTGAGAAAAGTTGCCATCGCCTATCCCTCCAGTCCCAGCTTCTTCAGCCAGATGCTGCGGGCCAGAACCACGGCTTCCATGATGGCCTGAGGCCTGGGCGGGCAGCCGGGCACGTTCACGTCCACGGGCACAAGTCTGCTCAGGGGGCCGGCTATGGAATAGCTGTCGCGGAACACGCCGCCGGAAATCGGGCAGATACCCACGGCCACAGTGACCTTGGGTTCCGGAATTTCATTCCAGACGCGCAGGACGTAGTCACGCATGTGGACCGTGACAGGACCTGTGACCAGGACAATGTCCGCCTGACGGGGCGAGCCCGTATAGTGGCAGCCCAGCCGCTCGACGTCATAGCGGGGAATGAGCGCCGTTGTGGCGAGCTCAACGTCGCACCCGTTGCAGGAGCCGGCGTTGATGCGGAACAGCCATGGCGAGCGGACAGACGCCTTTTTCAAAAGAGTGTCTAAGCTCACGGTAAACTCCTTACACAATCATTACCAGCACAAGGCTGATAAAGGCCAGCACTGCGGGAATCTTGAAGTAGAACATCATTGCCTGATCGATGCGGAGACGACCAGTGACTGCGCGCAGCAGGGAAATGGAGAAGAACATCAGGATCAGGCACTTGACCATGAACCAGATGAGGTTCACGAGCCAGAAGTCTCCCAGGCAACCGGGGAAGAACATGATGACGCCCAGGCCCAGCACGACAAAGGTCTTGAACGCTGTCCCTATCTGGAACAGGGCAAGCAGGGGACCGCCGTATTCAAGCATGGGGCCTTCGAGGATTTCCGTTTCCGCTTCGGCAATGTCGAAAGGAGGCACGCCCATGGTGCCGGGCAGGAACATCAGGTAGGCGATGAAGGCCGGAATCATGAGCGGATTGAGTCCGAACTGACCGTGGTTGATCTGATACTGGACGATATTGAGCAGCGAAAAATCTGCCGTGCCAAGCCCTGTGGCCTTGCCGGTGATCATGGCCACAGTGAGCAGGATCATGAGCAGGGGCAGTTCGTAGCTCAGCATGATGAGCATTTCGCGGGAAAAGCCGATGGCACCAAAGGGCGAGCTTGAGGCCGAGCCGCCGAGCATGATGGCAATGGCCGGAACCGGCAGAAGGTAGAAGAGCACCAGCAGGTCGCCCATCATGTACATGCCGTCAAAGACGCCGGGTACCGGAATGAAGGCAGCACAGGCAGCCATGCCGGTCATGCCGATGACAGGAGCCATCATGAACATGGACTTGCAGGCTGTTCTGGGGATGAGCGTCTCCTTGGTGAGGAGCTTGGCAATATCCAGCAGGGGCTGAATCAGGGGCGGACCCACACGACGCTGGAAGCGGGCCACAATGCGCCTGTCCAGGCCCTTGAGAAAGAGCGCAAACCCCAGGGCGAACAGGCCTCCGGGAAAGACGCACACATGGAACAATGCCCAGAGAATGTCACTCATGGCTACTTCTCCTTATCCTGAACGACGTTGTGGGGAATGGAGCGCAGGAAGGCAGGCAGAGCCCCGTACACGCTGGAAGGACGCATACGGCGGGTTGCGTCTTCGGGTTCGCGTCCACAGTTGTGCACGTCAATTTCGCGCACACGCACAAAGCGGCGGATGACCCAGCAGCCGAAGGCAAAGGGTGCCAGCATGATGACAAGCATGATGCCGGGATTCCATCCGGTGGCACCGCTGCCTATGCTTGTAAGAGTGAAAGGAATGGGCGGAATGTGGAACTGGGCAACGATGCTGCTGATGGGCGTGAGCATGACACCAGGGAAGATGCCCGTGACAACGCAGCCGACAGCCAGAAGGAACATGGGCACGCGCATGATGTAGGGCGGGTCATGGATTTCCTGCAGGGCCGGGTTGGGCTGGCCGAGGAAGGCGGCATGCATGAACTTGGCGATGTAGGCCAGAGTCAGCACGGAGCCGAAGAGGGAGAGCAGGGCCAGGATGGGCTGATCAGCCTGCATGAGGGCATGGTAGATGATCCACTTGGAGCTGAAGCCCGACGTGGGCGGAATGCCCACGACCGAGAGGCCGGCTATGAAGAACATGGTCATCGTGAAGGGCATCTTGCGGCCGAGTCCGCCAAGATCGCTCAGGTACTCGCGGTGTGTCATGAACATGAGGGCACCGCAGACAAGGAAGAGCAGGTCCTTGAAGAAGACGTGGTTCACAAGATGCAGGAGGCTGCCGCTCAGGCCGAGGGCCGCAGAGGCATTGGTGGCCAGGGCATAGCCTGCCACGGCAATGGCCAGGACCATGTAGCCTATCTGGCTCACCGTGGAATAGATGAAGACCAGCTTGACCTGATCGCTGCGCATGGCCTGCAGGGCGGCCAGGACGATGGTGATGCCGCCAATCCACATGATGAAGCTGGACTGAAGGACGCTGTACAGGGCCGGGGCTCCCTGACCGAGGATCAGGAAGAGCTTGCACAGACCGATGATGGCACTCTTCAGCAGCATGGAGGAGATGTAGCCGGACACCGGGGTGGGAGCCACGGCAGGATGCATCTGCCAGTCAATGCGGATGGGCAGCTGGGCGGCCTTCATCACGAAGCCGATGGCCAGCAGGGCCAGACCGAGGGGCATGAGCGCGGGACTCGTGGTAATCCACTGCAGATCCGTGCCGAAGGCCGTCATGCTGGCGCCGCCGCCGATGACGCACACGCCCACGAAGATGAAGCTGGCGCCGGCGATGTTGAAGAGGAAGTACTTGCCAGCCTCGCGCAGGGAGAGCTTGTCGCCTTCATGGGCCAGAGCCATGTAGAGGGTCCAGGAGCTCATGATTTCCCAGAAGACGAAGAAGCTGAACAGAGTGGAGCTGGCTGCCATGCCGACGAGGCCGCCGCACATGGCCGTGAAGATGCAGTAGAAGCGCCACTGGGTGTGGCTGTGTTCCATGTAGCCGATGGCATAGGCCATGTTCAGGGCGCCCAGGGCGGGAGCCAGCACGGCAAAGGCATGGGAGAGATGATCCAGATCATCGCCCGCAAACAGGGCGACAATGCTGGTCAGGGCCAGTACGCAGACGCTGGACCAGCCGCTCAGGCGGCGGTTCTTCATGAACAGGGCCGGAATGAGGGCACCAATGATGGGAAGAACCACGTAGGACGGCCAGGGAATGACGAGCGAGGCGGCCGGCAGGGCTTCACCAACGTTGGAGCAGAGCGCAGCGGCTGCAGCGGCGAGCTCGTAGGGAACAGTGGGCATGAAGCCGAAGAGCAGGCAGGCTGCTGCCAGGACAATCAGTGCGGCCTGCATGGTGACCGGCGGATCACTGAGCCTGGGGGCATCGGCAGGACGCTTCTCGAAGATGAGCACATTGAGAATGCGCGTATAGTAGACAACGCCAATGAGCGAACCGATGAGGATCACGGCGGCGATGCTGACATGGCCAGAGGCCACGGCAGCGGAGATCATGGCAAATTTGCTGTAGAAGGCAGCAAACGGGGGAAGGCCCATGATGGACAGGATGCCTATCAGCATGCAGGTGCAGGTGACGGGCATCTGGCTGCAGGCTCCCCTGAAGTCGGAGAGTTTGCGCGAACCGGAGCTCAGGATGAGGGCACCTGCTCCAAGGAAGAGCAGATCCTTCATGATGGCGTGGTTGAGAATGTGGTAGAAGGCGGCCGTTGTGGCCAGGACGGTGATAAGGCCCAGGGTAATGGTGATTTCACCGATTTGGCCGATGGTGGAATAGGCCAGCATGCGCTTGATGTCCTGCTGGCGCAGGGCGCAGATTTCACCCACAAAGAGCGTGACCGTGCCTACCAGGACCATGCCTGTGCTGTACCAGGACAGACCGAAGTAGCCGGGCATGGAGGAGAGGTAGGGACCGGCCTGCCCGGCCACGACGGCAGCAATGCCGAAGAAGCCCATCTTGGTAATGATGCCGGACAGAGGGGCGGACACGGAGCTCGGAGCTGCCGGGTGCGCGTCGGGAAGCCAGAAGTGCAGGGGAACGACACCGGCCTTGGTACCAAAGCCGGCCACGCAGAGAATGAGGGCAATCTGACCCCAGGAGGAGGTCAGGGTTTGCATGCCGGTCCAGGCAACGGGGGCCACCACGGAGATGGCGCGGATCTGACCTGCATCCGAGGAGAGCAGGATGATGCCGGGCAGCATGAAGAGGGCGCCGCCGCAGCACATCACAAAGTATTTGACGGCAGCGCTCCTGGCCGTGCGGTTGGATTCATGGGCGACCAGGATGAAGCTGGCAAAGGTCATCATTTCCCAGAAGCCGTAGCCGTAGATGTCGGCCACGCTGTCCGAGGACACAATGCCTGCCAGGGCCGAGAAGGTGAGCAGCAGGAAGAACCAGTACCAGGCACGATGCTTGTCATGGGCCATGTATCCGATGGAGTACAGGCAGATGATGACGCAGCCAATGCTGACCAGCACGAGGAACATGTGCGACATGGCCGTGGTGGAGGCAATGAAGACCGAGAGCAGGGCGATCACGGAACCGGCCAGTGCAATACCTATGGCCACGCGTTCCACATAGAGCCAGAAGCAGATGGCCACTGCAAAGGCCGTGAGGTAGAGGATGGTGCTGGAGATGTGCGGAGCGGAATGGTGCATCGTGAAGCCGAAGAGGACGCCCATCAGGGTCAGCAGCGGCGTCTTGAAGATGCACATCAGGGAGGCGACCACCGTGAGAATCAGAGTCTTCTGGGACGGCGTGTCCTCAATAAAGTACTGATGCTGGGGATCGTCGAAGAGCACGACACAGGCGGCACGGGAAACCAGCCAGACCTGAATCGTGCCCGTGGCTGCAGCAAGCAGCATGATGTAGAAATACTCCGGAACTCCGGGAACCTGAGTCACAGAGGCTGCTGCAATGAGGAAGCGCCCCTCAGGCACGAAGAAGACCGAACCACCGACCGTGGCCAGCAGGGCAAAGGCGAAGAGTTTGCCCACAATGGGGGCCGAGCGGCCGACACCGCGTAATGCCCAGAGGTCGCTGCCCGTGGCGTGGGCGAGCTGGGCTGGTTTCAGCGTCTCAAGGGTGCTGAGGGCCAGGGCGCGGACAACGAGCTGGAAGCCCAGGTAGAGCACAAAGCCTGCTGGTCCCATGGGACTTGGACAGGCAAGGCCGAGACAGGCAAGGCCCAGGTCGTGAATGCCGCCACGCCATATGAGTGGTTTGAACTTGTCATGGCTGATAACGCTCAGCACTGTGCCTGCAATGAGCAGACAGACACTGAAGAACAGCATGACGGAGGTGAATATGGACATAGATTTCCCCCCGAAATCGTGATGACTCAGTACATATTCTGGTTCAGTTGAATGGACAGTCGTTGAACGGACAAACGCAGGAAGGATAAAAGAAAAAAGACAGGGAAAGGAGGCCAGAGAGAAGTTTGCGGTCTATGGATGATGCTGGACTGTTGTCGGGCCGGGAGAAGACGGATGCCGGCGGGACAGGAGTACGGTGTGCGATACCCGGGCAGGGTGCGCCGAGAGGCTGTCCTTGCTGACAAGCCCTGCCCGTTGCCCATTATTCCTGACCCAGACTGCGGGTCATGAGCTGCCTGCTGGCCTCGCGGGCCGTCAGGGTTCCGTTCAGGATGGCGCAGACGGCATCGGTGATGGGCACGGCCACGTTGAGACGGGCAGCAAGCTTGCTGACGGCAAAGGCGGTCTTGACGCCTTCGGTCACCATGCCGATTTCCTGGCAGGCTTTTTCCAGGCTCTGGCCATGTCCCAGGGCAAGTCCCAGGGTGCGGTTGCGCGAGAGGCTGCCCGTGGCCGTGAGAACAAGGTCGCCCAGGCCGGACAGACCCATGAAGGTCTGGGCCCTGGCTCCCAGGGCCACGCCCAGGCGGCTTATCTCGGCAAGTCCCCGGGTCAGCAGAGCGGCCCTGCCGTTGGTGCCAATGCTCAAGCCGTCGCACAGGCCGGCGGCAATGGCGATGACGTTCTTGACGGCACCGCCTATTTCGACTCCCAGGACATCCGTGGAGGTGTAGCAGCGAAAGCAGGCCGAGGAGAGCAGGTCCTGCATGTGTTCGGCCCGATCCATGGCTGTGCTGGCAATGACAACAGCCGTGGGCTGGCCTTCCAGCACTTCCCTGGCAAAGGAGGGGCCGGAGAGCACGGCATAGGTGAAGGCATGCCCTTCCAGAACGCTTGGCAGGAACTGTGAAGCCGTGCAGCCACTGACATCCTCTATGCCCTTGGCCACGTTGAGGATGGTGCAGCCTGGCGTCAGGCGTGAACCGTGCAGTCCGAGGAAGGAGCGCTGCTGCTGACAGGGAATGGCAAGGATAAGCAGGGAGGTGGAGAGCACAGCAGGATCCGTGGAGGCTCGCACCCCCTCGTGCAGACGAAGCCCCGGAAGGTAATGTGTGTTTTCATGCTGCGTATTGATGGCTGTGCATACTTTTTCGTCACGCAGATAGAGCGTGACCTCATGGCCGTTACAGGCAGCCAGATGGGCCAGAGCACTGCCCCAGCTGCCACCTCCGGCGACACAGATTTTTTGCCGTTCCAAGTGACATGCTCCTCAGAAAAAAACAGTCCGCAGACTCTGCAATGCAAAAAAACGTGAAAAAAGGAACAATGGCAGATATTTGCAAATTTTCAAGAAATTGCACAGTACTAGTCTCTGTTACCCATTGAGAATTTGCATGGATATCCGACCCTTGTTCCTTTTGTAACGTACTCTTGTCGTATACTAGGCAGGGGGTTACTCGTCAAGCAAACCAAGCCGCTCTTCCAGGGCTGCCTGCTGCTTGCGTTCCCTTGTTCCCTTGGGGCGCAGCTCATCAAACTCCCTGTTGCGGATTTGATGGCGGCAGAACACGAGGAAGCCCGTGTGGGCAATCATGCGGTCTGCCGGGCGCAGCCGGTCTGCCAGGGGCTTCCAGTCGCGCAGGAGCAGCTCCTGCACCTCGATGTGATCAAAGGGACCGCGTTCCAGTCCCTTGAGCAGTTCACTCACCTGAACGACCGTGGGCAAAAGGAAGCCTAAGGTTGCTCCGGGACGGATGGCTGCCAGAGCCTGGTCGAGATACTCCCAGGGCGTGCGCACATCGAGGAACAGGGCATCGGCTTCGGTGACACAGAAGCCGTTGGCCACGTCCTGGACGTGGATTTCGACATTGCTGCCTTGGCCTGCCCAGTCCAGGTTTCTGCGGGCCAGCTTTGCAAATTCCTCGCGGGCGTCATGGCTCACCACCCTGCCGGTGGGGCCGCAGAACCAGGACAGGGCCAGGGTAAGACCGCCGGAACCGCAGCCGGCTTCGCAGATGGTGCGTCCTGGACCAGCACCAAGCCTCAGGCAGATATAGGCCACATCCTTGGGATAGATGATCTGTGTCTGCCGCTTGATGCCCTTGAGCAGGTCCTGCAGGGTGACGGCCAGTATCTGGACCGGACGTCCGAGGCTTGTGGTAATGCAGTCGCCAAAGCTGGCCTTGGCGACATCGTCGGCCGCAAGGGTACCGTCCTGGCTGTGCCAGACTTCTCCGCTGACCAGACGCTTCAGGGAGCGTTTGCCCTTGGGCGTAACGCACAGGACAAGGGAACCGTAAGGGATCATAGGAATCCTTTTGAAAAATCTTGGGGTGAGAAACGCGTGCAGGAAGGCGTGTGCACGTCTTCCTGCACACCGCATCAGAACATCTGCCTCAGGAGGAACTCGCTGTCCTCGCCCGTATCCACGGGCAGACTGGGATCCGCACCGGGTACTGCGCCGTCCACGGCAGAAAGCCCCGGGCCTGTCTGCGTGGTCAGGAAGGGCAGGCCGTCCACCATGGTAATACCCTCGGGCATGGGAACTTCCTTTGGACTGCTTTCATAGGCCTGATCAGCCTTTTCCCTGTAGGCGCGGAAGATCGGAGCTGCCGTGCGTCCGCCCTGCTCCCAGCTGCCCAGGGAGTGCATCTGGTCGTAACCCACGTAGACCCCTGTGCACAGATAGGGTGTGTAGCCCACAAACCAGGTGTCCCTGGTGTCATTGCTTGTGCCCGTTTTGCCGGAAATGGCCCTGCCTTCAATGAAGGCCCTGCGGCCGGTACCGTTTTCGACAACCCTCCTGAGCAGCATGGTCATCTGGTAGGCGTTCTGGGGCGAGACGGCCTGCCAGTGCTCCACGTCCTGCCTGTAGAGCTCCCTGCCCCTGGCATCCCTGATGGAGGTAATGATGCGCGGGCGCACGCCAAGACCGCCATTGGCAAAGGCCGTGTAGGCCTGTGTCATGTTGAGGGGAGAGACCCCCACGGCACCGAGACTGACGGCCAGCACCTGGGGGAAGTTGGGTTCAAGGCCGAGCATCTTGGCCCGTTCAATGACCTTGTCTATGCCCACGGCCTGGGCCAGGCGCACGGTCGGCGTGTTCCTGGACAGGGTCAGGGCCATGTACAGGGGCATTTCGCCCTTGTAGCTCTTTTCGAAGTTGCTGGGGCGCCAGACCTCGCCCGTGGCAGGAATGACGTATTCTATGGGCGCGTCCAGGACGGAGGACGTGGGCGTGAAGCCGTTGTCCAGAGCCGTGGAGTAGACAATGGGCTTGAAGCTGGACCCGGGCTGGCGTCGTGCCTGGGTAGCCCTGTTGAAGTGGCTGTTGCCGAACTGGTAGCCGCCGATGAGGGCCACCACGTCACCGCTCTGGGGCTCGATGGAGACCAGGGCCCCCTGGACAAGAGGCTGCTGCTGCAGAGTGAGCACCATTTCCCTGCCAGGCGTGATCGTCTGCTCGGCAGGTTCTGCAGGAGCTGCCTCCTGCTTTTTGCCGCTTTTCTTTGCGGTCCTGGCGGGCTTCTTCTTTCCTTCGTCAAGGCTGACCCAGATGACATCGCCCTCGCGCACGATGCTGCGGGCGCGGGCCTTGGGGGCAAGGCTCGATCTGTGCCTGGCCCAGCTGAAGTTGGAGGAGGGAATGACACCTATATAGTTGTTGCCAAGGGCCACCTTGATTTCTTTGGCAGTGACGGCAGTGACCAGGGCCTGGACCCACTGTCCGCCGGCAAGGTCGCCTGGCTCGAACTTCCTCTTGTCCAGGAAGGCCTGCTGTTCGGCCCTGGAGGCGAAGTGGCGCTCGGCGCCTCGCCAGCCCTGTCTCTTGTCAATGGTCTCAAGTCCAGACCGCAGGGCCTGACCTGCCAGGCTCTGCTGCAGGGGATCCATGGCCGTCTGCACGGTCAGTCCGGCCTCGTAGACATAGTCCTCGCCAAAGCGGTTGGTCTCGACGCCCAGGGCCTTCAAGTTGCCCTCGGTGAAGAATTCGATGAGCAGGCGGCGGGCTTCCTCGAAATACCACTGGCTCGGGCCGGAGACATTGTCCGGCATGCTCCAGTAGACCAGGGGCTCGCTGACTGCCTGCTGGTATTCTTCCTCGCTTATCCACTGCAGGGTGCGCAGGCGCTGCAGCACGTCCATCTGTCTGTTCTTGGCAGCCGTGGGATTGCGGAAGGGATTGTAGCGGCTCGGAGCCTGAGGCATGCCGGCTATGAGGGCTGCTTCGGCCAGGGTGATATTGGCGGCATTCTTGCCGAAGTAGGTCCTGGCCGCAGCCTCCACCCCGTAGGAGTGCTGACCGAGATAGATGTAGTTGAGGTAAAGGGAGAGGATCTGATCCTTGCTCAGTTCCCGCTCCAGGCGGGTGGCAAGAATGGCTTCCTTCATCTTGCGTATGTAGCTGCGCTCGGAGGAGAGCAGGAGTTGCTTGACTATCTGCTGGGTGATGGTGCTGCCGCCCTGGCTCTTGGTGCCGCGCTCGAAGTTGACCAGGAAGGCACGCAGGATGGCCAGGGGATTGATGCCCGGGTGCTGGTAGAAGGCACTGTCCTCAATGGCCAGAAAGGCCATGGGCAGATACTTGGGCATGTCGTCCAGGGTAATGAGAAAGCGCTTTTCGTGGTAGAGCGTGCCCAGGAGGGATCCGTCTCTGGCCAGTATGGTCGTTGCCTGGGGCGCCTTGAACTCGAGAATGCGCGACAGATCCGGCAGATCCCTGGAAACCCAGTTGTAGAGGAAGAAGCCTGCGGCCGTGCCTATGGCCACAACGGCAAGGATGAGGCCCAGGCACCAGCGCAGCAGCAGACCGAAGAGATTGCGGCGTCTTTTGGGCTGTGCCGGCTGTTCCTGTGCGTCCTGCTGTTCGGCTGCCGGTTCGCTCTTTGGCTGAGGGGCGGGCATGTCGTCTTCGGGTCGGGAGGAAGGTGTAAGTTTCATCAAAAATCGGCGCGGATACCCCCAGGGTCACCTGGGGGAGGAGGCGCCGCCTCCGTATCGTACTTCGGTTAAAAAGGTTGTGCGTCGTTCCAGGAGACGCAGTTTTCTGCAGTGGATACTCGTTGAAAGGACAGTCCCGCCAAGTGTGCAGACCTTGAAGTAGCCACTCGTGCGCCGACCAAGGATGAAGCCGACGTACCCCTCGCACAGGACCTTGTCAAAAAGACGAAAGCCTTCGACTTCGTATG
>DXHV01000004.1 GCA_019113165.1 Candidatus Desulfovibrio intestinipullorum
GAGCCAGAATCAAACTCTCCAGTTCAAATCTGTGCAAAGATCTCCGTCCTGATAAAATCAGAACAGAAATCAGAATCTCAAAGTTCTTCTTCCCATTCGCTCTTCAATTGTCAATGAACAAAGCGTGCCGCCGTTTCAAGCGGCGTTGGGCTTTATGCCCTTTTGTCATGCGACTGTCAAGAACTTTTTTTCATTTTGTCACATTTTGTCAGAATGTGGTCAAAAGCGTGAAGCTCTTCTCAGTCGCGAGAAACGCCCTTATAGGACTTTGTTTCCCGCCCTGTCAAGCACTTTTTTCAACTTTCTGCGAAAATTTTTTTCGCAGCCAGAATCCAAAAGGCTGGCAGGTCCTGCATGGCAAATGACGTGTGGTCATCTTCATGCAGAGTCCGGCGGACAGATTTTATTGGAACATTCCGAAGAGTTACTCGCCCTGTCGTTGTGTTCGTCCAGCCTCTGTCAGGCGGCGCGAGGTGCGTTTCTACGCTTGTGCACCCTGCCTGTCAACAAAAATCTGCATTTTTTTCAAAAAAAATGAGCACAGCCCGTCCGGACCTGGTTGCCGGCCTGCCGGCTGTTCGGATCCTTGTCCTGTGATTCCGGCAGACTATGCCCGGATCCGGTCTGTCTGGCCCGGTTCTGATCCGGCCCTGCCCGGGGCTGACCACCCTCTCTCCTCCGCCCTCTCCAGGGCCCTCTGTGCTCTGCGAAAACGTCCGGGCCAAGTATTGATGCGGCACGGAAGGCCTGACCAGGGGCCATGAGAGCCTGAGAAAGCCCGGGAAAGCAGGGAAGCCAGGGCCAGACGCTCATTCATCCTGGTTCGTCCCTGGCTGTCACAGGAAGGAGACAGGCCTCAGGTGCCTGCGCACGGGCCGTGTGGCTGCGCGTGCCTGCGTCCCTGGGCCCGTGTCTGTCCCAGCTGCCCCTGTGGACTGGGCCCTTGCTGTCCGCCTGCCTGTTCGTCAGGTCGCCCGCAGGCTACAGGCAGGCTGTGCGGCAATCCTCTCGAAACCTGTCTCTGAATTCGTCCGGAACCGGAATCTCCACGTACAGGATGTCGTCGGGACAGGGCAGTTCGGCCAGGGTGCGCACACTGTGAACATGCGCCCTGGTCTCGTCCAGGGTGCTCGGCACGGGAAAGGATCGGCCCTGCTCCTGCAGGATCTCAAGTCCGGCCCACAGGCCTTCTCCGGCATAGAAGAGGGCTTCCTCGACAGTTGATCCGCCGGAAGGGGCCTCGATATCGGGGAAGTACACGGAGTAGCCGCTGTTGTCGTCTTCTCTGACCAGGGCGGCAGGATAGGCTTCTTTCATGATGGGCTCCTCATGGCTGTGCCTTTGTGTTGAGACGGGCTTCTGCTCCCTGCGACTACCCGCCGCTTCGTTTTCCGCAAAACTCACTGACAAAGGCCATTGAGCGAACGCCGTGGCGATGCGAAAACCATTCTGTCCGTTCTCCCTGACCTGCTCAAGGAATGTCGGACATGGGAATACATGAGGCCTTGAGGCTCTCTCCGACGTCCTGCTCAGGGCCGCAGATGCAGAGCCGCCTGAGCTTGCCCCGGGGCATCTGCACAGGGACATGCTGAGCGAAGCCTGAGGCTTTTTTTGCACGAATGCTTCAGGCTCTGGCTCCGTCTCGCCCCATTCTGTCCCCACGCTCCAGACTTTGTGCCCTGTGCCTGTTCGCTAAGCTCTGTCATGGGCTTCTGTGTCCAGGGACTGAGGGCAAGCCCAGGGACAACCCTTTGGACAGTCCCTGGGACACCTGGCGCAGACAGGGAAAACGGCAGGAGCGTGCGTGAGGGGCTTTGGGCCGGAAGAGCCGTGTGCAGGACAAGGGCCTGAGCCGGTTGTCTGTCCCTGCCGAGAAGCTCCTCCCTGCAGCCCTGGACGACACCCGGGGCTGCGCCCCAGGGACACAGGCAACACCTGGACCGATTCCTCTGCGAGAGTTCATGAGGCAGTTCATACGGGAGCTCATGGGGGGCAGCACGGCCTTTCTCTCTAATGTATATGGACCTGGCACAAGGACTGGCACGGGCCTGGTACAAGGCCAGCATGAAGAGTGTCTCCAGGCCCTGACGCAAGGGGCCTCAGGCTTCACGTGCAAGCTCAGACAGGGAAAGCTCGTCTCGTTTCTCCAGGGACAGGCCTCTGTCCTTTTGTCCTGTTTGGGGAACATGCATCACAAGGCAGCGCAGAGGTCTGATCAGGCGTCGGGGGCCTGCTTTATTCAGGTCGTGCCGTCATGGAAAAACGTAATGATGACAGAAAACTGAAGGGGAAGCTTCCAGTGGTGCATGAACTGGTGCATGTTTGCAAATGACGTGTCCAGGCTGATGCAAAGGCTGGTTTTGGCAGGTTCTCCGGGCTGTGCATCAAAAGGAAGGCATCACGAAGAGTGTATTTATTGGTGCAAAACAGATCGGAATTACCAAATTGGTGAAAAATTGCTTCGAAAAATTGGTGTATATACAGCAGATCAGATATCTCTGTTTGAAGATATATGGATGTACGGATATAGACAAGATAAATGCAAACAAAATATACGCATACAGTGATACTTTGAGGGCGCAAAAGAATAGTCTTTAATCGCAGTGACTTGAACACTCTGCATCGTGCAGGATTGCGCAGGACAGGCTCCTGCCAGAGGCTCGGACGGGCCTCTCTGGTGCTCTCCCGGCAGTGTGTCTGACGGCCTGGCAGGCCTGCCTTTTGGGGCGCAAGGTTCGTTGTTGCCCTGAAAAGGAGTCCATGCACAAAAAAAGGGAGAGCAAGGGGCGGCGGGACCCGAAAGGAATCCCTGTCTGCTCTGCTCTCCCTTGTCGCCTGTCGGCCTGTCTTGTGCCTGTCTACTCTTGGCTCTGCAGGAAGAACTTGTTTTCCTGAGGGGCAGCGAGCTTCTGGGTGAACATGGGCGCAAAGGCCTTGTAGTCCTCGCTCACGCATTCCTTGGCCTGAACAGGACAGGAGCGGATGCAGCGGAAGCAGGAAATGCAGGTGTCGGCAATGGTGCAGCAGTCTCCGGCAATGGCCTGCACAGGACAGGACCGCACGCACAGGCCGCAGTGCGTACAGGCCTCGGTGGTCGTGGGACGGAACTTGCCGCCCTTGCCGCCTTCCTTGTAGGGACGGTTGCCGGAAATTGTCTCCAGGGCCAGGGGCGCACCGGCAAGGGCCCTGCGGGCAAAGTCCTCGCACTGGGCCAGGTCCGCACTGTCGGGCCGTGTGGTGGCAATTTCACCAAAGGTATGGCGGCCGACCACGGCACAGGCACCCTTCACCACAAAGCCGTGCGCTGCGGCCCAGTCGGCCAGTTCCAGCAGGGCATCGTCATAGTCCCTGTTGCCGAAGGTCACGGCCACAATGCAGGGCGTCTGCGTGCCCCGGACACGGGCCAGACGCTCCATGGCAACCTGGGGCACCCTGCCGCCATAGACAGGAGCTGCCACAATCACAAAGTCTTCGGCTGCACAGACCTTTTCAGGCTCTGCTTCCATGGTGAGATCCAGGGTGTCCTTCACCTCGCCTATGGCGGCAGCCATGGTCTGCGCAACGGTGCGGGAATTGCCGGTGGGTGAGAAATGAATCAGGGAAACGGGGATCTGCATACAATCATCCTTGGTGCAAGGCACGAATGTGTCCCTTTGGTTCCCGGAAAAGCCAGGGCCCGGGAACCAAAGGGACAAAATGGGGACCTGGGGTACGGCGCACTGGCCTGCAGTGCCGCCTTGCCCCATTGGACAACATCTTCCGAAGCCCTACGCTTTCCCTGTGGCTCTGGCAAGCCCGGAAAGGATTTGGCTGGATGTTGTGGTGCGGGCGATTTGGCGAAGACAATGTGCCGGGGACAAAATGCCAGAGACGATTTGGTGGAAATCGCTTGACCGGGCCTGCCTGGCCGCAAGGCGTCGCTGTTTTCTCCGCGCCCTGGACAAGTCACCGGACAAATCTCCAGGAATCACCAGACAGCATCGTCCCGGGATCCACTCGTCCTGCCAGTGCCCCCGGGGCTGCCTTGCGCCGGGCCGGAAGCCAAGGGGATTTGTGCCGTTTTTTGCTGGTCTTTTGGTGCAAGCTTATACTGTTAATTGGTGCATAAAGACAGAAGATGTCCGTCCTGCTGTCCCCGAAACCATGTGCACCATAAGCAGCACTTCAAGTCACCGGTGCAATGGTGCACATTTCAAGCAGCAGATGAAGAAGTGAGCCCCTTGCGCCAAAACGACCTGACAATTTCAGGCTGAAGAATGGTGCACCGTAGCAGCCCAAATTGGGGAATACAGCGAAAATACAGGGATATATCCAAGAGATAGCGTCGGTCCCTGCCTGGATGTGTCCGGAGATGCCGCAAGGGAACAGATCTGTCCCTGCAGTGGAACTTCAGGTCCTGTTCCGGGTCCGCTTGAAGACTGGTTGAAGTGTGCACCAATTCAACTTGAAGTTTGAGACGATTCTTTTGGTGATTTTTTGGAGCAGGTTGCGCCATATGGATCAGACAGACTGTGCAGCGAATGGTGTACGTCTTGTCTCTTTTTGGTGAATGTCCTGCCCCGGCGGCAACCGTCTTGTCTGGACCTGCCTGCGCCTCCTGGTATCATGCTGTCACAGCGTTCTGATGTCCTGTGGTCTCAGGGCCGCACGGGAGCAGCAGGGACGAGGGCAAGATCGGGACAGAACACAGGGCCAGAAGCGCGTCTCCTGCCAGACCTGCATCCTTAGTATATATGCGCGCCGTACTCCTCTTGCCTGTTGCCTGTCAGCGTGCCAGACGTCTGTCCTGTACGCCCCTGGCATATCGCACACCGGAAGGCTTGTGCCCGGGCAGCGCCCCTGCTCTTCCTTGTTTCTCTCCATCTCTCATTTGACAAGGGACGATGCGGGAAGTAGTTCTTTGCAGGTCCTGTTTCCCATGTTCAGGACCAGGTCGCCCGACTCTTCAGTCGCACAAGTACCCCGGAAGGAGAAAAGCCCATGCAGATGCGCATAGGCGTCACCAGCGTAGATTTCCAGCACGAACACGGATCGCTTCTGGCTGAGATTGCCGGCCTGTGTGCCTGCTTTGGCCTGACCAGGCCGGAGCTTGAGGATCTCTTTTCCAGAATGCCCAATCCGGAACCCTGCCGGGAAGGCTACGTGCCCCTGGGGGCCTTTCTGACGGCCTGCAGCCAGCTTTTGCGCGAGTCCATGATGCTGTGCGAGGAAGGAGCCCTGTCCAGGGAACAGCTGCGGGAACTGGAGCTGCGCACCCACAACTACATCCTGCTCGTGGGCGCGCTCAGTCAGGACCTGCTGGGCTCCTGCCAGAGCCTTCCGGCCGTGTCCTCAACTCCTGGCCCGCAGGTGCAGCCCCTGACGGCCGGCGAACTGCACAGGGAGCTTGCCTCCTTTACCCAGACCCTCAGGAGCATGGCCCGCATCTGCCTTGAGCTCTTTGACAGCCTCGAAGCCATGACCGATGCCTCGAGGCCGCCCTCCTCCCTTTTTGGCACGGCCACCAGTCTGCTGGACATGATCCACACAGCCTGCTGGGAGTACACCCGCTGGTATTCCCTCTACCAGGCCAGCTGCCCGAAGGACATCACTGCCGAAAACGTCCCTGCAGGGGACGCATCTTCCTGACAGCTTCCCAGCTTCTCCCTCACTTCTTTTCCCAGGATAAGCCCTATGTCCCTTTCTGCAACCTTCCCTGCCCCCTGGATCTGGCTCGGACACCGTATCTCCTATGGCGAGACCGATACCATGGGCATTGTCTACTATGCCGAATACCTGCACATCTTCGAGCGGGCCAGAGATGCCTATATCAGATTATCAGGATTCAGTTATAATGTTGTGGAAGAGCGCGGCATCTACCTGCCCGTGCGCGAGGTGCAGTGCCGCTACCGCTCTCCGGCCCGCTTTGACGATGTCGTGCACTGCCGGGTCGCCATTTCCGAATGGGGCCGTGCGTCCCTGACCTTCACCTACGAACTCACCAACGAGACCAGAGACCGCATCCTGGTCACGGGCATGACACAGCACGCCGCAGCAGATGCCAGTGGCAAGCCCGTGCGCATGCCGGAATGGCTCAAGCACATCACGGACAACATTCCCCACGACACCTTTGTGTCCCTCTAGACGTTTTGCAGGCAGGCGCCCTGCCGGGCATGGGGCCTTTGCAAAGACACAGGCGGACAGGTACCCGTATGGAGGTACCTGTCCGCCTTGTGCCTTTCCGGGACCAGGAGTTCCCGGCAAACAGATTCTTCTGAGCGTCAGCCCTGCCTAGTGCTGATGGTAGGTTGAAAGGAATTTGGCAAACTTTTCCATGGCTTCCTCAAGAACGGCCACCTGGGGCAGATAGACAATGCGGAAGTGATCGGGCTTGGGCCAGTTGAAGCCGGAACCAGGGACAAAGAGAATGCGCGTGGCCTTCAGGCAGTCCAGGGCAAACTGGGAGTCATTGGTTATCTGGAAGCGCTCGGTGTCAATCTTGGGGAAGATATAGAAGGCTGCCTTTGGCTTCTTGGCGGAGATGCCGGGAATGCTGTTCAGGGCATCGTAGATGTAGTTTCTCTGCTCGTAGACGCGGCCGCCGGGCACAATGTACTCGTTGACGCTCTGGTAGCCGCCAAGGGCTGTCTGAATGATGGACTGTCCGGGCACATTGGAGCACAGGCGCATGTTGGAGAGCATGTTGATGCCGGCAATGTAGTCCCTGGCCACGCTCTTGTCGCCGCTCAGAATCATCCAGCCCACCCTGAAGCCGCAGACCATGTGGGACTTGGAGAGGCCGCTGAAGGTGACGCAGAAGACATCCGGGGCCAGGGAGGCAATGGAGACGTGCTTTTCGTCGTCCATGACCAGGCGGTCGTAGATCTCGTCGGAGAAGATGATGAGCTCGTGGCGCCTGGCGATCTCCACAATGCCCTTCAGGATGTCCACGGGATAGTTGGCGCCCGTGGGATTGTTGGGATTGATGATGACCAGAGCCTTGGTGCGATCCGTAATCTTGCTCTCAATGTCGGCAAGATCCGGGTACCAGTCGGACTCCTCGTCCAGGATGTAGTGCACGGCCTTGCCGCCGGACAGGTTGGCACAGGCGGTCCAGAGCGGATAGTCCGGCGCGGGAATGAGGATTTCGTCGCCGTTGTTGAGCAGGGCGTTCAGGGCCAGCTGAATGAGCTCGCTTGCGCCATTGCCCGTATAGATGTCCTTCATGCCCACATTGGGAATGTTCTTGAGCTGGGCATACTGCATGATGGCCTTGCGTGCCGAGAAAATGCCCCTGGACTCGGAATAGCCCTGCGAGTTCACAATGGCGTCGCGCATGTCGAAGATGACTTCTTCGGGTGCCGTAAAGCCGAAGGTCGCAGGGTTGCCGATATTCAGCTTCAGTATCTTCATGCCGTTCTCTTCCATCTCTGCGGCGGTATCTACCACCGGACCGCGCACATCGTAGAGAACGTTGCTGAGTTTGTCGGATTTGGCAAAGGATCGCATTGTGCTGGCTCCTTGAAAAAATGTGAATCCCGCAATCCTGAAAAAGGCCCTTCAGGAGGTGTCCCCTGGGGACGCTCTCCTGGCAAAAGGGCGTGCTCCTTCCATGAAATGATGAGGAAAGTACCCTGTGTACTTCCCCTTTCCTGCCGCCTTGTCAATATCTTATGGACACAAGCTTTTGTTGTGAGCCCTTTTTTGCCTGCAATTCCTTGCAAAATCTTTTTCCCCTGTCTGTTGTTCAGAGGCTTTTTCGCTTCTGTCTGCCCTGTCTTGTACTGCACCGGGGGCTGCCCTTCTGTCTTTGTGTCCTGGGCAGTCCATGGGCACTGGGCCCCGGGGCCTTGTCAGTACAGACCTTTGTTCAGGGTACGGATCCACCGGGGCAGGATGCGCTCAAGATCAAACTCTGCGGCACGGGCTGCCATCCGGGCCTGCGCTCCGGCATCGGGTCTTTGGGCAAGGACCTCTTGCAGTCCGTCGGCAAGGGCACTGGCAGAGGCCTGCACAAGCAGGCCGCAGCGCCCCTGATCCAGCACTTCGGCCGGACCGCTCGGGCAGTTCACGGAGACCACCGGCAGGCCCAGGGCCAGCGCCTCGGCCAGAACCAGGGCAAAGCCCTCGAAGCGCGAGGTGAGAGCCAGGGCTCGTGCCCTGCGCATGAGGGGACAGGGATTCACAAAGCCTGGCAGGAGCACCTGGCCCGCAAGGCCCAGCGCCTGCACCTGTGCTTCCAGAAGTGAACGCTGGCTCCCCTCGCCTGCCAGGCACAGGCGCACCTGCAGTCCCCGATCCCTTAAGATGGCCATGGCCTCAAGGAGCAGGCCAAAGTTCTTCTGCGGCTCCAGGCGACCGACGCCAAGCACGACCTGCTCGTGGCTGAAGAAGTCTGCCACCCCTGCTGGCAGAGGGGCTTGAGCCAGACGATGGATCTCGTCCAGATCCAGGCCATTGTAGATGCGCTGGAAACGGTCTTTCAGGTCTGGCCAGAGCCTCTGGCAGGAAGCGAGGATGCCGTCGCTGACACAGACCACGGTACGGCAGCGGGCAAAGGCCAGACGGCAGAGTGCGCGGTACAGGCGGACATACCAGAAGGGTCTGTCCTCAAGGTAGGCGGCAAGGTCCTTGTGCAGCCAGCCGGTGGCCCGTCCCGGCGCAACCAGGGCTGCAGCAAGCAGGCTCTGCAGCTCCAGGGTGCCCAGGACGACCTGGCAGGAACGGGTCAGCTTGAGCAGGACGGGAAGAAAGCGCAGCCTGTCGGCAAGCCCCGGACCCTTGGGCATGGCCAGGGAGACCTTGTCGGGCATGTGGTCGCGCAGTGCGGGAAGAGCGCGCAGGCAGGCCACATGGACGCTCCAGCCCAGGCTGGCCAGTTCCCTGGCAAGCAGCAGAGCCATTTTCTCGCCACCTCCGCCAAAGCTGTGCATGACGAGGCAGATGGAGGCGGTGGTTGCGGAGGCGGTCTGTGTGGGGACTTCGGGCATGCAGTGTTCCCTGGTGTGCTTTGGGTCTGGCGCCAGTGCATGTGCACAGGGACAGAGGTTTGTTGCTGACTGGATCAGAAAGGATATGGTTCCATCTGGTTCTGGGCAGAGACCGGCAGGGCGGCAGGCGACAGGGGCAATGTGCCTGTCAGGCACAGTCCACCTGCCGCATCAGGATTAGCGTATCCATTCAGTCGCAGCTTGGCAAAAGCGTAAAAGAGCATGGCTGATCGGCCTGCTGTGATTTTCACAGCAGGCTTGTGGGTACTCTAATGAACTATCTTGCACTTACGTGCGAGGTTTCACGGGACGCTCCCCCGTTTTTAGCAATTCTCCGAATGCGAAACATTGGTGCAGATCTCGGATTACTGCGGGTATGTCCACAACGCCCCCATCGAGTTCGAGCAGTTGTCTGAACCACTCGTCCCCGAATTTTGGCCTGAAAGAGACCATTTTAGCGTCCCTTTCCGTAACGCGCTTCGTCGACAAGCACCTGAATATCATCCTCGCTGGATACGCCCAGTGCATCAGCAGCCCCGGCAAAGGCGGCCTGCGCTTTTTGGATGGCCGCAGCGGAGGCGTTGCTGACAACGCTCTCTCCATTCTGCTTTTGGAGGAACAGGATGTTATCGCCGGATTTCAGACCAGGCTGCCGCCTGATTTCTACCGGCACAGTGATTTGTCGTTTAGTCATGGAATTTCCTTACAGGCATAGGGGGAACTTCTCCCAATTTTATGTCGGTCAGACGATAGTGCCAGTAGGACCATGATGGTGGATCAAACTGGCCAACTTCTGCATGTTGCAGGACATGGAGCAGTCTCTCATTGCCAACAATATCTATCATGCGACAGACGTCGTTATAATCACCGATATTCATGATTTGCGCTATCAGCAAATCGGGGCGTTCCATGTTGAAGCTCCCCCGTCTTACGACGGGGGATTCTCTCCCAGAACGAGAAAATGGCTTTCTGCAGAACATTTCGGCCAGCAGCTGTCACCATCTCGGATCCTTGTACTTTCTGTGGGCTTGAGGTGGAGCAAACAGGCAATATGCCCATTTGGAACCAGGCCTGCGAAAATCACAAGGACCCTACTCATTCCGTAAGAGAGTACCAAATCGTGCGGAAAATCCTGCCCTGCGGGGGCAGAACATCCCGCTCAATCCCGGCACTCTCAGAGTTCGCGACAGACCTCTTCCCCGTTCCCGCTGCCCTGAGGGGCATCGGGCTCGTGAGTGTCGGCACATCTGGTGATGGCCTCGATCTTACAAGGTTGTTTTCGGCACAGACCGCTGT
>DXHV01000039.1 GCA_019113165.1 Candidatus Desulfovibrio intestinipullorum
GGACACACCGCCGACATTGGCTGCCTTGGCGGGACCGTAGAGAATGCCGTTTTCAAGGTAGAGGGCAATGGCTTCGGGGGTGGAGGGCATGTTGGCGCCTTCGCACACGCACTGGCAGCCGTTGGCCAGCAGGGCCTGGGCATCCTCGCCGCTGATTTCGTTCTGGGTGGCGCAGGGGAAGGCGGCAAAGCAGGGCACATCCCACACGGCATGGCGGCCGGCGGCGTAGTCGGTGGCCGGAGTGTACCTGGCAGAGGGACGCAGTTCCACGTAGCGGGTCAGGCGGGCATGTTCCACTTCCTTGACCTGACGCAGAACGGCCACGTCAATGCCGTCGGCATCGTAGACCATGCCGGTGGAGTCGGACACGGTCACGGGCTTGGCGCCCAGCTGATGGAGCTTTTCGCAGCAGTGGATGGCCACGTTGCCGGCGCCGGACACGGTGCACACCTTGTCCTTGAAATCAAGGCCGCGGGAAGCCAGCATGTTTTCGGCAAAGTAGACGCAGCCGTAGCCTGTGGCTTCGGTACGGGCCAGGGAGCCGCCGAAGAGCAGGTTCTTGCCGGTGAGCACGCCTTCGTAGCGGTTGGTGAGCTGCTTGTAGGCACCGTAGAGGTAGCCGATTTCACGGCCGCCCACGCCGATGTCGCCGGCAGGCACGTCGGTGCGCATGCCGATGAAGGGCACAAGCTTGGTCATGAAGGCCTGGCAGAAGCGCATGATTTCTGCATCGGAACGACCCTTGGGATCGAAATCGCTGCCGCCCTTGGCGCCGCCGATGGACAGGCCGGACAGGGCGTTCTTGAAGATCTGCTCAAAGCCCAGGAACTTCAGGATGCCCAGGTTGACGCTGGGATGGAAGCGCAGGCCGCCCTTGTAGGGACCAAGGGCAGAATTGTACTGCACACGGTAGCCGCGGTTCACCTTGAGTTCGCCCTTGTCCGTGGTCCAGGACACACGGAACTGCACAATGCGCTCGGGCTCGACAATGCGCTCAAGAATGGCGTTGGCCTCGTACTTGGGGTTGGCATCCAGGAAGGGCTGCAGGGTTTCAAGCACTTCTTTGCAGGCCTGAATGAAAACCGGCTCACTGGCGCAGCGTTGTTCCACATCTGCGATAACGCGGGAAGTATAGCTCATGATAAAACCTCTTGCGTGTCTAAAGTCTCTTTGCAGACAACTTGATCAAAACACAGAGGCAATACTAGCCGGGGGACTCTCTCTGTAGCTGTACGAAAGGGGCAGAGGTCTCGGGGACACGGCGCTCCGCAGGGAAAGACCGTCCATGCAGCTGGGGCTGCCTGTACCTTATTTATATGGGTACGGCGCAGGACGGCAGTCTCCGGCCCGGCACTGGGCGGGCCCAAAGCTTCCCTTGGGGGAGAGGGGGATGCGTGGCAGAGAAACGCTGTGCTCTTTGTACAAGAGGAAGAAGGCTTCTCCTGCAGGAAAAAGGCGACCGCGAGAGCATAAGGCGGCAGCGTTCTCCTTTGCGGGAGAAATGGGGTGCAGGGCATGCGAAGACGGGGGCAGGACAAGGGCGCCCAATGCTCCTCGCAGGCTCTGCCGGCCTTTGCCAGAGGAACCTCTGCAAAAAGAACAGCTCTTGCAAAGCTGCGAGAAGCTATACACTTGCGCCGCCATTTATACAATATCCCAGCGCCGCACTTTTGGGGAAAAGGAAGAGCCCGTTTTCCTGTCTGTCCGCACGCAGGGATTCCTTGCCTAATTTCCACGAAACAGCTAGGGTTTCAATCAGGCAGACCGTATGGTCCTTATGCCTTGTAACGCTGGGGGAGCTGCCCAAAGGCAGCTGAGAGTGGCTTAATGCCTGACCCTTTGAACCTGATGCAGTTCACGCTGCCGGAGGAAAGCATGTACCATTTCATCCTGGCATGTGCCCTGCAACGCTCTTCAGGAGAGCATCATGTCTGATATTCTTGCCAGGAACGCAGTCCTGAAAGCGCTCTGTGACGCTCATCTCGACGAACTTGCCGAGCGCGAAGGCCTTTCCAAAGACCTCATCATCGCGGCCCTGAACAAGGGCAACATGGTCCTGCTGGGCAACCCTGCCCACAAGAACCTGAAACCCATTCTGGTCGGCCAGCCGGCCTCCATCAAGGTCAATGCCAATATCGGCACCTCGCCCCTGTGCAGCAATGACGACCTTGAACGGGAAAAGCTGCTTGTGGCCGAACAGGCAGGCGCAGATACTGTCATGGATCTGTCCATTGCAGGCGATCTGGACACCATCCGCGTCCACATGCTGGAAGCAAGCTCCATCCCCCTGGGCACAGTCCCGCTCTATGCCGTGGGCCAGCACATCCTGGACAGCGGCCGGGAAATTTCCTCCATGGATCCGGAGGAACTGTTTGGCGAAATCAGCAAGCAGGCCGAACAGGGCGTGGACTTCATGACCGTGCACTGCGGCATCTCCTACGAGGGTGCCAGGATGGGCGCCGAAAAGAGCCGTGCCATGGGCATTGTCTCCCGCGGCGGTTCCATGCTGGCCAGATGGATGCTGGAGAACAAGAGGGAAAATCCCCTTATCGAGCACTTTGACCGCCTGCTCGAGATTGCCCTGAAACACAACATTACCCTGTCCCTGGGCGACGCCCTCCGTCCCGGCGCCGGCTGCGATGCCGGTGACTGTGCCCAGTTCGAGGAAGTCCTCAATCTCTCCCGCCTGCAGCAGCGCGCCCTGGAATACGGCGTGCAGTGCATGATCGAAGGTCCCGGTCACGTGAGCCTTGCTGCCGTGCGCACGCAGATTGAAGCCATCAAGACACTGACACATGGAGCGCCGCTCTATGTGCTGGGACCGCTGGTGGTGGACTCCTCTCCGGGCTACGACCACATTGCCGGTGCCATTGGCGGCGCCATCGGCGTGACGGCCGGCGTGGACTTCCTCTGCTACCTCACGCCTGCCGAGCACCTGACCCTGCCGGACAAGGACGACGTGCGGGCAGGCGTCATGGCCTCCAGGGTTGCTGCCCATGCCGGCGAAGTGGCTCTGGGCACCCCGAGAGCCCTGGCCAGGGAAGCAGCCATGAACACGGCCCGTCGCAACCTGGACTGGGAAGGCATGAAGGCCGCAGCCCTTGATCCCGAAATGGTGACCAAGCGCAGAATGGCCCATCATGACGAAAAGGTCTGCGCCATGTGCGGCAAGTTCTGTGCCGTGAAGATGGTGCAGGACGCAAAGATAATCTAGCTCTTCCGGCTCAGCTCCCGACTCACAGGCCCGTGGAGCTGAGCCGTTCTCGTCTCTGCCGTCATGTGCAGCCAGTGTATCCTCTGGCTGCAGCGCCCTGTGCACAGGCCTCTGAGCAGTCGCCCTGTCCAGGTTTTGTCATCCAATTCTTAGATGCCGCGAGGACAGTCCGTCACCTGGCCGGTACGCCAGGGACAAGAGGACGAAAGTATATACACTCAACTTTTTGATATTCCCTGCAAAGACTGACAAGCACCCTCTGAAATCAACCTCTGGAACAACTTTTTTTCCCTAAATGCATTTTTTTGGGAAAAAGGGCTTGCTTTCACTAATGAGAATTGATACTAATAACTCCAGAGGAAATGACCAAGCGGTCACGAAAATTTTCAACCTGTAACAGCAATAGGGAGACGACCATGAAATCTCTGAAAGGCACCCAGACCGAAAAGAACATCCTCACCGCCTTTGCCGGTGAATCCCAGGCCCGCAACCGCTACGACTTCTTCGCCAGCAAGGCCAAGAAGGAAGGCTACGTTCTCGTGTCCGACATCTTCGCCGAAACGGCCAGACAGGAAAAGGAACATGCTTCCCGCCTGTTCAAGTTCCTCGAAGGTGGCGACGTGGAAGTCCAGGCCAGCTTCCCTGCCGGCAAGATTGGCACCACTGTCGAGAACCTGAAGGCCTCTGCTGCCGGTGAAAACGAGGAATACTCCCACATGTACCCCGCCTTCGCCGACGTGGCCGAACAGGAAGGCTTCCCGGAAATCGCCGCTGTCATGCGCAACATCGCCATTGCCGAAGAATTCCATGAAAAGCGCTTCCTGAAGCTGTGCAAGGACATTGAAGACGGCACCATGTTCAAGCGCGACCACGTCACCGTGTGGCGCTGCCGCAACTGCGGCTGTCTCGTGCGCGGCACCGAAGCTCCCGAGCTCTGCCCCGCCTGTGCCCATCCCAGGGCCCACTTTGAAGAGCTCAACTACGCCTTCTAGGGCGTGTTGACAAATTAGGTGTCGCCCTGATCTGGCCTGATTTCAGACAGGGTCATGGTGCGACAATGAGCTCTAATAGAAGTCGGTGCACCTCATTTATATCGGCATATGCCGGTTGCCACT